>NZ_JBEYVS010000003.1:0-302148 GCF_040644095.1 Streptomyces sp. NPDC047028
CATGATGACCGAGAACGGGGTATCAACATATCTGGCGTTGATTTTTGGCACGCTGTTGAGTTCTCAAGGAACGGTCGCTTCCTTTGTACTCACCCTCTCGGGCTTTCCTCCGGGCGCTTCCCTTCGGTCTTGCGTTTCCGACTCTATCAGATCCTTTCGGCGTCTGATTCCCAGTCAGCGGGGTTTGTCTTCCCGGCCGCTGGGCCGTTCCGACGAGTGAGACTTTAGCGGATTCCTTGCTCCCGAGCTAATCGGGGGCCTGCGCCCTTTCGAACGCGGATTCCTCATTTCGCACATACGCGCGCCAAAGAAACGGCGACGGATCGCCGAGTAGTGGCTGGTACCTGCGGAATGGTTGTTCGGGGACCGACCGGAGTCGGCTCTCACGTCGAACAACTCGAAGAACCTTACGGATCAGCCCGGGGTGTGTCAACTCGTGGCCGGACGCGCTCCGGCGGCGTACGGTTGGGGCCATGACTACGCGTACGTGCACCCAACTGTGGTGGGCCGCCTGACGGCGGCCGTACTCACGTATGCACCCAACGGCCGCCGCTTCGGCGGCCGTTCTCGTTTCTCCCTCCAGGACTCCGGGAGCCGGCCGCCGGGACGGCGGTCCCGACCAGGAGACGGAGACAGAGATGACGCGGGTCTTCAGCGGTGTGAAGCCGACCGGGCACCTGACGCTCGGAAACTACCTCGGGGCCATGCGGCGCTGGGCCGAGGTGGACCAGCACGGCTCGGACGCCCTGTTCTGCATCGTCGATCTGCACGCGCTGACCGTGGACCACGATCCGGCTCGGGTGCGCAGGCTCAGCCGGCAAGGGGCCACGCTGCTGCTGGCGTCGGGGCTCGATCCGCGGTTGTGCACGGTGTTCCTGCAGAGCCATGTCGACGAGCACACGAGACTGTCGTACCTGCTGGAGTGCGTGGCGACCGACGGCGAGATGCGGCGGATGATCCAGTACAAGGAGAAGGCCGGACGGGAGCGGGAGCGGGGTGGCAGCGTGCGGCTGTCGCTGCTGACATATCCCGTCCTGATGGCGGCGGACATCCTCGCGTACGGCGCGGACGAGGTGCCCGTGGGCGACGACCAAACGCAGCACGTGGAGCTGGCGCGCGATCTGGCGGTCCGGTTCAACCACCGGTACGGGCACACGTTCGTGGTGCCGAAGGCGACACCTCCGCAGGTGGCCGCGCGGGTGATGAACCTCCAGGACCCGGCGTCGAAGATGGGGAAGTCTGAGGACACGGGGCCCGGGATCGTCTATCTGCTGGACGAGCCGGAGGTGGTGCGGAGGAAGGTCATGCGGGCCGTGACCGACAGCGGCAGCGAGGTGGAGTACGACAGGGAGGGGCGGCCCGGCGTCGCGAACCTGCTGGAGATTCTCGCAGCGTGCACGGACGGGAACCCTGAGTCACTGTCGTCCGTTTACCACTCGTACGGCGCTTTGAAGAAGGACACCGCGGACGCGGTGGTGGAGCTTCTTCGGCCCGTGCAGGCCAGGCACAGGGAGCTGTGCGCTGATCCGGCGTATGTGGAGGGGGTGCTGCGTGATGGCGCGCAGAAGGCTCGGGCGATGGCCCGGCCGATCGTCGATACGGCGTACCGGGCGATCGGGTTGCTCCCTGCTCATGCACCCACTCAGACGGGCGCTCACACGGACAAGCCGGCCGTGCTGAACGCGGCCCGGTAGGCGCGCGGGCTGGTGGCGAGGCGCGAGGCGAAGTGCTGGCGCATTGTGACCTCGCTGCCGAAGCCGGCGCGGCGGGCGACCTCGGGCATGGGGAGGTCTGTGCGTTCGAGGAGTTTCTGAGCGGCGGCGATGCGCTGGTCGAGGAGCCAGCGCAGGGGTGTCGTGCCGGTGGCGGCGCTGAAGTGGCGGGCGAAGCTGCGCGGTGACATGCCGGCGCGGGCGGCGAGGCCGGCGACCGTGAGGGGCTCGTCGAGGTGGCGCAGGGCGTGTTCGCGTACGGCGGCGAGGGTGTCGGCGTCGCGGTCGGTGTGCGGGGTGGGGTGCTCGATGAACTGTGCCTGGGTTCCGGTGCGGAAGGGGGCGGTGACCATGGAGCGGGCGATGGTGGCGGCCGCTTCGGCGCCGTGGGTGCGGCGCACCAGGTGGAGGCAGAGGTCGATGCCGGCCGCCGTGCCGGCGGCCGTCCAGATGTTGTCGTCCTCGATGAACAGGGCGTCGGGGACGACGGTGACCTGGGGGTGGTGGGCTCGCAGGAGGCCGACGAGGTTCCAGTGGGTGATGGCGCGGCGGCCGTCGAGGAGGCCGGCCTCGGCGAGGGTGAAGGCGCCGCCGCAGAGGGCGGCGATGGTGGTGCCGCGTGCGTGGGCGCGGCGCAGGGCGTCGAGGACGGGGGTGGGTGCCGGGGTGAGGTGGTCGTCGAGGCCGGGGACGAGGATGAGGTCGGCCCGGTGCAGCCAGGTGAGGGTGCGGTCGGGAAGGAGGGAGAGGCCGCCGCGCAGCGGGATGGGGCTGGTGGGGTCGGCGGCGACTCGGCGCAGGTCGAAGGCTGGGGCGCCGCGGTCGGTGCGGTCGGTGCCCCAGACCTCGGTGATGACGGAGACGTCGAAGGCGCGGATGCCGGGGAAGGCGAGGAGCGCGATGCGGTGGGCGTCGGCCATGCCTGGCAGTAAACCATCGATCGCTGTCTTCCGGTCCTCTGGGGCGGGGCGCGGTGCGGCGGCAGGATCGTGGTCATGGAGATCGCGGAGAACGCAGCGCTGGTGGTCGTGGACGTGCAGAAGGGCTTCGAGGAGCTGGGCTACTGGGGGCCGCGGAACAATCCGGGGGCCGATGACAACATCGCGGAGCTGATCGACGTATGGCAGTCGACGGGGCGGCCGGTCGTCTTCGTGCGGCACGACTCGGTGAAGCCGGAGTCGCCGCTGCGTCGGGGTCAGGAGGGCAATGAACTGAAGGAGTACGTGGCGCGGCGGCGCGGGAAGGGGGCCGGTCCGGAGCTGTTCCTGACGAAGACGGTGAACTCGGCCTTCCTCGGCACGCCGGATCTGGGGGCCTGGCTGAAGGAGTCGGGCATCGGGCAGATCGTGCTGGCCGGCATCCAGACGAACATGTGCGTGGAGACGACGGCCCGGATGGGCGGGAATCTCGGGTACGACGTGGTGGTGGCGTACGACGCGACGTACACGTTCGATCTGGCGGGCCCGTTCGGCTGGCGGCGCACCGCGGACGAGGTCGCTCAGGCGTCGGCGGTGTCGCTGCACGGCGGCGGGTTCGCGCGGGTGGTGACCACGGCGGAGGTCGTGGAGTCGGCGAGCGGTGCCGGGGTGCCGGTCCCACCGGGGGCCGCGGGCTGATCGCGCGCCGCCCCCGGTGGGACCGGCGGTCAGTCCTTCTTGCCGGTGGCGAGTTCGCGGCTGCGGTCGCGGGCCGCTTCGAGGGCAGCGATGAGGGCGGCGCGGACGCCGTGGTTCTCGAGTTCGCGGATGGCGTTGATGGTCGTACCGGCCGGGGAGGTGACGTTCTCGCGGAGTTTGACGGGGTGTTCGCCGCTGTCGCGGAGCATGACGGCGGCGCCGATGGCGGACTGGACGATGAGGTCGTGGGCCTTGTCGCGGGGCAGGCCGAGCAGGATGCCGGCGTCGGTCATGGCTTCGACCAGGTAGAAGAAGTAGGCGGGGCCGGAGCCGGAGAGGGCGGTGCAGGCGTCCTGCTGGGACTCGGGGACGCGGAGGGTCTTGCCGACGGCGCCGAAGATGTCCTCGGCGGTGGTGAGGTGGTCGGCGGTGGCGTGGGTGCCGGCGGAGATGACGGACATGGCCTCGTCGACGAGGGCGGGCGTGTTCGTCATGACGCGGACGACCGGGGTGCCCTCGACCAGGCGCTCCTCGAAGAAGGAGGTGGGGATGCCGGCCGCGCCGCTGATGATCAGGCGGTCGACGGGGATGTGCGGGGCGAGTTCGTCCAGGAGGGTGCCCATGTCCTGGGGCTTGACCGTGAGGATCAGGGTGTCGGCGGTCTTCGCGGCCTCGGCGTTGCTGACCGGGGCGACTCCGTAGCGGGTTCGGAGTTCTTCGGCGCGTTCGGGGCGGCGGGCGGTGACCAGGAGGTCCGCGGGGGCCCAGCCGGCCCGGATCATTCCGCTGAGCAGGGCTTCGCCGATCTTGCCGGTGCCGAGGACTGCGACTTTCTGGCTCATGGGGTTCAGTCTGGCACCGCGGAGATGAGCTGCGAGCGGACAGTCCGGTGGGCGGACGCCGGGGATGCCTGCGGTGGGCTCAGGGGGTTCGGCGTCGCAGGGTCGCCGCGCCCAGGCCGAGGACTAGCAGTGCGCAGCCGGCGACGATCAGGACGTCGCGCACGAAGGTGGCGGTCATGTCGGTGTGGCGCATGACCTCGTTCATCCCGTCGACGGCGTACGACATCGGCAGGACGTCGGAGATGGCCTCCAGGACGGGGTGCATCTGGTCGCGGGGCGTGAAGAGGCCGCAGAGGAGGAGCTGAGGGAAGATCACCGCCGGCATGAACTGGACCGCCTGGAACTCGGAGGCGGCGAAGGCGGAGACGAAGAGGCCGAGGGCGGTGCCGAGCAGGGCGTCGAGGAGGGCGACGAGCAGCAGGAGCCAGGGTGAGCCGGTGACGTCCAGGCCGAGGAACCAGACGGCGAGGCCGGTGGCGAGGGCGGACTGGATGATCGCGAGGGTGCCGAAGGCGAGGGCGTAGCCGGCGATGAGGTCGGCTTTGCCGAGCGGCATGGCGAGGAGGCGTTCGAGGGTGCCCGACGTGCGTTCGCGCAGGGTGGCGATGGAGGTGACGAGGAACATCGTGATCAGCGGGAAGATGCCGAGCAGGGAGGCGCCGATGTCGTCGAAGGTGCGCGGGCTGGCGTCGAAGACGTAGCGGAGCAGGACGAGCATCACGCAGGGGACGAGGACCATCAGCGCGACGGTGCGCGGGTCGTGGCGCAGCTGGCGCAGGACGCGGGCGGCCGTGGCGGTGGTCCGGGAGGCGTTGAAGGCGCTGGGGGGCGTGATGGGGCCGGGGGTCGCGGCGTGGGGCGCGCTGGTGGTCATCGGGTGCTCTCCTTGCTGCGGGCGCGGCTGTCGGCGGTGGCCTCGTCGACGAGGTGGAGGAAGGCGGCCTCGACCGTGTCGGTGCCGGTGCGGGTGCGCAGGGCGTCGGGGGTGCCGTCGGCGAGGATCTCGCCCTCGCGCATGAGGAGGAGGCGGTGGCAGCGCTCGGCCTCGTCCATGACGTGGGAGGAGACGAGGAGGGTGGCGCCCCGGTCGGCGGCGAGGTGGTCGAAGAGGCTCCACAGGTCGCGGCGGAGGACGGGGTCGAGGCCGACGGTGGGTTCGTCGAGGACGAGGAGTTCGGGGGCGCCGAGGAGGGCGACCGCGAGGGAGACGCGGCCGCGCTGGCCGCCGGAGAGGTGGCCGGCGAGGGCGTCGGCGTGACTGGTGAGGTCGACGTCGGCGATGGCGCGGGTGACGTGTTCGTGGCGGCGTTCGGCGGCGGCGCGGCCGGGGTCGAGGATCGCCGCGAAGTACTCCAGGTTCTGCCGGACGGTGAGGTCGCCGTAGACGGAGGGGGCCTGGGTGACGTAGCCGAGGCGGCTGCGCAGGGCGGGGTGGCCAGCCGGGTGGCCAAGGACGTCGAGGGTGCCGGTGACCTTGGCCTGGGTGCCGACGATGGCGCGCATGAGGGTCGACTTGCCGCAGCCCGAGGGGCCGAGCAGTCCGGTGATCTGCCCGCGGGGGACGGTGAAGCCGAGGTGGTGGAGGACGGTGCGGGGGCCTCGGACGACGGTGAGGTCCTGGGCGCGGACGGCGTGGGGGGCGGACGGCTCGGGCGCGGGTGGCTCCGGGGCCGGTGGCTCGGTGGCCGGGCCGGTCGAGTAATTCATCATGTGATGAATAATGTGCTCGGGCCGCGGTCACGTCAAGAGGCGCGGCGGCCGGCTGGGTGAGCCGGCCGCCGCGCGGACCGTTGATCTGATGGGTGGTGACGTCAGGGGTGAGGGTGACGGCGACCGGGAGGAGGACGTCGTACGTCTCCTCGACGCGACGATGCCGTCGGGGAAGACGTTCAGCAGGCGGCGCACACCTCGTCGGGGTATGCGGTCCTGCGGTGCTCGGGCAGAACGAGGGACGCCTGAAGCGGAGGCGTCCGCCGGGGGCGGCCAGGTCGGTGTGCGGGGCGGCTACTTGCGGCGCTTCTTCTTCGGGTTGCCGGTGCGGCGGGCGGTGCGGCGTTCGTGTTCGGCGCGGGCCGTGTCGTACTCCTCGCGGTGCAGCCGTTCGCCGGGGGCCTCGGTGAGGGAGCGGAAGAAGTAGGCGAGCAGGGAGCCGACGAAGCCGATCGCGAGCAGGCCGCGCAGGGACGCCTGGCGGGCCGGGTCGTGCCGCTTGCCGAAGCCGTCCCAGGTGTTGCGGAAGGCGAGGGCGCTGCAGATCGCGAACATGGCGATGATGAGCACGGTCACGAAGGTGCCGGTGTCGGCGATCTGGATGCCCTGGTAGGCGAAGCGCAGGACCAGGCAGGAGAAGGCCGCCGCGACGAGCGAGCCGACGGCGACACCGGCGCGGCGGGCGCCGTAGCCCTGGTCGTGCTCGACCCAGGACGTGCCGAAGAAACGCAAGGGCTCGGGCCGCGGCCCGCCGGGGGCGGCGCCTGTCGAGCCCGCGGGGGTGTCCGGGGTGCCGGGTTCGTCGCTCACGGGACGATTATGGCGCCGCCGGGACGCGGGCTCGGGGGCAGGGTCGCCCGCGACGGTCAGCCACGCCGGTCGGCCGCGCCGGTCGGCCCGCGCCCGGCACCCATGCCGTCAGCCGCAGCGGTCTGCCACGTAGCCGTCGCTGCCGGTGTGGATGTAGGTGTCCGAGACGTACTCGCCGCTGCCGATGTTGTCCCAGATGTTCGAGGTTCCGTAAGGGCCGGTGACCGTCGTGCCCGGGGACTGGCAGTAGATGCGGACCTTGGCGCCCTCGGCCAGGACGCGGACGATGCCGTAGCCGGTGCCGGGGCCGCTGCGGACGTTGAGGCGGACGCCCGGGGCGACGGAGTAGGAGTGCACGGTGGCGGACTGCGCCGTCAGCGAGCGTTCCTCGTCGGTGCCTCCGACCTCGGTGACCTGTTCGACTGCCATGACGTCCTCCCCCGGTCCGGCCCCGTGTCCGTCACGGGGCCGCGCTGATCCGATGATCCGTTCCGTTGCTTCGCGCATCCGTCGCTTCCCGCATCCGTTGCTTCGCGGATCCGCTCGTTCGCGTCATAAGACACATGTGCGTGACTCGCACGCGAACGCTAGCAAGCCGCCTCTGTCTCGTACGAGTCATCGACTAGGCTCCGTGCGTCGCGCGCGCGGTCGAACAGCACGGGGGTGGTCGGGGGTGGTCCCAGTGACGCCACAGCACGGGCCCGGGGCGGGCGCGGAAGCGGAACGTCCCGAATACGCCGGTCACTACCGGCTGGAGTCCTGTCTGGGTTCCGGTGGGATGGGCGTGGTGCACCTGGCGCGCAGTACGTCGGGACTGAAGCTCGCGGTCAAGGTCGTGCACGCCGAGTTCGCCAAGGACCCCGAGTTCAGGGGGCGTTTCCGGCAGGAGGTGGCGGCGGCCCGGCGGGTGAGCGGCGCCTTCACCGCGCCCGTGGTGGACGCCGACCCGGAGGGTGAACGACCGTGGATGGCCACGTTGTTCATCCCCGGCCCGACCCTGTCGGAGCAGGTGAAGCGGAACGGGCCCATGGAACCCGGCCAGTTGCGCCGGCTGATGGCCGGGCTCGCGGAGGCCCTGCGGGACATCCACCGGGTCGGAGTCGTGCACCGGGATCTCAAGCCCAGCAACGTGCTGCTCGCCGAGGACGGGCCGAAGGTCATCGACTTCGGCATCTCGCTCCCCAAGGACAGCGAACTGCGCACCGAGACCGGGAAGTTGATCGGCACGCCGCCCTTCATGGCGCCCGAGCAGTTCCGGCGGCCGCGCGAGGTGGGGCCCGCCGCTGACATCTTCGCGCTCGGTTCGGTGATGGTGCACGCGGCGACGGGGCGGGGGCCGTTCGACTCCGACAGCCCGTACATCGTCGCCTACCAGGTGGTGCACGACGAGCCCGACCTGACCGGTGTGCCGGAGAACCTGGCGCCGCTGGTGCTGCGCTGCCTGGCCAAGGAGCCGGAGGAGCGGCCTACGCCGGACGAGCTGATGCGGGACCTGCGGTCGGTGGCGGCGTCGTACGACACCCAGGCGTTCATACCGGCGCAGCGGAGCGGGGAGGTCGCGGACGCCGGGGAGGCTGGAGAGGCCGGGGCAGAGTGTGTGGCCGAGCCGGGGGCTGCGTCGGTGCCGGGGTCGGTTTCGGTGCCGGCGGCGGGGCGGGTACGTCGGCGCCGGCGGCGGATGGCTCTTGTCGCCGGGGGCATCGGGCTGGCCGTGGCCGGGGCGGGCGTGTCGGCGTTGCTGCTCGGCGGTGGCGGGGCCGGGCCGCGGGAGGCCGCGCCCCGTACGGCGTCCACGGCGTTCGACGCCTGGCGGGCCGGGCCGGCCGGCGCGGGCGAGGGCACGCCGCAGTGTGCGTACGGGGCGGGGAAGCTGCTGTGCGGGCGGTCCCGCGCGGTGTACGCGCTCGATCCGGCCGACGGCCGTCTGCTGTGGCGGCATGCCGTCACCGGGGCGCGGTGGAGCGGGCCGCCGGTCGTGTCGGGCGGGCTGGTGCAGATCGTGAGCGGGAACGGACGCCACGTGGCCGGGCTCGATCCCGCGTCGGGCCGTACCCGCTGGCAGCGGGACCTGGCCGCGTACGCCGGACTCGGCCACACCACGCACATGCTGCTGCTCACGCACGCCGACGGCACGCTCACCGGGGTGGACAGCGCGTCCGGCGCCACGAAGTGGCAGCGGCGGCTGCCCGGCTCCGGTGTGGCACGTCTCGACTCGTTCGCCGGGGACGGCCTGGTCTACGCGACGGCGACGTCGGACGACGGTGGCAGCAGCCGTGTCACGGCGGTGGACCCCACCTCGGGGGCGGTGCGCTGGGAGGCGCGGCTGACGGGCAGCCTGCGGCCGGTCGGCGCGGAGGGGGGTGCCGTGTTCTTCCTGGCCGCCGATCCGGTGTACGGCGACACGGACGCCGTTCTCCGGTACGAGCCGGGGAAGCGGGCGTCCCGGCGCGTGAAGCTTCCGGCGCCGCGTGCGGACGCGCGGGCGGTGGTGCGGGGCGGGGTGGTGTACGTGCTGGGCGCGGACGGGGCGCTGGACGCGGTCGACATGGGGGCCGGGCGGCGGGTGTGGCACCTGGAGACCGCGGTGAGCCGGGGTTCGGCGCCGGTGGCCGACGGGCGGTACGTGTACCTGGCGGCGGCGGACGGGCGCGTGCTGGCGGTTGACGTGCGGGACGGTCGGTTCGCCGGCCAGACCCGGCCGCACCCCGGCGCGGCGTCTGACCGGGTGGCGGCGGCGCTGCCCTCGCCGGTGGTCGCCGGGTCGCATGTCTTCGGTGCGGCGGCGGACGGGACGGTGTTCGGGGTGGACGCGAAGCCGTCGGACTGGTGAGGGGGCCTGCCGGCCGGGGGTGCGTTCTCGACTGACGGTGCGTCGTGGCTTGTCGCGCCCACGCGGCGGAGCCGCATATCGAACACAGGCCCGCGCCCCTTTGAGGCGCGTCGTAGCGCCGTCGGCTTCGAGGCGACCCGGGGGATCGGGGGCCGTGTCGTTTCCGCGGCCCGTGTGAAAGGGCCGCCCCCGTTCGCGGAGGCGGCTCCTTGCGGTGGGTGGGTCAGCCCAGCCTGGTGACGTCTCGGACTGCGCCCTTGTCGGCGCTGGTGGCCATGGCGGCGTAGGCGCGGAGGGCCGCGGAGACCTTGCGGGTGCGGTTCTTGGGGGCGTAGGTGCCGTTGAGGGACTGTTCGCGGCGGGCCAGTTCGGTGTCGTCGACGAGCAGTTCGATGGTGCGGTTGGGGATGTCGATGCGGATGCGGTCGCCGTCCTGGACGAGGGCGATCGTGCCGCCGGAGGCCGCCTCGGGGGAGGCGTGGCCGATGGAGAGGCCGGAGGTGCCGCCGGAGAAGCGGCCGTCGGTGACCAGGGCGCAGGTCTTGCCCAGGCCGCGGCCCTTCAGGTACGAGGTCGGGTAGAGCATCTCCTGCATGCCGGGGCCGCCCTTGGGGCCCTCGTAGCGGATGACGACGACGTCGCCGTCCTTGACCTCCTGGGTGAGGATCCGCTGGACGGCCTCCTCCTGCGACTCGCAGACCACGGCCGGGCCCTCGAAGGTCCAGATGGACTCGTCGACACCGGCGGTCTTCACCACGCAGCCGTCGACGGCCAGGTTGCCCCTGAGGACGGCCAGGCCGCCGTCCTTGGAGTAGGCGTGCTCGGCGCTGCGGATGCAGCCCTCCGCCGCGTCCTCGTCCAGCGCCTCCCAGCGCTCGGACTGGGAGAACGCCTCGGCGGAGCGGACGCAGCCGGGGGCCGCGTGCCAGAGTTCGACCGCCTCGGGGGACGGGGAGCCGCCGCGGACGTCCCAGGTCTTCAGCCAGTCGGCGAGGGACGGGCTGTGCACGGCGTGCACGTCCTCGTTGAGCAGGCCCGCGCGGTGCAGTTCGCCGAGGAGGGCGGGGATGCCGCCGGCGCGGTGCACGTCCTCCATGTAGTACGTGCGGTTCTTCGCGACGTTGGGCGCGACCTTCGCCAGGCAGGGGACGCGCCGGGAGACCGCGTCGATCTGCTCCAGGCCGAAGGGAACGCCCCCCTCCTGCGCGGCGGCCAGCAGGTGCAGGATCGTGTTGGTGGAGCCGCCCATCGCGATGTCCAGGGCCATGGCGTTCTCGAAGGCCTGGAAGGTGGCGACGTTCAGCGGGAGGACGGACTCGTCGTCCTGCTCGTAGTAGCGGCGGGTGATGTCCATGACCGTGCGGGCGGCGTCGACGTAGAGCTGCTTGCGCGCGGTGTGGGTGGCGAGGACCGAGCCGTTGCCGGGCAGGGAGAGGCCGATGGCCTCGGTGAGGCAGTTCATCGAGTTGGCGGTGAACATGCCGGAACAGCTGCCGCAGGTCGGGCAGGCGTTCTCCTCGATACGGAGGATGTCCTCGTCGGAGATCTTGTCGTTGACGGCGTCGGAGATCGCGTCGACCAGGTCGAGCGTGCGGACCGTGCCGTCGACGAGGGTGGCGCGACCGGACTCCATCGGGCCGCCGGAGACGAACACCGTGGGGATGTTGAGGCGGAGCGCCGCCAGCAGCATGCCCGGGGTGATCTTGTCGCAGTTGGAGATGCAGACCAGGGCGTCGGCGCAGTGGGCCTCCACCATGTACTCCACCGAGTCCGCGATCAGGTCGCGGGAGGGCAGGCTGTAGAGCATGCCGCCGTGGCCCATGGCGATGCCGTCGTCCACGGCGATCGTGTTGAACTCGCGCGGGATGCCGCCGGCCTCGGTGATCGCCTCGCTGACGATCCGGCCGACGGGCTGCAGGTGGGTGTGGCCCGGCACGAACTCGGTGAAGGAGTTGGCTACCGCGATGATCGGCTTCCGGCCGATGTCCGCACCGGGTACACCGGAGGCGCGCATAAGGGCGCGGGCGCCCGCCATGTTGCGGCCGTGGGTGACTGTGCGGGACCTCAGCTCGGGCATCGTCGCTCGCTCCTTCAATGTCCTTCTGGGAGTTCTGACTCCCTACGAGACTACGCCGCCGCTCCAACTGCTGGACACGCTTGTCCGGAATGCGGGACGCGCGTCCACGGCCCGGATCCGGGGCCCCTCCGGCTCAGGGAGCCGTGAGGTGGTGCTGTACGACGGGTGCCACCCGGGCGATGATCTGCTCCGGGTCGGCCGAGGCCAGCGGCTCCAGCTTGATCACATACCGCATCATCGCCACACCCACCAGCTGCGCCGCCGCCAGCTCTGCGCGCAGCTCCGCGTCGGGCAGGTTCACCTGAGCGGCGACGCGGCGCAGCACCTGGCCGGCGATCAGGCGGCGGAAGACGGCGGCGGCGGTGTCGTTGTTGACGGCCGAGCGCACGATCGCGAGCAGCGGGGTGCGGGTCGTGGGGTTCTCCCAGATGCCGAAGATGAAGCGGGTCATCCGCTCCCCCACACCGTCCAGCGGCCCTTCGGTCAGCGCGTTCGGCTCGGCCAGGGCGGGCGCGAAGGCGACGGCGATGGCCGCCTCGAAGACCTGCTCCTTGGTGCCGAAGTAGTGGTGGACGAGCGCGGAGTCGACGCCGGCGGCCTTGGCGATGCCGCGTACGGACGTCTTCTCGTAGCCGCGTTCGGAGAACTCCTCGCGGGCGGCGCCGAGGATGCGGGCGCGGGTGCCGGCGGACTCGGTGCGCGGCGGCCGGCCCCGGCGGCGCCCCGGTGCCCCGCCGTCCCGGCCGCGCGCGGACGTCTCGCTCATCGTCGGGGTACCTTCGCGCCGGCGGCCAGGTGGGCGCGTGCGAAGGCCAGGGCCTCGGCGAGATCGGCCTCGCGTTCGGCGCCGGACATCGCGCGCCGCGTGTTGACCTCGATGACGACGTGGCCGTCGAAGCCGCTCGTGGCGAGGCCGTGCAGCAGTTCGGCGCAGGGCTGGGTGCCGCGCCCGGGGACGAGATGCTCGTCCTTGGCGGAGCCGCGGCCGTCGGCGAGGTGGACGTGGCCGAGGCGGTCGCCCATGCGGGCGGCCATGCCCAACGCGTCGGTGCGGGCGGTCGCGGCGTGGCTGAGGTCGATCGTGAAGTGCCGGTAGTCGTCCTTGGTGACGTCCCAGTCGGGGGCGTACGCCAGCATCTCGCGGTCGCGGTAGCGCCAGGGGTACATGTTCTCGACGGCGAACCGTACGTCCGTCTCGTTCGCCATCCGCCAGATCCCGTTCACGAAGTCCCGGGCGTACTGCCGCTGCCAGCGGAACGGGGGGTGTACGACGACGGTGGACGCGCCGAGCTTCTCGGCGGCCGTCCGGGCCCGCTGGAGCTTGGTCCAGGGGTCGGTGGACCAGACCCGCTGGGTGATGAGCAGGCAGGGGGCGTGGACCGCGAGGATGGGGATGTCGTGGTGGTCGGAGAGACGACGCAGGGCCTCGATGTCCTGGCTGACCGGGTCGGTCCACACCATGACCTCGACGCCGTCGTAGCCGAGGCGCGCCGCGATCTCGAAGGCGGTCGCGGTGGACTCCGGGTACACGGAGGCTGTCGACAGTGCGGTTTTCACGTCCGTTGGGTCAGCCACGTCGTCACCTTACGGTGTGGTCAGGTGAGGGTGTCGGGTGCCTATTCGCCGTTGTGAGCTTTGCCATTCCGGCGGGTGCGGGTTGTACGTGGCTTGTCGCACAGTTCCCCGCGCCCCTTCGGGGGCGCCTTGGCTCGCCCTCTCTACTTCTCCGACTCCATGTGGTCGAGGCGGCGGAGGATCACGCCCTCTCTCAGGGCCCACGGGCAGATTTCCAGGCTCTCCACGCCGAACAAGTCCATCGCGCCCTCCGCCACCAGGGCGCCGGCGAGGAGCTGGCCGGCTCGGCCTTCTGAGACGCCGGGGAGTTCGGCGCGCTGGTCGGCGGTCATGCCGGCGAGGCGGGGGACCCAGGCTTCCAGGGATTCGCGTTTGAGTTCGCGCTGGACGTAGAGGCCGTCGGCGCTGCGCGCGGCGCCGGCTATGCGGGCCAGCTGCTTGAAGGTCTTGGAGGTGGCGACGACGTGGTCGGGGGCGCCGAAGCGGCTGAATTCGGCGACGTTGCGCGCGATCTCGGCGCGGACGTCGCGGCGCAGGGCGCGGACGTCGTCGGGGTGCGGGGGGTCGTCGGGAAGGCGGGCGGCGGTGAGGCGCCCGGCGCCGAGGGGGAGGGAGACGGCTGCGTCAGGTTCCTCGTCCAGGCCGAAGGCGATCTCCAGGGAGCCCCCGCCGATGTCCAGGACCAGGAGTTTTCCGGCGGACCAGCCGAACCAGCGGCGTACGGCGAGGAAGGTGAGCCGGGCCTCCTCGGCGCCGCTGAGGACCTGGAGCCGTACGCCGGTCTCGTTCTCCACGCGCGTGAGGACGTCGTCGGCGTTGGTGGCCTCGCGGACGGCGGAGGTCGCGAAGGGGAGGAGGTCCTCGACGCCCTTGTCCTCGGCCGCCTGGAGGGCGTCCTTGACGACGGCGATCAGCTGGTCGACGCCGTGGTCGCCGATGGCGCCGTCGTCGTCGAGGAGCTGGGCGAGCCGCAGGTCGGCCTTGTGCGAGTGCGCGGGCAGGGGGCGGGCGCCTGGGTGGGCGTCCACCACCAGCAGATGCACCGTGTTCGAACCCACGTCGAGGACACCGAGTCTCATGTACGGCACGCTACTGCCACATCACCGGTTCACGGTCCTCCGCGTGGTCGCGGGCGACTTACCCTGGACGCGTGCCAAAGACGAAGAAGGCGAAGTCCGGCAAGAGCGACAAGACCGGCAGGGCCGCCGCGTCCTCCCCGGTAAGTGACGAGCAGGGGCTGGACTTCCCGCGCGCGTGGGTGGAGTTTCCTGATCCGGCGGACGACGAGCAGGTCTTCCGCTGCGACCTGACATGGCTGACCTCTCGCTGGAACTGCATCTTCGGGAGCGGCTGCCAGGGCATCGAGGCGGGCCGCGCGGACGACGGGTGCTGCACGCTGGGCGCGCACTTCTCGGATGAGGACGACGAGAAGCGGGTCGCCGGGTTCGTGGCGAGGCTCACACCGGACATCTGGCAGCACCACGACGAGGGCACGCGGCACGGCTGGGTCTCGGAGGACGACGAGGGCTCGCGGCAGACCCGCCCCTTCCAGGGCTCGTGCATCTTCCAGAACCGGCCCGGGTTCGCGGGCGGCGCCGGCTGCTCGCTGCACATCCTGGCCCTGAAGGAGGGCCGGGAGCCGTTGGAGACCAAGCCGGACGTGTGCTGGCAGCTGCCGGTCCGGCGGACGTACGACTGGATCGACCGTCCCGACGACACGCGTGTGCTCCAGGTGTCCATCGGCGAGTACGACCGGCGGGGCTGGGGTCCGGGCGGCCACGACCTGCACTGGTGGTGCACGTCGGCGACCTCGGCGCACGGCGCGGGCGAGCCGGTCTACGTCTCCTACCGCGCGGAACTGACCGAGCTGATGGGCAAGGCCGGCTACCACCGCCTGGTCGAGCTGTGCGAACAGCGACTGGCGTCCCAGCTGCCCCTGGTGGCCCCGCACCCGGCGGACCCACCCCAGGCTTCCACGGACGCCTAGTCGCCGGCCGGCAGCACCTCCGAGGCAGCCGATGCGGCTTGGACGGCGGAGGCCCGCACCGCACCGCGAGGGTGAGGACTGGCACACCCCCGGACCGTTCGCCGGTCGGGGGGCCGGTCACGTACCTACCCCTCTGCGGGGGCAGCGAGGCGGCTGGGTCATGGGGAGGACGGTCGCGCTGGTGCTTTCGTTCGGTTGATGTCGCCGATCGTCTGCCACAAGCGCTGTGCCCGTCCGCGGTGCCGGTGCGCCAGGTGGTGGGCGCCGGCGGCGGCGTCCAGGTCGCCGATCAGTTGCCAGCACGTGGCCTCGTCCTGGCGGTCGCCGTGCCGGTGGAAGAGGTCCGCCGCGCGTTCCAACGCCGGGGTCGCCCGGTCCCGGTCGTGCTGACCGGCGTACACACGGCCGACTTCCAGCAGCGTGTACGCGGCGCACCGCTCGTCGGCCAGCTTCTCGAAGGTGGCCAACGCCTGCCGCAGGCAGCGCAGCGCCTCGTGCGGATCACCGCGCCGATCGTGCAGCCGGCTGGAGCGTCGCCGCACGACCGCCACCCGGTGCTCGTCGTCGAGCGCCCTGGCCTGGCGCAAGGCGTTGTCGAACCAGGACTGCGCCTCGTCGAGTTCGTCCTGCATGAGTCGCATGACGGCCATCGAGCAGGACAGCTGCGCCTCCAGATGCCGGTCGCCCTCGCCGACCGCGACGGCCAGCGCCTGCTCGACCCGTTCGGCGGCTTCGTCGTCACGGCCCTGTACCCTGCTGATCGTGCTCAGCATCGCCATCGACAACGCCTCGCCGCGCTTGTCCCCGCCGTCCTGGCACAGTCCGACGGAGGACTCCAGGGCCCGGGTCGCCTCCTCGAACTCGTCACGATAGATGTGCAGTTGGCCAAGTCCGCGCAGCAGCACCGAGGTGCCTCGGGTGTTGCCGACGGCCAGCGCCGCGTCCAGGGCGAGCCGGTGCCCGTGCTGCCAGTCCTGATACAGGCACCGGTGGTCGTAGTACGTCGCGGGGCCGGCCGCCAGCTCCCAGGCCATCTCGTCCAGTCCCCAGTCCACGGCCAGTTTCACCGCACCGAGCAGGTTGTCGCGTTCCACGTCGAACCAACCGACCGGGTCGGCCAGCAGCCGGTCGACGACCGTGTCGGGCAGCGGCCGGCGCGGCGCCGAACCGGGCGCGGCGGCCAGCAGCCCGGCCGGTAGCCGGTCGGTGCCGCGCCCGACCAGGTCGAGCCAGGCGGACAGCACCCGGACGATCGCGTCCCGCTTGTCCGCCGCCGGCAGCGGGGCGGCGATCTCCACGGCACAGGTCCTGATCAGGTCGTGCAGCCGGTAGCGCGGCTGGCCGATGGCGTCGGTGGCGGTCAGCCGCACCAGGCTGGCGTCGACGAGGACGTCCAGCACCTCCTCGGCGTCCGAGCGGTCCAGCAGCGGGCCGACCACCCAGCCGGGCAGGGTGTAAGGGCCGAGCAGACCCAGCAGGCTCAGCGCGCGCACCGCGTCGGCCGGCAGCAGCCGCAGGCTCAGTTCGACGCTGGCTCGCACGCTGAGGTCCCCGATCCTCAGCTCGGCCAGCCGCCGGGACTCGTCCTCGATCCGCTCCCGCAGCACCCGCAGCGACCATGCCGGGCGGCCGATGAGCTTGGCGCCGGCGATCCGGATCGCGAGCGGCAGGTTGCCGCAGCAGTCGAGTATCGCGTCGGCCTCCGCCGGCTCCCGCTCGACCCGCCGCCGCCCGACGATCCCGGTGAACAGCTCCCGTGCCTCTGCCGGGGTCAGCACGTCCAGGTCGATGTGGCGAGCGCCGGGGAGTTGCGTCAGCAGAGTGCGGCTGGTGATCAACACGGCACAGCCGTCGGCCCCGGGCAGCAACGGCAGCACCTGATCGGCGTGGCCTGCGTCGTCCAGCACCACCAGCATGCGGCGGTCCACCAGCAACGACCGGAAGAGCGCGGCCCGCTCGGACAGGCCGTTCGGGATCGCACTGCCGGCGATCGACAGCGCGCGCAGCGCCTCGGCCAGCATCAGCCCGGGGTCCCGCGGCTCGTCCGATGTCGCGGCGAGATCGAGGTAGAGCTGGCCGTCGGGGAAGGCGGAGCTCGCCAGCCGCGCGGCGTGCGTCACCAGGCAGGACTTGCCGACACCCGGCCCGCCCACGATGACGGCCACCGGAGCCCGGTTCGACGCCGAGGCGCCGGATGAGTCCGGTAAGCCGGGTAAGTCCCGTAGGCCGGGTGAGTTCGGTAAGCCGGTTGAGTGGAGCAACCGGCCGACCTCGGCCAGCGCGTCGGCCCGGCCCACGAAGTCGGGTACGTCGAGGGGCAGTTGGCGCACCGGCATCGCCATGACCGGTTCGGCGACCGGGGCGCCCGGGCCTTCCGGTCGCGCGTCCGAGGGGCCCCGCGCGGGAGCAGGCACAGGGGCAGGGGCAGACGCGGCGGCAGGTGCCGCCAGAGCGGGATCGGCGAGCAGGATGCGCCGGTGCAGCTCCTGGAGAGGTGGGGCGGGGTCGACGCCGAGTTCGTCGGCCAGTGTCCGGCGCAGCCGCTCGTACGCTTGCAGCGCCTCGCCTTGTCGCCTGGACCGGTAGAGGGCGACCATCAGGTGTTCGGCGAGGTGCTCGTCGTAGGGGTGCTCACGGAGCAGAGCGGTCAGTTCGTCGATGACCTCCCGATGGCGCCCCAGGTCGAGTTCGACGCTCAGGCACTGCTTGTGTGTGGCCGCGCGTTTCTCGTTCAGCCGTGCCGCGTCGATATCCAGAATCCGGCTGGAGACGTCGACCAGGGCGCTGCCGCGCCAGCAGGCCAGCGCACGCCGCAGCGCGGCGGCTGTCTCGAACGGGGCCGTGTGGCGTTCGGCGAGGTACCGCTCGTGGTCGAACTCCAGCAGGTCGAGCTGGTCCGGGTCCAGGTGGATCTCGTAGCCGCCGCGCCGCGTGCTGATCAAGGAGCCGGGCGCTCCGCACGCGGCAAGGTTGCGGCGCAGCCCGGAGACAGCGTCCTGGACCTGACGGACCGCGGTGGCGGGTGCTTTCGCGTCCCACATCACGGCGACGAGACGGTCCATGGCGACGACGTCGTTGGCGTCGACGAGAAGCGCGGCCAGCGTCTTCGCCTGCCGCGGTCCGTCGAGCCGGACCTCGCGGCCGGTGATCTGAGCGTGTAACGGCCCCAGCACGCCGAACCTCATGTTCCCCCCGGAACTTCACGGTCAGCATCGCCCCCCGGCTGACCTGGCATTAGGACGAATCCAGGACGGTCGACGAACCCGCGTCCGTAGCGTCCCGGAGGCAGCCTGCCGCTCCCGCACGGCGAAGGAAAGGAACTGCGATGAAACGTTCGGTCAAGGCAGCAGCGTGGCACCGACGTTGGAAGGCCGGATTCGCTGTTCCGCCCCTCGCTCCGACCGACGCCTCGTCCGGCGACGGCCGGGCAAGCGCACGTGATCGACGGGACGGCACCGGACGGTTCGACCGGACAGGAGAATCGGCATGACCAAGGGCATCCTCAAGAAGATCGGCCGCCGCGGAGCGACTGCGGCCGCCACGGTGGCGCTGGCAGCCACCGGGATCGGCCTTTCGGCCGGCAACGCGAACGCCGTCGGCTGGTACTACCTCAACAACCACCCGACGGGCCACGGGGTGGGCGTCTACGCGCAGCCGCACACATCGTCGGCCAAGGTCGCCGGCGACCTGGAGTCCTACTCGTGGTCCGGGGACGCGGTCAACATGGTGTGCTGGACCACCGGCGACTACGCCGGCAACGGCGACGTCTGGTACCGGGTGGTCCAGGTCTACTCCGCCAGCTATGGCTACTGGCCGTCCTCGGGTACCTCGGTGGCCTACGTGTACGCGGGCTACGCGGACGGCAACTGGAACTTCCACGAGAAGACCATCCCCCAGTGCTGACCGCACGCTGAACCGGCGCGCCTCACCCGAGCCAACGGGGGGGCGCGCCGAGCCGGTTCAGGTGGAGGCTACGGGGTCTGTCCCGAGGGGCTGGGGCTGCCGTCGTCCGTCCCTGAGCCGGGGTCGGAGGTGGAGCCGGTCGGGGACGGTGACGGGCTGTCCGGCGCGGTCGGCGGGTCGGACGGTGGTGTGGTCGGGGGGTCGGACGGTGGTGTGGTCGGGGAGCCCGTGGGGGGTGGGGGCTCGCTGGACGGGGGCGGGGTCGTCGGGGCGGAAGTCGACGGCGTCGGGTCGGGGCTGGTCGTGTCGGGCGGGGTGGGGCCGGTGCGGGGGGCGGGGCCGTAGCCGTCGATGGTGACGATGGAGCCGGCGGGGGCGATCGCCAGCTGGGCCTGCCAGTGGCCGTGGGGCTCGGTCAGCTGGTCGACCTGCACCTTGATCGTCAACGTCTGGCCGGGGTCCAGGGTTCCCGAGGACTGGCTGAGGTAGAGCCAGGGCGCCGTGGTGGACGCGGACCAGTGGACGGGGCCTGAGCCGCTGGCGGTGAGGGTGACGAGGGTGGTGTCGCCGTCGGTACCGGCGCTGACCGCGAGGTGTCCGGACCCCTTCTTGTCGGCTCCGACGACGCTGACGACCTCCACGGAGACGTCCGCCTCGCCGTCCTTGGCGGAGGGGTGGGCACCGGGCTTCACGCGCGCGTTGCCGGCGTTCTCGTAGCCGCCGGCGGTGTCGCTGCCGAGGGCGTCGGGGCCCTGCGCCTCGCGCGCGGTGGCGGAGCGGGCCTCCGCCTCGGCGGTCGGGGTGCCCCGGTAGGCGGCCCACAGGGCGAGCACGGGCGCGGCGACGACGGTGGCGACGACGGTCGTGGTGACGGCACGCGCGCGGATGCGGTCGCGGCGGGCCGCGCGGTCCTTGGGGTCCATCGGGAAGCCGCGCCGGTCGAAGCGCGGGACGGCCGCTCCCCGCGCGCGCGTGGGATGCGCGAGGGCGGTGTGCAGGCCCGCGCGCGGGGCCGGGAGCACGGGCAGCTCGGCGGGGGTGACCGTGGCGCCGGGCCAGTGGCCGGGCGCGGCCCGCTCGGCGGTACGGCGGCAGCGCGGGCAGTCGTCGACGTGCCGGACCAGTTCGCGGCGCAGGGCGGTGCTGAGGACCAGCCGGCTGTCACCGGTGAGGTGGGCGACGCTCGGGCAGCCGCCGGTGCGGACGACGGCGAGGGCCGCGCGGGTCCGCTCGACCTCGCAGGCGGCGGAGGCGAGCAGTTCGCGGGCGGTGGCGGGCTCCATGCCGAGGACGGCGGCGACCTCGTGGTGGGCGAGGTGGTGGCGGACCGCAAGCTCCAGCGCCTCACGCTGCTCGGGGCTGGTGCCGGCCGCCTCGGGCCAGGCCAGCAGGGCGAGTTCACGCCGCCGCTGCTCCTCGACCTCGGGCGCGACGGCCGGCTCGGGGACGGGGCCGCCGGCCCTGGGGCGGCCCGCCGCGTGCGTGGACTGACGTTTCTGCTTGGCCTCGGCCAGCCCGCGCAGGCACGCCCAGCGGGCCAGCGCGTACAGCCAGGCCCTGCGGTCGGCGGCGGTCTGCGGGACGCGCTGTCCGCGCCGCTCGGCGAGGGCGAGGACGTCCCCGAGGGCGGTGGTGGCCGCGTCGTGGTCGCACAGGACCGACAGGCAGTAGGTGAACAGGCCGTCCAGATACGGTTCGTAGCGCTCCGGCGGCCGCTGCGCGAGGGTGCGCGCGGCGGCTCGGTCACGCGCCTCCCGGTGCGCCCGGTGCGCGCCGATGGTGCGGGTCGTGGTCTCCGGACTGCTGCTCATCACCCGTGCGACCGTAGGCGGCGGGAGTGTGCCCCTTCCTGCGGCTTGAGCACTTTTAATTCGTACGGGTGAAACGATCCCTCAATAGGGGACAGGAACCTCGGATTCCGTGGCTCGAACCCGACGGGCCGTGGCCGGGATCCGACCACCCACAGGTGGCCCCCGGGGCGTTGTCAGTGCCGCGGGCTACGGTTTGCGCATGGCTGCCCGTACGAAGACCACCAAGGACCGGCCGTCCTACCGCTGCACGGAGTGCGGCTGGCAGACGGCCAAGTGGCTCGGCCGCTGCCCCGAGTGCCAGGCCTGGGGCACGGTCGAGGAGTACGGCGCGCCCGCGGTCCGTACGACGACGCCGGGCCGCGTGACGACCTCCGCGGTGCCCATCGGCCAGGTCGACGGCCGGCAGGCCACCGCCCGCTCCACCGGAGTGGCCGAGCTGGACCGGGTGCTCGGCGGCGGGCTGGTGCCGGGCGCGGTCGTGCTGCTCGCCGGCGAGCCCGGCGTCGGCAAGTCCACGCTGCTGCTGGACGTGGCGGCCAAGGCGGCGAGCTCCGAGCACCGCACCCTCTATGTCACCGGTGAGGAGTCGGCGAGCCAGGTGCGGCTGCGCGCCGACCGCATCGGCGCCCTGCACGACGATCTGTACCTGGCCGCCGAGACGGATCTGTCGGCCGTCCTCGGCCACTTGGACGCGGTCAAGCCGTCCCTGCTGATCATGGACTCGGTGCAGACGGTCGCCTCCCCGGAGGTCGACGGCGCGCCCGGCGGCATGGCCCAGGTCAGAGAGGTCGCGGGGGCGCTGATCCGGGCGTCCAAGGAGCGCGGCATGTCCACGCTGCTGGTGGGGCACGTCACGAAGGACGGGGCGATCGCCGGCCCCCGCCTGCTGGAGCACCTGGTGGACGTCGTCCTGCACTTCGAGGGCGACCGGCACGCGCGGCTGCGCCTGGTGCGGGGCGTGAAGAACCGGTACGGGGCGACGGACGAGGTGGGCTGCTTCGAGCTGCACGACGAGGGCATCACGGGCCTGGCCGACCCGAGCGGGCTGTTCCTCACCCGCCGTGACGAGCCGGTGCCGGGGACCTGTCTGACGGTCACCCTGGAGGGCCGCCGTCCGCTGGTCGCCGAGGTGCAGGCGCTGACCGTGGACTCCCAGATCCCCTCGCCGCGGCGGACGACGTCCGGTCTTGAGACGTCCCGGGTTTCGATGATGCTGGCCGTGCTGGAGCAGCGCGGCCGGATCAGCGCGCTCGGCAAGCGGGACATCTACTCCGCGACGGTCGGCGGGGTGAAGCTGTCGGAGCCGGCCGCCGACCTCGCGATCGCGCTCGCCCTGGCCTCCGCCGCGAGCGACACCCCGCTGCCGAAGAATCTCGTCGCGATCGGCGAGGTGGGCCTCGCGGGCGAGGTCAGACGGGTCACGGGCGTCCAGCGCAGGCTCGCCGAGGCGCACCGGCTGGGCTTCACGCATGCGCTCGTACCGGGTGATCCGGGCAAGGTGCCGCCCGGGATGAAGGTCCTGGAAGTCGCCGACATGGGGGACGCGCTCCGGGTGCTGCCGCGCTCCCGTCGCCGAGACGCCCCCCAGGAGCGGGAAGAGCGCCGGTAGACTTTGCCCAGGTCTCGCCCGTCCGTACGAACCGAGTGCGGGTCGGCGGCGCCCCGAGAACCTGCGACCGGAGGAGTGCAGTGGCAGCCAACGACCGGGCAGCGGCTCCCGGAAAGTCCGGCGGGAGCGCCGGCTCCGATGGCCTGATGCGCGCCTCGCTGAGCGCCGTGGCTCCGGGCACGGCGCTGCGTGACGGCCTGGAGCGGGTGCTGCGCGGCAACACCGGCGGGCTGATCGTCCTCGGCTCGGACAAGACGGTCGAGGCGATGTGCACGGGCGGGTTCGTCCTGGACGTCGAGTTCGCCGCGACCCGCCTGCGGGAGCTGTGCAAGCTGGACGGCGGCATCGTGCTGTCCTCGGACCTGTCGAAGATCCTGCGGGCCGGCGTGCAGCTGGTCCCGGACCCGACGATCCCGACGGAGGAGACCGGCACCCGGCACCGCACGGCGGACCGGGTGAGCAAGCAGGTCGGCTTCCCGGTGGTGTCGGTCTCCCAGTCCATGCGCCTGATCGCCCTGTACGTGGACGGTCAGCGGCGGGTGCTGGAGGACTCGGCGGCGATCCTCTCCCGCGCGAACCAGGCGCTGGCCACCCTGGAGCGCTACAAGCTCCGGCTGGACGAGGTCGCGGGCACGCTGTCGGCGCTGGAGATCGAAGATCTGGTGACGGTGCGGGACGTCTCCGCGGTCGCGCAGCGGCTGGAGATGGTGCGGCGCATCGCCACCGAAATCGCCGAATACGTGGTCGAACTGGGCACGGACGGGCGTCTTCTAGCGCTCCAGCTGGAGGAGTTGATCGCGGGGGTCGAGCCGGACCGTGAGCTGGTCGTCCGGGACTACGTGCCGGAGCCGACGGCCAAGCGGTCCCGGACGGTGGACGAGGCGCTGTCGGAGCTGGACGCGCTGACCCACGCGGAGCTGCTCGAACTCGGCACGGTGGCGCGGGCGCTGGGCTACACCGGGTCTCCGGAGACGCTGGACTCCGCAGTGTCGCCGCGGGGCTTCCGGTTGCTGGCGAAGGTTCCACGGCTGCCGGGGGCGATCATCGACCGGCTGGTCGAGCACTTCGGCGGCCTGCAGAAGTTGCTGGCGGCGAGTGTGGACGACTTGCAGACGGTGGATGGCGTGGGTGAGGCGCGGGCCCGGAGCGTGCGGGAAGGGCTGTCCCGGCTGGCCGAATCTTCCATTCTGGAGCGGTACGTCTAGTTTTTCGGGGCGGTTCCGGTTCGCTTCCGGGCGCCGGGCCGAGGGGGCTTGTCGCGCAGTTCCCCGCGCCCCTGAAGGGGCGCTGCCCCCGTCTGCGCCGAGTTCGTAGCTGCGGGCAGGCGTGCCGCTAGGGGCGGCACGGGTGGGCGCAGCGGCACCCCGCCAATGCGGGCAAGTGAAACCCGCCCCCGGGCAACCGCAGCGTGCGGCACCCTGGCAGCGCCGGTGAGTGAGAGTTTCCTCTAGTCCGCCGACAGGACGAAGGAGGTTTGGGTTTTGGGGTAGCCCGGGGTCTGGGCTTCGAGGAGGTAGGTGCCCGGCTGGGCGGCGCCCGGTTTCGGGGAGGCGCAGTGGGGCTCGCTCGGGTGGCGGTCCCACGTGACCGTGTAGGTGATGCTCTGGCCCGCCGGCACACGGAAGACCAGGGCCGCCGTGGACTTGGGGCAGTCCGAGGAGGTCCAGTACGCGTCGTCCGCGTCGGACGGGGTGATCGTCAGCACCGCGTGCTTGGGCCCGAGGTCGATCTTGCAGTCGGCCGAGCCGTTGTTCCTCGCGGTGAGCTGGAACGACGGCGTCTGGTCCGGGGAGAAGGAGTTGTGCAGGCTGCGCACGCTCAGCGTGAGGGACGAGGCCGTGCAGTCCGGCAGCGTCGTCGACGCCGGGAGGGCATCGCCCGTACCGACCGTTCCGCCGCCCCCGGAGGAGCCCGAGCCGCTGGAGCCGCTGGAGCCGCCGGCGGATCCGCCGTCGCCGGCGCCGCCCCCGTCCGACCCCGACCCCGATCCCGAGCCCGACCCTCCGCTGCCCGACTCGTCGCGGCCGCCCGGGCGTTGGCTGATCGCCGGGCCCGACGAGCCAGGGCCCGGGGTGATCGTGGACACGGGGTTCTTGCCGTCGGACCCGTCGGCGTTCTTCTTGCCGCCCCCGCCGCCGGACGTGACGATCCAGGTGATCAGCAGTGCCAGCACGGCGACCACGGACACCATGACGACCCTCCGTCGCCAATAGATGGAGGAGGGAAGCGGCCCGACCGGATTGCGCAGAGATCCCACGGCGCAAACTGTACGAGAGATCACCGGACTTGCTCGCCCCACCCGCCGCCGTAACCACAACTTTTCCGGATCATCATTTTGGTGGTACGGCCGCAACTCCCGGCACGGGTACGCCCCTTCACGCCCCGAGCTCACCTCAACACGCTCCGTGTCGGTGCCGTCGCCGCCGATGGCCGCCGAGGCGTGGCAGGATCGGAGGGCCATGACTGAGAAGCTCCACGCTCCCGTGATCGCCTGGTTCGACGCCCACGCCCGCGACCTCCCCTGGCGCCGCCAGGAGGCGGGGCCGTGGGGTGTGATGGTCAGCGAGTTCATGCTCCAGCAGACCCCCGTCAATCGGGTGCAGCCCGTGTACGAGCAGTGGCTGGCCCGCTGGCCGCGCCCCGCCGACCTCGCCGCGGAGGCGCCCGGCGAGGCCGTCCGCGCCTGGGGCCGGCTCGGCTATCCGCGCCGCGCGCTGCGGCTGCACGGGGCGGCGGCCGCCATAACGGAGCGGCACGGCGGGGACGTGCCGACGGACCACGCGCAACTGCTGGCACTGCCCGGGATCGGTGAGTACACGGCCGCGGCGGTGGCCTCGTTCGCGTACGGGCAGCGGCATCCGGTGCTGGACACCAATGTGCGCCGGGTGTTCGCGCGGGCGGTGACGGGCGTGCAGTACCCGCCGAACGCGACGACGGCGGCCGAGCGCCGGCTCGCGCGCGAACTGCTGCCCCGGGACGAGACGACGGCCGCGCGCTGGGCGGCCGCCTCGATGGAGCTGGGCGCGCTGGTGTGCACGGCGAAGAACGAGGGCTGCCAGCGCTGCCCGATCGCCGCGCAGTGCGCGTGGCGGCTCGCGGGCAAGCCGGAGCACGAGGGGCCGCCGAGGCGCGGGCAGACGTACGCCGGTACGGACCGGCAGGTGCGCGGCAAGCTGCTGGCGGTGCTGCGGGAGGCGCACGCGCCGGTGCGGCAGGCGGCGCTGGACCGGGCGTGGCACGAGCCGGTGCAGCGCGCACGGGCGCTCGACGGGCTCGTCGCGGACGGTCTGGTGGAGCCGCTGCCGGGCGGTCTGTATCGGCTGCCGCTGACCTGACGCACAGCCAAGTCACAGTGCGGGAGCCTCTGTTACGGCGCCCTGTACGCGACAAAGCCGTACAAATACGGACATTGACGCCAGCCGCCTTACCCCGTTCCTACTTCCGTTACACAACCGACGGACAGCCGATTGCTGGCCGCAGGCTGCTCCGCACAGCCCCGTGACAACCGCTCCGTAACTTCTCTTCCGTGCCCCGCGGACCACGGGGACGCAAGAGAACGGTGCTTCGGGCACGAGACGGAAAAACGGGGAACGGAGGCGGTCGATCATGGCGCAGGGCGAGGTGCTTGAGTTCGAGGAGTACGTCCGCACGCGGCAGGACGCGCTGCTGCGCAGTGCGCGCCGGCTGGTGCCGGACCCCGTCGACGCCCAGGACCTGCTCCAGACGGCGCTCGTGCGGACGTACGGCCGCTGGGAGGGCATCGCCGACAAGCGGCTCGCGGACGCCTATCTGCGCCGGGTCATGATCAACACGCGGACCGAGTGGTGGCGGGCGCGCAAGCTGGAGGAAGTGCCCACCGAGCAGCTGCCGGACGCCTCCGTGGAGGACTCCACCGAGCAGCACGCCGACCGGGCCCTGCTGATGGACATCATGAAGGTGCTCGCTCCGAAGCAGCGCAGTGTCGTGGTGCTGCGACACTGGGAGCAGATGTCCACTGAGGAAACGGCCGCGGCCCTCGGCATGTCGGCCGGTACGGTCAAGAGCACGCTGCACCGGGCGCTCGCCCGGCTCCGTGAGGAGCTTCAGGCCCGCGATCTGGACGCACGCGCGCTGGAGCGTGAGGAGCGGGAGCGTTGCGCGGCCTGACCGGGGCCGGGCCCGGCCGGGCCCGCGGCAGCACCCAGGCGGTGATCACGGCGGGGGCCGTGCTCGCCGCCGTCGTGCCGTTCGCCGCCGCGTGCGGCACGGGCGGTACCGGCGCCCGGGACGAGGGCCCGGCGCACGCCTCGGCGGTGGCGGGCGCGGTCGCCTCGCCGTCGCCCAGCCCCTCGGACACCTACCGGCGGGTGGACGCGGTCGCGCTGATCAAGAGGGACCCCGAGGTGTCCCCGGCGGTCAAACGGGAGCTGAAGCCGTGCAGCGGCGAGGACTACCCGGTCGACGTGGCCTACGGGGACCTGACCGGCGGCGCCGTGGACGATGTCGTCGTCAACGTGCTGACCTGTGGTGACGCGGTCGGCATCGGCTCGTACGTGTACCGGGACGTCCGGGGCTCGTACAAGAATGTCTTCAAGGCGGAGGAGTCCCCGGTCTACGCCGAGATCGACAAGGGCGACCTGAGCGTGACGAAGCAGGTGTACGAGAAGGGCGACCCGGTGTCGAGCCCGTCCGGTGAGAACGTGATCACCTACAGCTGGAGCGCTGGCCGGTTCGCCCAGGAACACTTCCACCACAACGAGTACGGCAACGCCACCGGCGGGCAGCCGACGCCCGTACCGGACGACAACTGACCGCGGAAGAACGCGGAAAGCAGAACAACGCGGTACGACGCGAACAACGCAGAAGAACGAGGACTGAGAGCACCGGGATGGCAGACCAGACCCACGTCCTGTTCGTCGAGGACGACGACGTCATCCGCGAGGCCACCCAGCTCGCCCTGGAGCGGGACGGCTTCGCGGTCACCGCCATGCCCGACGGGCTGTCCGGCCTGGAGGCGTTCCGGGCGAACCGCCCCGACATCGCCCTGCTGGACGTGATGGTGCCCGGCCTGGACGGCGTCAGCCTGTGCCGCCGGATCCGGGACGAGTCGACCGTGCCGGTGATCATGCTGTCAGCGCGTGCGGACTCCATCGACGTCGTGCTCGGCCTGGAGGCGGGCGCCGACGACTACGTGACCAAACCGTTCGACGGCGCCGTCCTGGTCGCCCGGATCCGCGCGGTGCTGCGCCGCTTCGGGCACGCGGGCGGAGCCGCGCAGACCGAGGAGTCCGACACGGCGGTCACCGGCGGCACGCTGACCTTCGGCGACCTGGAGATCGACACCGAGGGCATGGAGGTGCGCCGGGCGGGCCGGCCGGTGGCGCTCACGCCGACCGAGATGCGGCTGCTGCTGGAGTTCTCCTCGGCGCCGGGCACCGTGCTCTCCCGCGACAAGCTGCTGGAACGCGTGTGGGACTACGGCTGGGGCGGGGACACCCGGGTCGTCGACGTGCACGTGCAGCGGCTGCGGCAGAAGATCGGCCAGGACCGGATCGAGACGGTCCGCGGTTTCGGCTACAAGTTGAAGGCCTGAGCGGGGCGGGGATGCGGGGTCTCATTCGGCGCCCCGTGCGGCGCATGGAGCAGGCGGGTCTGCGCACCGGGCTCCGGTGGAAGCTCAGCGCGGCGATCGCGCTCGTCGCCGGGCTGGTGGCGATAGCGCTCAGCCTGGTGGTGCACAACGCCGCCCGGGTCTCCATGCTGGACAACGCGCGCGACCTCGCCGACCAGCGGGTACAGATCGCGCAGCGCAACTACGAGCTGTCCGGGCGGCCCAATTTCCCCGCCATCAAGATCGACGACCCGGACCTGCCGGATCCGCTGCGCGCCAAGGCGCTGGACGGCCGCCGGGCCAGCTTCGTCTCCGACCACCACGGGGTCCCGGACATCTGGGCGGCCGTACCGGTCAAGGACGGGCACGTGCTGTCCCTGCACAGCCACTTCCCCGACCGCAGCACCGACGTCATGAAGGACCTCGACCAGGCGCTGGTCATCGGCTCCATCGCGGTCGTGCTCGGCGGCAGTGCGCTGGGCGTGCTGATAGGGGGTCAGCTGTCGCGGCGGCTGCGCAAGGCGGCGGCCGCGGCGAACCAGGTCGCCAAGGGCGAGACCGACGTGCGCGTGCGGGAGGCCATCGGCGGGGTCGTACGGGACGAGACCGACGATCTCGCGCGCGCGGTGGACGCCATGGCGGACGCGCTGCGGCAGCGGCTGGACGCCGAGCGGCGGGTCACCGCCGACATCGCGCACGAGCTGCGCACCCCGGTGACCGGTCTGCTGACGGCGGCCGAGCTGCTGCCGCCCGGCCGGCCCACCGAGCTGGTCCTGGACCGCGCCCAGGCGATGCGCACCCTCGTGGAGGACGTGCTGGAGGTCGCCCGGCTCGACGGGGCGTCCGAGCGGGCCGAACTGCAGGACATCGTGCTCGGCGAGTTCGTCGCGCGGCGCGTGGCGGCCAAGGACCCGGCCGTCGCCGTACGGGTGGTGCACGAGTCGATGGTGACGACGGACCCGCGCCGGCTGGAGCGCGTGCTGTTCAACCTGCTCGCCAACGCCGCCCGGCACGGCAGGCCGCCGATCGAGGTGACCGTCGAGGGCCGGGTCATCCGGGTCCGCGACCACGGCCCCGGCTTCCCCGAGGAACTCCTCGCCGACGGCCCGAGCCGCTTCCGCACGGGCAGCGCGGACCGCGCGGGCCAGGGCCACGGGCTGGGCCTGACCATCGCCGCCGGTCAGGCCCGCGTGCTGGGCGCCCGGCTGACCTTCCGCAACGTACGCCCCGCCGGCGCCCCGGCGCACATCCCCGCCGAGGGCGCGGTGGCGGTCCTGTGGCTGCCGGAACACGCCCCCACCAGCACGGGGAGCTATCCGCTCCTGCCGGAGCAGACAGTCTGAGCGACCCGGTCACCGGGCGGGGCCGCCGGGACCGGTCAGGCCCAGTCCTTGTCCAGGTCCAGGTCGCCTTGGCGGCGCTGGGTGAAGGAGAACCAGTTGCCCGAGTCGTCGCGGAACAGGGCCTCGGTGCCGTACGGACGCTCCTGGGGCTCTTGGAGGAACTCCACGCCGCGGTCCTTGAGCTTCTTGTAGTCGCCGTGGATGTCGTCGGTGGCCAGCACACCGGCGCCGAGCGCGCCCTTGGCGACGAGCTTCCGCATCATCTCGGCGGACTCCGCGTCCATCGCGGGCGGACCGGGCACCATGAGGGTCAGCTCGACGTCGGGCTGGCCGGGCGCACCGACGGTGAGCCAGCGCATGCCGCCGTCCCCCATGGTCATGTCGGTACGGACGTCCAGGCCGAGCTTCTCGGTGTAGAACTCCTTGGCCCGGTCCTGGTCGAGGACCCATACGGTGGTGATGGCGAGTCCCTTGATCATGGTTCTGTACCCCTGTCGGCGGTGTTCTTCGGTGAGGTGGATTCCCGTTCCTCACCGTAGGCACGGCCGGTGCCGGGGCGCTTCTCGGATGTTGCGGTGCCGGGGTTTCGCGGGGTCCGGAAGCCGCCGGCCCAGAGCATGGCGTAGCAGCCGGGTATGAGGGCGGCGCCACGGCCCACGTGCCGGGCGCGGTACTCGCTCGGCGTCAGACCGGTGCGGTCCTTGAAGCGGGCGGAGAAGGTGCCGAGGCTGCTGAAGCCGACCAGCGCGCAGATCTCGGTCACGGTGAGGTCGGCGCAGCGCAGCATCTCCTGGGCGCGCTCGATCCGCCGGTGGATCAAGTACTGGCCGGGGGTCTCGCCGTACACCTCCTTAAAGGCGCGCAGGAAGTCGTAGCGCGAGTACCCGGCGTGCGCGGCCACCGCGTCCAGGTCGAGCCCGGGATCGGCCCACTCCCGGTCCATGGCGTCCTTCGCCAGCCGCAACTGCCGCAACTTGCCCATACGGCCGATGGTGACACGCGCCACTGACAGCGGCCCGGCACGGCGAAGCCCCGGGGGCGCTGCGGGGTGGCGGGCACGGCGAAGCCCCCCGGGGCGGACACCTGCCGGGGGGCTTCGGTTCAGGGAGGGATGCCGGCCAGAAGGGCCGGCATCCGTCTCAGACCGCGTCGATGACGGGCGCCGGGGCCGCCGCCTCCGCGCCGTCGGCGCCTTCGGCACCGTCCTTCGAGGGCTTCGGCGGGCCGCTGCGCAGCGGCACCTCCTTGACGAAGAACGCGGCGATCAGGACCGGCACCGCGACCGCGGCGCCCAGCACGAACGCCGAGTGCGTGCCGGCGGAGACCGCGTGCTGGTACGCGTCCCGCAGCAGCGGCGGCAGCTTGGCCAGGCTCTTGGCGTCCAGCGCGGCGGACTTCTCCGTCATGTGCTTGCCCATCTCACCGCCGCGCTCGGCCATGACGTGCTGCACGCGGTTGTTGAAGAGGGCGCCCATGATGGCGACACCGAAGGAGGAGCCGAGCGTACGGAGCAGGGTCGTGGAGGAGGACGCCACACCCATGTCCTTCAGCTCTACGCTGTTCTGCGCCACCAGCATGGTGATCTGCATCAGGCAGCCCATGCCGAGGCCCAGGACGGCCATGTAGATGCCCGAGGTCAGCCGGGTGGTGCCGGTGTCCATGAGCGAGAGCAGGTACAGCCCGACGATCATCAGGGCGCCGCCGACGATCGGGAAGATTTTGTAGCGGCCGCTGTTGGTGGTGACCCGGCCGGCGATCATCGACGTGACGAGCATCGCGCCGAGCATCGGCAGGAGCAGCAGGCCGGAGTTGGTCGCGGAGGCGCCCTGCACGGACTGCTGGTAGAGCGGCAGGTAGAGGGTCGCGCCGAACATCACGAAGCCGGTGATGAAGCCGATGACCGACATCAGGGTGAAGTTGCGGCTGCGGAACATGTGCAGCGGGACCACCGGCTCGGCGGCCCTGGTCTGCCAGAACACGAACCCGACCAGCGTGGCGACGCCGATGCCGATCAGCTCCATGATGCGGGCGGACGTCCAGGCGTACTGCGTGCCGCCCCAGGTGGTGACCAGCACGATCGAGGTGATGCCGACGGTCAGCAGGGCGACGCCCAGGTAGTCGATGCGGGCCTTCGCGCGCTTCCTGGGCAGGTGCAGCACGGCGGTGACCAGCGCCAGGGCGACGACGCCCAGCGGCAGGTTGATGTAGAAGGACCAACGCCAGCCCCAGTTGTCGGTGATGGTGCCGCCGACGAGCGGGCCGCCGATCATCGCGAGCGCCATGACGCCGGCCATCATGCCGGTGTACTTGCCGCGCTCCCGCGGGGGTATCAGGTCGCCGATGATGGCCATGACGCCGACCATCAGGCCGCCGGCGCCCAGACCCTGGATCGCGCGGAAGCCGATCAGCTGACCCATGTCCTGGGCCATACCGCTCAACGCCGACCCGATCAGGAAGATCACGATCGAGGTGAGGAACGCGCCCTTGCGGCCGTACATGTCGCCGACCTTGCCCCAGATCGGGGTGGAGGCCGCGGTGGCCAGGGTGTACCCGGTGACCACCCAGGACAGGTGTTCCAGGCCGCCCAGCTCACCGACGATCGTCGGCATCGCCGTACCCACGATCATGTTGTCCAGCATCGCGAGCATCATCGCGATCATGAGTGCGAGGAGGACCACCCGCACGCTCTTCGGCTGCTTCTCCGGCCGCTCCGGCGTGGCCGCCTCGGCCGGTGCCGTCTGTGTGTCCGCCATCGTCTTCCCATTCCCCCTGGCGACCGGTACTTACTTGCCGCCCGGCTAGTTCACTACACTGGAAGGTAGCCTTGCCACTAGCCGGGCGTCAAGTAAGTTTTTGCGGGACCGCGAGGAGTACGAGGATGGGCGTCACCATGGACGGCACCAAGCAGCAGCGCCGCGGCAACACCCGCCAGCGCATCCAGGACGTCGCGCTCGAACTCTTCGCCGAGCAGGGCTACGAGAAGACCTCACTGCGCGAGATCGCCGAGCGGCTCGACGTGACGAAGGCGGCCTTGTACTACCACTTCAAGACCAAGGAAGAGATCATCGTCAGCCTCTTCGAGGACCTGACGCAGCCGATCGAGGAACTGATCGAGTGGGGCCGCCGGCAGCCGCACACGCTGGAGACCAAGCAGGAGATCGTACGGCGCTACAGCCGGGCGCTCGCGGGCGCGGAACCCCTGTTCCGGTTCATGCAGGAGAACCAGGCGACGGTCCGGGAACTGCGCATCGGCGACACCTTCAAGGACCGCATGCGCGGCCTGCGGGACATCATCATCGACCCGGAGGCGGAACTGACCGACCAGGTCCGCTGCATCAGTGCGCTGTTCACGCTGCACGCCGGCATGTTCGTGATGCAGGACCTGGAGGGCGACACGGACAAGAAGCGGGCCGCGGTGCTCGAAGTGGCCGTGGACATGGTCACCCAGGCCCACGAGGGTGCCCGCAGGGCGGGGTGAAATCGCCCTGGACGGGCCGTCGTTCATCTGACGGCCCGTCGTGGCTGGTCGCGCAGTTCCCCGCGCCCCTTCGGGGCACGAGTGCCCCTCAGACCTTGACGCCGTGCGCCTTCAGGAAGACCACCGGGTTCACGGCGGAGCCATAGTTCGGCGTCGTACGGATCTCGAAGTGCAGGTGCGGACCGGTCGTGTTGCCGGTGTTCCCGGAACGGGCTATGTGCTGGCCGGTCTTGACGACCTGGCCGACCTTGACGTCGATCCGGGACAGGTGGGCGTACTGCGAGTACAGGTGACCGCCGTGCTTGATGACGATCGCGTTGCCGTAGGCCGGGCCGTCACCGCCGCCGTTGGGGCCGGCCTTGACGACGGTGCCACCGTGCGCGGCGACGACGTTCGTGCCGATCGGCACGGCGAAGTCCTGGCCGCTGTGCTTGTGCATCCAGTGGCTGCCGCCCTGGTTGAAGGTGGCGGTCAGGGTGTAGTGCTGCACCGGGTCCACCCAGGACGCGGCGGACGGAGCAGCGCTCGCGACACCGGCCCCCAGCACGGCCGTGGCGCCGACTCCGGCGGCCAGGACGGCCACGCGGTTGCGGAGCGAGGACGTACGGGTGGAACGGGACGTGACGCGCTTGAACATGGAGACCTCGTGGGCTCGGGGACGGGGATCCGCCCGGCGCGTCGGATGAGCGCCGCAGCGGCCCGTCTTTGGTAACCCGCCGCCCCGCATCGCCTCAAACAGCCGCTCTACGGCATCACGTAGTAGATGAGCGCAAAACCACTCACTTCTTGACAGATGCCCCGAAGGCCCGCCAGCAAGGACGATGACGTCGCCTTTCGGTTCGGGAGCCTTGAAACGTACATCCCGATTTGTCCGAATTAAGGATGGATTCGCCGCCCACTATTCCGCCTAGTACGAGAGATATGTCCTGTGCGGCATGTCACCGGGACCCAAGATCCACGGACCCCGGAATGTGACCGGCGCTACGCTGACCTCGCGCGCGCGCTCGCGCTGCGGCTGTACATGTTCGTGACTCCACCCACGCGAACCCACACCTCGGCACCCTCAGCCCTGTTCGCCAGGATTCCGCGGAACCGTCCCTCCGGGGCGCACGCCCGTACCGGCTGCCGCTGGAGCCCGTCCTCACCCGGGCGACCCGCGTGGTGTGACGCACGTCTCTGTGCGACTACCGCTCTGTACGACTACCTATCAGTAACCCTACGGTTCCTTTCGCGCCACCCTCACCACTGATCATGCCCCTGGCAGCACAACGGTCAGGAAAATCCCGGCAGTTCAGCACCCGGACGTGAGAGGACCCCCACGATGAGCAGACGCCCCTGGGCGCACCGGATCTCCGTCACCGCCGTCTCCGCGGCCGTTTCCACGGCCGCGCTGGCCGTGGTTGCCGTCCCCGCCCACGCGGCGGACGCGGCCAGTACGACGGCTCCGGCGAACGGCACCACCGCCACGGCCTCGGCCACCGCCGCCAAGGTCGACTACGGCACCTGGCAGAGGGACTGCCAGACCGTCATGGACCAGGCGCTGCCCTACCTCAAGGCGCGGATCGCCGACGCCCGGCCGGGCGAGAAGCAGGCCATCGTCTTCGACATCGACAACACCACGCTCCAGACCGACCTCGGCTTCAGCGTCCCGCAGGCCGCCAACAAGCCCGTGCTGAACGTCGCCCAGTACGCCCAGGCGCACGGCGTCTCCCTGTTCTTCGTCACCGCCCGCCCGGGCATCATCGAGGAACCCACGGAGTGGAACCTGGAGTACGACGGCTACCGGGTGTCCGGCCTCTACGTCCGCGGCTTCCTCGACCTCTTCAAGGACGTCGCCGCCTACAAGACCGCCCAGCGCGCCGACATCGAGAGCCACGGCTACACGATCATCGCGAACATCGGCAACAGCGCCACCGACCTCAGCGGCGGCCACGCCGAGAAGACGTTCAAACTGCCTGACTACGACGGCCAGTTGTCCTGAGCCGGGTGCGATGACCGCCTCACCCCAGCCGGCCGGGGGTGGGGCGGACCCGACCTGGCCTCTTGGCGGTTCACACCTGCGCTGCGTCCGCCGTGCTCAGCCGCCCGTCGCGCACCTCGGCGATCCGGTCGACGGCCGTGAGATGGGTGCGGTCGTGCGTGACCAGGACGGTCGCGGTGGCCCGTTGGCGGGTCAGGCGGGTGAGGAGGCCGACGACGGCGGCGCCGCGCTCGTGATCGAGGGCGCTGGTGGGCTCGTCGACCAGCAGCACCGTCGGGTCGTTCATCAGGGCGCGGGCGATGTTGACGCGCTGGCGCTGGCCGCCGGAGAGCTGGTGCGGCCGCCGCCCGGCCTGCCCGGCCAGGCCCACGGCGTCGAGCAGGTCCATGGCCCGCTCCCGCGCCGCGCGCGCCCTGCGGCCGTCGATGCGGGCCATGACCTGGAGTTGCTCCACGGCGGTCAGGGACGGCAGCAGGTTGGGCTGCTGGAAGACGATCCCGATCCGGTGGCGGCGCAGACCGGCGAGTTCCGCGCGGCTCAGCCCGGCGGTGGCCGTGCCGTCGACGACCACCGTGCCCCGGTCGGGGGTGATCAGGGTCGCGGCCACCGCGAGCAGGCTGGACTTGCCCGAGCCGGACGGGCCGACGACCGCGGTCAGGCCGCCCTTGGGCACCTCCAGGGTGACCCGGTCCAGGGCGGTCAGGCGGGAGTCGCCGTCGGGGTAGGTCAGCGTGACGTCGGACAGGCGCAGGCTCATCGGGCGCTCCCCAGGGCGGTCAGCGGGTCGACGGAGGTGATCCGGCGGACGGACAGCCCGGCGCCGAGCGCGCCGAGCGCGATCATCACGGCGGCCGGGACCAGGACGGTCGCCGGGGTGAGCAGGAACGGCACGGCCGACCCGGAGAGCAGGGCGCCCACGCCGGCGGCGATGCCGGTGCCGATCAGCGTGCCGCCGGTCAGCAGGACGACGGCCTGGCCGAGCGCGTCCTTCAGGAGGCTCGCGGTGGAGGCGCCCAGCGCCTTGAGGACGGCGATGTCTCCGCTGCGCTGGATGGTCCACACGGTGAAGAAGGCGCCGATGACGAGCGCCGAGATCGCGAACAGGAAGCCGCGCATGAGCTGCAGGGAGCCGTTCTCGGAGGTGTAGGAGCCGATCGCGGACAGAGAGTCGTCCTTCGGCACCGTCTTCGTGCCGGCCGCCTCGTCCAGGGCCCGCACGTCGGCGCCGGGGGCGGTGTCCAGCGCGATGACGGTGGCCGTCGGCCCGTCGTCGGCACGGCCGCCCGGCGGTGCCGCCCGCTGCCAGGTGTCGAGGCCGACCCAGACCACCGGGGTGTGGCTGAAGGAGGCGTCACCGCGTACGGCTCCGACCGTCAGCCGCTGACCGCCGAGGGTGAAGGTGTCGCCCGCCGAGACGCCGAGGTCGTCGGCGGCGGGCGTCGACAGCACCGCCGTACGGGCGTCGAGCCGGCCGCTGTCCGGGGCCAGCGTGGAACCGGGGCGGACCCCGAAGGCGGAGACCCCGCTGCTGCGGTGGCCCGCGGTGGCCTTCGTGGTGGTGATGCCCAGCGGCTCCGCGCGGCGCACGCCCGGCGCGTCCGCCCACCGCCGCCACTGCTTCTCGGTGACGGTGGAGTTCGCGTACGACAGCTTCTCCCCCGCGCCCGGCGCGCCGAACGCGATCCGGTCCACGGGCAGGGACGTGACCGCGGAGACGTTCTGCCGGCCGAGACCGGCGGTCAGCCCGGACAGCAGCCCCACCAGCAGCGTGATCAGCACGATGACGGCGCCCATCAGGGCGAAGCGCCCCTTGGCGAACCTCAGGTCTCTCCAGGCGACGAACACGGCCTCGGCCTGCCCTCTCATGGCGGGGAAACGGTATGCCGACAGCCTCGCCGGGGACCCCCCGCCCGGACATCTGGCCCAGGGGAGCACTTCGCTTGTAACTTTCGATGGAGGCCCCGGGGCGGGTCTCTCCTTAGGCTGGGAGGACCGTGAACACCACCGCCCCCGCTCCCGCCCTCACCCCCACCAGCCGGGCCCTCACCTGGTGCCTGCACCTGCTGGTCGCCGGGCTGCTCGCCCTCGCGGCCGGCCGGGCCGTGGCCGACGGCCACGCGCACGCCGGGGCGGTCGTCGCCGTCGCCGCCGCGTGCGGCCTGGTCTACGCGGCCGGTCCCGCCCTGCCCCGCGTACGGCGTTCACGCCGGGCCGCCGCGCTGTGGCTGGCCGCCGTGAGCGCCGTATGGCTGGTGCTGCTGGCCCTGTCCGCCGACGGGGTGTGGATGGCGTTCCCGCTGTACTTCCTCCAGCTCCACCTGCTGCCGCGCCGGGCCGGCCTGGCCGTCGTCGCGGCCACCGCGGCGGCGGCGATCGCCGCGTTCGCCGCGCACCAGGGCTCCTTCAGCGCGGCCATGGTGATCGGCCCGGCCCTCGGCGCCGCCGTGGCCGTCGCCGTGGTGTGGGGGTACGAGACCCTGTACCGGGAGAGCGAGCGGCGCCGGCGGCTGATCGAGGAACTCACCGCCACCCGCGCCGACCTGGCAGCCGCCCAGCACACCGCCGGTGTCCTCGCCGAGCGGGAACGGCTGGCCCGCGAGATCCACGACACCCTGGCCCAGGGCCTGTCCAGCATCCAGCTGCTGCTGCGGGCCGCCGAACGCGCCCTGCCCGGCACACCGGAGCACGCGACTGCCTCCCGTTATGTCGACCAGGCCCGCCAGGCGGCCGTCGACAACCTCGCCGAGGCCCGCCGCTTCGTCGCCGCCCTCGCCCCGCCCGCGCTGGAGGGCACGACCCTGGCCGACGCGCTGGCGCGGCTGTGCGCCACGACCAGCGCCCGCCACCCGGTCACCGCCCGCTTCCACCGCACCGGCGAGCCCGTGCCGCTGCCGACCGCACACGAGGTCGCTCTGCTGCGCATCGTGCAGTCCGCGCTCGCCAACACGGTCCGGCACGCCGGGGCCACCACCGTCCACGTCACCCTCGCCCGTCCGGCCGGGCACGTCGTCGTGGACATCACCGACGACGGCACCGGCTTCGACCCCGCCCGGCTGCCCGCCCCCGACCCGGAGGCCGGCGGCTTCGGCCTGACCGCGATGCGTGCCCGCGCCCAGTCCCTGGGCGGCACCCTCACGATCGACTCCACCCCCGGCCACGGCACCACCCTGACCGCCCGCCTCCCCCTCACCCCAGTCCCCGAACCGGAGCCCACACGGGCAGCCGAGGCCGCACACGGATCCGGGGCTCACGCGCCCGGTTCCCCGCCGGGGTCCCCGTCCGCGTCCGAAGCCGAGGCCCGTCCGTGACCGAGATCCCCGTCCGTCTGCTGCTCGCCGACGACCACCCCGTCGTACGGGCCGGATTGCGTGCCGTGCTGGAGACCGAGCCCGGGATCGAGGTGGTGGCGGAGGTGGCCACCGCCGAGGAGGCCGTCGTCCGGGCCGGGCAGGGCGATATCGACGTCGTCCTCATGGACCTGCAGTTCGGCAGGGGCATGAACGGCGCCGAGGCGACCGCCGCGATCACCGCCCGGCCGTCGGCGCCGCGCGTGCTGATCGTCACCACGTACGACACCGACGCCGACATGCTGCCCGCCATCGAGGCCGGCGCGACGGGCTACCTCCTCAAGGACGCCCCGCCCGAGGACCTGGCCGCCGCCGTCCGCACCGCCGCGGCCGGCCGCACCACGCTGGCGCCCACCGTCGCCGACCGGCTGATGAACCGGCTGCGGACCCCCGGCACCGCCCTGACCCGGCGTGAGACGGAGGTACTGGCCCTGGTCGCCGGGGGCCTGTCCAACCAGGCCGTCGGCGGCCGGCTCCACCTCACCGAGGGCACCATCAAGTCGCACCTGGCCCGCATCTACGCCAAGCTCGACGTCGACTCGCGCACCGCAGCGGTCGCCGCGGCCACGGAACTGGGCCTCATCCGCCGCTGATGCCCGGCCCGTCGGGGCGCTCGGAGACGGCCAGAGCGTCCACCATGCGGTTCAGCCGGCCGTGGGCCCGCGCGGCGTAAGCGCGCGGCACCCGGATCTCCGCGGTAGCCCAGCGGGCGTCCGCCACCGCGTACGACAGCGCCAGCACCGGCATGCTGCTCAGCGAGGCGGCGATCCGGCCGAGCGCGCCACGGCTGTCCCGCAGCGTCACGGAGAGGGTGCACACCCCGCCGGTCGGGGTGGTGTCCAGGGTGGTGTTCAGAGAGCGAAAGACGTCGTGTGTCATGCCGGTTGTTTCCTGTCCAGGGGTGCTGTTGACGAAAACAAAAAGACCCCTCGCGGAATGCGAGAGGTCTGCGTGCGGGCGGTGGGCCGCCGGGAGGGATCGCCCCCGGAGTCAGCTCGGTGCCGGCACGCGGTCGCCGATAATGAGCGAGCGCTGCATGGGCGGGATTCTCACACGCCCCGGCCCCCGCGGAAGTGCCGTCTCACTCTCCGGACAGCGAGCGGGCACGAAAAGGGCCGGTGCCTGCCGACACCGGCCCTTTTCCCGTTCAGGCGAACCCCCGGACGGTCACGCGTCCTTGCTCAGGTTCGGCCCGGCACCGCCGGCCGCCTGCTCGATCGGCGGGACGTCCGGCAGGGCCGACTTCTCCTCACCCCGGAAGGTGAAGGTGACGGACTCGCCCTCGCCCTCGGTGTCCACGACCACGATGTGACCGGGGCGCAGCTCGCCGAAGAGGATCTTCTCGGAGAGCGTGTCCTCGATCTCGCGCTGGATCGTCCGGCGCAGCGGACGGGCGCCCAGGACGGGGTCGTAGCCCTTCTTGGAGAGCAGTTCCTTGGCGGACTGGGACAGCTCGATGCCCATGTCCCGGTCCTTCAGGCGCTCGTCCACCTTGCCGATCATGAGGTCGACGATCGCGAGGATGTCGGCCTGGGTCAGCTGCGGGAAGACGACCACGTCGTCGACGCGGTTGAGGAACTCGGGCCGGAAGTGCTGCTTCAGCTCGTCCGAGACCTTGTTCTTCATGCGCTCGTAGTTGGACTTGGTGTCGCCCACGGCGGCGAAGCCGAGGTTGAACCCCTTGGAGATGTCCCGGGTGCCGAGGTTGGTCGTCATGATGATGACCGTGTTCTTGAAGTCCACGACCCGGCCCTGGGAGTCGGTCAGGCGACCGTCCTCCAGGATCTGCAGCAGCGAGTTGAAGATGTCCGGGTGGGCCTTCTCGACCTCGTCGAAGAGGACGACGGAGAACGGCTTGCGGCGCACCTTCTCGGTCAGCTGGCCGCCCTCCTCGTAGCCCACGTAGCCGGGGGGCGAACCGAAGAGGCGCGAGACCGTGTGCTTCTCGCTGAACTCCGACATGTCGAGGGAGATCAGCGCGTCCTCGTCACCGAAGAGGAACTCGGCGAGCGCCTTGGACAGCTCGGTCTTACCGACACCGGACGGGCCGGCGAAGATGAACGAGCCGCCGGGACGCTTGGGGTCCTTCAGGCCGGCGCGCGTACGGCGGATCGCCTTGGACAGCGCCTTGACGGCGTCGACCTGGCCGATGACCCGCTTGTGCAGCTCCTCCTCCATGCGGAGCAGACGGCTGGACTCCTCCTCGGTCAGCTTGAAGACCGGGATGCCGGTGGCCGTGGCGAGGACCTCGGCGATCAGCTCGCCGTCGACCTCGGCGACGACGTCCATGTCGCCGGCCTTCCACTCCTTCTCCCGCTTGGCCTTGGCGGCCAGGAGCTGCTTCTCCTTGTCGCGCAGGGAGGCGGCCTTCTCGAAGTCCTGCGAGTCGATCGCGGACTCCTTGTCCCGGCGGACGCCGGCGATCTTCTCGTCGAACTCGCGGAGGTCCGGCGGCGCGGTCATCCGGCGGATGCGCATCCGGGAACCGGCCTCGTCGATCAGGTCGATCGCCTTGTCGGGCAGGAAGCGGTCGGAGATGTAGCGGTCGGCCAGGGTGGCGGCCTGGACCAGCGCCTCGTCGGTGATGGAGACGCGGTGGTGCGCCTCGTACCGGTCGCGCAGGCCCTTGAGGATCTCGATGGTGTGCGGCAGGGACGGCTCGGCGACCTGGATGGGCTGGAAGCGGCGCTCCAGGGCCGCGTCCTTCTCCAGGTGCTTGCGGTACTCGTCCAGCGTGGTGGCGCCGATGGTCTGGAGCTCACCGCGGGCCAGCATCGGCTTGAGGATGGAGGCGGCGTCGATGGCGCCCTCGGCGGCACCCGCACCGACCAGCGTGTGCAGCTCGTCGATGAACAGGATGATGTCGCCGCGGGTGCGGATCTCCTTGAGGACCTTCTTCAGGCGCTCCTCGAAGTCACCGCGGTAGCGGGAGCCGGCGACCAGGGCACCGAGGTCGAGGGTGTAGAGGTGCTTGTCCTTGAGGGTCTCGGGCACCTCGCCCTTGACGATGGCCTGGGCGAGGCCCTCGACGACGGCGGTCTTGCCGACGCCGGGCTCACCGATCAGCACCGGGTTGTTCTTCGTTCGGCGGGACAGCACCTGCATGACCCGCTCGATCTCCTTCTCGCGCCCGATGACCGGGTCGAGCTTGGATTCGCGGGCCGCCTGGGTGAGGTTCCGGCCGAACTGGTCCAGGACGAGCGACGTCGAGGGGGTGCCCTCGGCCGGGCCGCCGGCCGCGGCGGTCTCCTTGCCCTGGTAACCGGAGAGCAGCTGGATGACCTGCTGACGCACCCGGTTGAGGTCTGCTCCCAGCTTGACCAGGACCTGGGCGGCGACGCCCTCGCCCTCGCGGATCAGGCCGAGCAGGATGTGCTCCGTGCCGATGTAGTTGTGGCCCAGCTGAAGGGCCTCGCGGAGCGAGAGCTCCAGGACCTTCTTGGCACGGGGAGTGAAGGGGATGTGGCCGGACGGGGCCTGCTGGCCCTGGCCGATGATCTCCTCCACCTGCTGGCGGACCGCCTCAAGCGAAATGCCGAGGCTCTCCAGGGCCTTAGCGGCGACACCTTCACCCTCGTGGATGAGACCCAGGAGGATGTGCTCGGTGCCGATGTAGTTGTGGTTGAGCATCCGGGCTTCTTCCTGAGCCAGGACGACAACCCGCCGCGCGCGGTCGGTGAACCTCTCGAACATCGTTAATCGCTCCTCAGAGCGGTCAGGCAGTGGGGGGAACTTCCCCTCCCTGTCCTTCCGCAGCTTAGTCCCGCAAGCGGGGACCGCTCATTCCAACTGCCGACACCGGACCGAGAACCAACTCTGCCTCCTGACCCCGTAAGCCGACATCTGCTCCAACTTGATGGTGCGAGACGATGTTCCCGCAGGCCAGGCAGTTACCCCAGTCGCCAGTACGCCGATGGCGAACGTGAGACGGCCCGGGACGCGTGTCGCCCCCTCCCACTAGGCATGTCTTACCCGCGGGGACTGACACTCCATGCCGCGTGCGCCGGTTCCCTCCGCTATGGGCGAACAACCTTGCGCCTCCCCGCACCCCCAACGCGCCCCCGTTCACGGCACGCTGCGCAAGCAATGGCACACCCAGCGTAACTCCGGCGCTCCGGTGACTGTTGCACCTGGCATGGCTGGTTCGGTCCCCGCGACCTCCACGGTCCCCCTGCTCCCCCTCCCCCGCCGCCCCCTCGACCCGCAGGCCCCGGACGCCTCAGCGGTCCGGCACTGGTACGAGAAGGAGCTGGGCTGGCCGACCGCGCCCGGGGACCCGCTTCGCCTGCGCACCGGCGTCCGGTTCGACGTCCTGGACGTCCCGGCCGAGGCGGGCGCGGCCGCCCTGCGGCATCTGGCGCCGGACTCCCCGGTGGTCCTGCACGGGGACCGGCTACGGCTGCTGGTGGCCGCGGGCAGCGCGGAGGAGCTGCCGGGGCTGCTGGAGTGGCTGGAGTGGGGCGCCCTGCGACTGGACCTGCGGGCCCTGGGCGCCGGCGGCCTGATGGCGGCGCCGGGACTGCCGGGGGCCGGCGTTCCCGGGGCTTCGGTCCTGGGGGCCGGCGTTCCCGGGGCTTCGGTTCAGGGGGCCGCCGTGTGGGTGCGGCCCCCTGGGCCGGGAGGTGAGGTCGAGGCCTCGCTGCCGACGCTGGCGTCGGCCATGGGGGGCCCGGAGGGCGCCCCCGATCTCGTGCGACTGGTGGACACGGTGGCAGCGGGGTGCCACCGGATCCGGCTGCGGCGCGCGGGCGCCCGGCCGTCCGCCGGTCTGCGGAATCAGCCGTTGGCCTTCTCGTAGGCCTCGCGAATGGTGGCGGGAACACGGCCGCGGTCGTTGACCTCCATGCCGTTCTCCTTGGCCCACGCGCGGATCGCCGCGGTGTCCTGGTTGCCACCGGAAGCGGCACGCGCCTTTCCGCGTCCGCCCGCGGCACGGCCACCGGTACGGCGCCCGCCCTTCACATAAGGCTCGAGAAGGCCGCGCAGCTTGTCCGCATTGGTGGTCGTGAGATCGATCTCGTACGTCTTGCCGTCCAGCGCGAACGTCACGGTCTCGTCGGCCTCGCCACCGTCGAGGTCGTCGACAAGAAGGACCTGAACCTTCTGTGCCACCGGATTTCCTTTCATCGATAACGTGAGGGCCCAGGGAGTGTGGGGTCCGCCGTTTCACCGCTCCCTGATATATGCAGTACTGCAGTACGTCGGAAAGCAAACCGCTTTTGCCGGAAAAACACAAACCCCTGGGATGGAACCAGGGGTGGCCCCGCGCCCGGAAACATACGCGTTTCGGACATAGGGCACCGGGGCAATGACGATCACAGATGCAGAAGCATCCGGCTGTTGCCCAGGGTGTTCGGTTTCACCCGTTCGAGACCGAGGAACTCCGCGACACCCTCGTCATAGGAACGCATCAGCTCCGCGTAGACATCCGTGTCGACCGGTGTCTCGCCGATCTCGACGAACCCGTGCTTCCCGAAGAAGTCGACTTCGAAGGTGAGACAGAAAACGCGGCGAACACCGAGCCACCGCGCGGTCTCCAGCAACTTCTCCAGCACCCGGTGGCCGACGCCGGCGCCCTTCAGGCCGGGCTTCACCGCGAGAGTGCGGACTTCCGCCAGGTCTTCCCACATGACGTGCAGGGCGCCGCAGCCGACGACCTCGGCGTTGTCGTCGCGTTCGGCGACCCAGAACTCCTGGATGTCCTCGTAAAGCGTGACCGTGGCTTTGTCGAGCAGGATGCGGTCACGGACGTAGGCGTCAAGGAGGTCGCGCACGACCGGGACATCGCTGGTCCTCGCCCGCCGGACGGTGATGGCTTTTGCGCTGGCTTCGGGACGCGTCGCTGACATGAGCGGACGCTATCGCCCGGCGGTGTCCCCCGCCGCGCCGGGGTTCTCCGCCGGCGGTGCCTCGGGGGGTTCGGGGGTTTCCGGTCCCTGGACGATGCGTACGGCGTCCCGGAGCGCGTGACGCTGTTCCTCGCTCATCATCCCGAAGAACGCGACGAGAGCGGCGGCGGGGTTGTCGCTCTGCGACCAGGCGTCGTTCATCAGTGCGGCCGCGTAGGCGGCTCGCGTCGAGACGGCCTCATATCGATAGGCCCGCCCTTCCGCCTCACGGCGGACCCAGCCCTTCTGGTGGAGATTGTCCAGAACGGTCATCACGGTGGTGTAAGCGATGGACCGTTCCTGCTGGAGGTCTTCGAGGACTTCCCGAACAGTCACCGGCCGGTTCCACTTCCACACCCGCGTCATGACCGCGTCTTCGAGTTCTCCCAATGGGCGAGGCACGCTCAGCACAATAGTGGGAGATACGGCTCACAGCATGGCGGACGTGCATCTTTTCGACAGAACCCAACAAAAAGGGCACTTTGGCGATCAACGCACACTGCAACCCCCTGGGGGCGCGGGGCTGTGTTCATGTGCGGCTCCGCAGCGTGGGCGCGACAAGCCACGACGCACCATCACCCGGCGACACACCGCACCCCCTACGGCGGGCCCGCGGAAGCGCCCTTCAGGCGTCCTGAGCCGGCGATGAGGGCCGCGCCCCCTCCACCCGAGCCAGCGCAGCGTCGACCGCAGCGTCTTCCTTGTCCTTCGCCGCCCCGCCCTGTGTCTTCACGATCACCCGGACCACACCGATGAAGAACACGGCCATGACGATGGGGGGCACGAGCGCGGAGACGTAGTCCATGCCTCAAGAGTAGCCACGCCGGGCCGGGCGAAAGGGACGGGGTGGCCCAACCCGCCGACATCCGACACCGACGGGCGTCCGGCCTGCGGCGATGCCCCGGACGCCCGTGCGGGCCCGTCAGCCCACCGCCAGTTCCCGCGACTCCGTCGGCTCCGTCGGCTCCGTCCGCTCCGCCGGGGGCGTGGGCGGCTTGCGGCGCGGGAAGACCTCACCCGGGGTGGGCACGGGGCGCTTGGGGGGTGTGGGGGGCTGCTCGGCGGGAGGGGTCTGGCCGGGCTTGGGGGCCGGCTTCGGCGCCGGCCTGGGCGGGTTGTCCTGGCCGTTGGCCGAGGGCGTGGCCGCGCCGCCCCTGAGGGCCTGCAGGCGGGTCCGGGACGCGGGGATCATGGGCGCCGGCACCTTCCGCGCGCCCTGCGCGAAGCGGGCCCGCACGTCCCGCTCGGCCAGTTCCCGGCAGCGGTCCAGCAGGGCCGCCGCCGCCGGGTTCCCGCGCAGCGCCCGCAGCGCGGCGAGGTCGTCCGGGGTCGGCCGGTGGCCGGCGCCCAGCGCCTCCTCCAGAAGCGCGAGGTAGCCGGTCAGGGCGCCTGGCAGGGCCGCCCGGTACCGGTCCAGGTCGGCCCGCAGGAAGGCGCGCAGCCGGGCCCCCTCGCACATCGCCTCGTCGAGCGACTCGGCGAGCCGGGAGCAGTCCTTGACCTCCTCGGCGGAGGCCTGGCCGGGGTGGAGGGCGAGGGCGAGAGCGCGGCGGAGCACACGCAGCTCCTCCGCGCCGAACGCCATGCCGCCGCGGGATCCGTATGGCGTGGGCATGCGGCGACGCTATCGCTAATCGGACAAAAGTGACGGATCGGGGTGATTTATGGGCGCGTGTCGCCCCCTCCGTTACCCCGACCGGCGTCCTCCCGTCGCCGCTTCACCCGCGGCCGGGACGCCGGCCGCTCACGACCGCGACACCACCGGCCGCTGCCGTGACGCCACCCGCACACGGCCATGACACCGCCCGGCTCACGATCACTGCGCCGGCCGGCTCACAGGCGGGAGACGTTCCTCTCGTAGACCATCCGCAGGCCGATCAGGGTCAGCCAGGGCTGGTGTTCGTCGATCACCGAGGACTCGCCCAGGACCATCGGCGCGAGGCCGCCCGTCGCGATCACCGTGACGTCGTCCGGGTCGTCCGCGAGTTCGCGGGCCATGCGGCCGACCACGCCGTCGACCTGCCCGGCGAAGCCGAAGACGATGCCCGACTGCATGGCCTCGACGGTGTTCTTGCCGATGACGTTCCGCGGCCGGGCCACCTCGATCTTCCGCAGCTGCGCGCCCTTGATGCCGAGCGCGTCGACGGAGATCTCGATGCCGGGGGCGATGACCCCGCCCACGTACTCCCCGCGCGCGGAGACGGCGTCGAACGTGGTCGCCGTACCGAAGTCGACGACGATCGCCGGGCCGCCGTACATCTCGACGGCCGCGACCGCGTTGATGATCCGGTCGGCGCCGACCTCCTTGGGGTTGTCGGTGAGGATCGGCACGCCGGTCTTCACGCCCGGCTCCACGAGGACGGCCGGGACGTCGCCGTAGTAACGGCGGGTGACCTCGCGCAGCTCGTGCAGCACCGACGGCACGGTCGCGCAGATGGCGATGCCGTCGATGCCGTCGCCCAGCTCGTCGCCGAGCAGCGGGTGCATGCCCATCAGGCCCTGGAGGAGCACCGCGAGTTCGTCCGCCGTGCGGCGGGCGTCCGTGGAGATGCGCCAGTGCTCGACGATGTCGTCCCCGTCGAAGAGGCCGAGGACCGTGTGCGTGTTGCCGACGTCGATCGTGAGCAGCATGGCCGTTACTCCGCCTCGCGCAGGTCCAGGCCGATGTCCAGGATCGGCGAGGAGTGGGTCAGCGCGCCGACGGCCAGGAAGTCCACGCCGGTGCCGGCGTACGCGGCCGCGTTGTCCAGGGTGAGCCGGCCGGAGGCCTCCAGCAGGGCGCGCCCGCCGACGATCGCGACGGCCTCCGAGCACTCCCCGGGCGTGAAGTTGTCCAGCAGGATCAGGTCGGCGCCCGCGTCGACGACCTCGCGGAGCTGGTGCAGGGTGTCGACCTCGACCTCGATCGGCACCTCGGGGAAGGCCTCGCGTACGGCCTTGAAGGCCTGGGCGACGCCACCGGCGGCGACCACGTGGTTGTCCTTCACCAGGGCCGCGTCGGACAGCGACATGCGGTGGTTGACGCCGCCGCCGCAGCGCACCGCGAACTTCTCCAGCGACCTGAGGCCCGGGGTGGTCTTGCGGGTGTCGCGCACACGCGTGCGCGTGCCTTCCAGGGCGTCCGACCACGCGCGCGTGGCGGTCGCGATGCCCGACAGGCGGCACAGGACGTTCAGCGCGCTGCGCTCGGCCGTGAGCAGGTCGCGGGTGCGCGTGGTGACCGACAGCAGCTTCTGCCCGGCCGCCACCCGCTCGCCGTCCTCGGCGTGCCGCTCGACCTCGAACTCGTCGGTGCACACCACGGACAGGATCGCCTCGGCGACCCGGAGGCCGGCGACGACTCCCGCCTCGCGCGCGGCGAAGTCGGCGGTGGCGACCGCGTCCTCGGGGATGGTGGCGACGGTCGTCACGTCCACGCCGCCGTCCAGGTCCTCCTGGATGGCCACGTTGGCGATGTCCTCGACCTCGACGGGGTCGAGGCCGGCCTCGGCCAGCAGGGCGGCGAGCGCGGGGTCGAGGCCGCACTCCAGGTACTCCTCGTCGCCTCCGCCGCCACAGGCGCAGCCGTCGCCGCAGCCGCCGGTCGGGGCGAGGGGAAGATCGTCGGTGCTCACGTGTGTCACTGCTCCTGGGGACGCTGGTCTCGGCGGATCGGGGGGAAGTCTGCGGTGTCCGTGGTGCGGGCGGCGAGGGACCGGTCCGGATTGACCGTGACGACGATGTGGCGGCGCCAGCGGGCGTCGTCGCGGTCGGCGTGGTCCTCGCGCCAGTGGCAGCCGCGGGTCTCCTCGCGCATCAGGGCGGCGGCGACCAGGGCGCGGGCCACGCACAGCAGGTTGGTGGCCTCCCAGGTGTCGACGCCGGGCTCGGCGGTCTTGCCGTTCTCCTGGAGGGCCTCGCGGGCCTCGGTGTGCAGCCGCTGCAACTGGTCCGCGGCCCGCTGGAGGGACTCCGCGGAACGCAGCACGCCGGCGCCGTCGCTCATGATCCGCTGGACCGCGAACCGGGTCTCGGGGGCGAGCAGCGGGTGGGCGGGCGTCTCGGGCTGCGCGACGGGGGCGGGCACGCGCGCGTGGAGCGCGTCCCGGGCGTGGGCGGCGGCGATGTCGGCGGCGATCCGCTCGGCGTAGACGAGGCCTTCGAGGAGGGAGTTGGAGGCGAGCCGGTTGGCTCCGTGCACACCGGTGCAGGCGACCTCGCCGCACGCGTACAGGCCGGGGACGGTCGTACGGCCCCGGGCGTCGGTTCGTACGCCCCCGGAGGCGTGGTGGGCGGCCGGGGCGATCGGGATGGGCTCGGTGACCGGGTCGATGCCGTGGGCGCGGCAGGCGGCCAGGATGGTCGGAAAGCGGTTCTCCCACATCTCGGCGCCGAAGTGCCGGGCGTCGAGGAACATGTGCTCGGCGTCCTGCTCCAGCATGCGCCGCAGGATGCCCTTGGCGACGATGTCCCGGGGCGCCAGCTCGGCCAGTTCGTGCTGCCCGACCATGAAGCGCACGCCGTCGGCGTCGACCAGGTGGGCGCCCTCGCCGCGTACCGCCTCGGAGACGAGCGGCTGCTGGCCCTCGGCGTCGGCGCCGAGGAACAGCACGGTCGGGTGGAACTGCACGAATTCCAGGTCGGAGACCTCGGCGCCGGCCCGCATGGCGAGCGCCACGCCGTCACCGGTCGACACGGACGGGTTGGTGGTCGCCGAGAAGACCTGGCCCATGCCGCCGGTCGCGAGGACCACGGCGGGTGCGTGCACCGCGCCGACGCCGTCGTGCTGGCCCTCGCCCATCACGTGCAGGGTGACACCGGCCGTGCGGCCCTCGGCGTCGGTCAGCAGGTCCAGCACGAGCGCGTTCTCGATGGTGCGCAACCCGCGCGCCCGGACGGCGTCCACGAGCGCCCGGGAGACCTCCGCGCCGGTCGCGTCGCCGCCCGCGTGGGCGATGCGGCGCCGGTGGTGGCCGCCCTCTCGGGTGAGCTGGATGTCGCCGCCGGCGTCGGTGTCGAAGTGCGCGCCGGTGGAGATCAGCCGTCGTACGGCGCCCGGGCCCTCGGTGACGAGGAGGCGTACGGCCTCCTCGTCGCACAGGCCGGCGCCCGCCACCAGGGTGTCGTCCAGGTGCTGTTCGGGGGTGTCGCCCTCGCCGAGGGCGGCGGCGATGCCGCCCTGGGCCCATCGGGTGGAGCCGTCGTCGAGGCGGGCCTTGGTGACGACGACCGTGGTCAGTCCCGCGGCCTCGCAGTCCAGGGCCGCGGTCAGGCCGGCCACGCCGGAACCGACGACGACCACGTCGGCGGAGATGCTCCAGCCGGGGGCGGGGGCGTGCAGCCGTATGCCGGTGCTGGTGGCTTTGCTGGTGCCTGTGCGGGTCACGAGGCGGCTCCGAAGGATCCGAAGGTGAGCGGGATGTTGTCGATCAGCCGGGTCGTGCCGACCCGGGCGGCGACGGCGAGGACGGCCTCACCGGTGAAGCCGTCCTCGATCTCGGTGAAGTCGGCGGGGTCGACCAGGGCCAGGTAGTCGAGGTGGAGCGGCGGTTCCATGCGGGCGGCCTCGTCCAGGGCCTGGCGGGCGGCGGCGCGGACGGCGGCCGGACCGCCGGGTGTGGCCGTGGCCACGGCGTGCGCGTCGGCCGCCGCGCGGGACTCGCCTATGGCGCTGAGGGCTTCGGCACGCGCGCGCGTGGAGGGCACTTCGCGGGCCCGCGCGCGCAGCGCCTCCTGGGCGGCGTGCCGGTCGCGGCCGGCGAACAGTGCCCGGGACAGGGCGAGGGCGGTGCGGCGCTCGCGGTCGGAGAGGTAGCGGTTGCGGCTGGACAGGGCGAGCCCGTCCTCCTCGCGCACGGTGGGTACGGCGGCGATCTCGACGCCGAAGTTCAGGTCGCGCACCATGCGGCGGATCAGGGCCAGCTGCTGGGCGTCCTTCTGGCCGTACAGGGCGACGTCGGGGCGGGTGAGGTGGAGCAGCTTGGCGACGACGGTGAGCATGCCGTCGAAGTGGCCGGGGCGTGCGGCGCCCTCCAGGCGTTCGCCCATGGGGCCGGCCGTGATGCGCACCTGGGGTTCGCCGCCGGGGTAGACCTCGTCCACGGCGGGCGCGAACACGGCGTCGGCCCCCGCGCGTTCGGCGATCCCCAGGTCGGCGTCGAGGGTGCGCGGGTAGCGGTCCAGGTCCTCGCCGGCGCCGAACTGCAGCGGGTTGACGAAGACGGTGACGACGACTTCGCCGTCCAGGCCGGCGATCTCCCGCGCGGTGCGGATCAGCGTGGCATGGCCCTCGTGCAGGGCGCCCATGGTCATGACGACCGCGCGGCGGCCGTGGCGCACGCGCGCGTGCAGCTCGCCGGCGGTGCTCAGCAGGGCGGTGGTCATCGGGCGGGTCCCCTCGGTGCCGTTCGGGCCGGTCGTCATCGGGTGGTCCCCTCGGTGCCGTTCGGGCCGGTGGTGCCGGTGCCGCGGTCGCTCGCGTCGGCGAGCACGCCGAGCAGGTCCTCGGCCAGTTCGGCCTTCAGCAGGCCGTGGGCGAGGGCGCGGTCGGCGGTCGCGCGGGCCATCGCCAGATAGCCGGCGACGGTCTGCGGGGCGTGCTTGCGCAGCTCGGTGACGTGCGCGGCGACCGTGCCGGCGTCCCCGCGCGCGACCGGGCCGGTCAGCGCGGCGTCCCCGGAGCGCAGGGCGTTGTCCAGGGCGGCGCCGAGGAGCGGGCCGAGCATCCGGTCGGGCGCCTCGACACCGGCGGAGCGCAGCAGCTCCATGGACTGGGCGACGAGGGTGACCAGGTGGTTGGCGCCGAGGGCGAGGGCCGCGTGGTAGAGCGGGCGGTTGGCCTCGCTGATCCACTCCGGTTCGCCGCCCATCTCGATGACGAGGGCCTCGGCGGCCAGGCGCAGTTCCTCGGGCGCGGTGACGCCGAAGGAGCAGCCGGCCAGGCGCTGCACGTCGACGGGGGTGCCGGTGAACGTCATCGCCGGGTGCAGGGCCAGCGGCAGCGCGCCGGCGCGCAGGGCGGGGTCCAGGACCCGGGTGCCGTAGCGGCCCGAGGTGTGCACGAGGAGCTGGCCGGGCCGGACGGCGCCGGTCTCGGCGAGCCCGGCGACCAGGCCGGGCAGCGCGTCGTCGGGGACGGTGAGCAGGACCAGGTCGGCGCGCTGGAGGACGTCGGCGGGCGGTACCAGGGGGACTCCGGGGAGCATCGCCTCGGCGCGCCTGCGGGAGGTGTCGGAGACGCCGGAGACGGCCACCGGGCGGTGGCCGGCGAGCTGGAGGGACGCAGCGAGCGCGGGGCCCACCCGGCCGGCGCCGACGACGCCTACCGTGAGCCGCGCGGGGCGGTCCTCGATGTCTGACTGGTGGACTGTACTCACGCGACGGCGGCCTTCCCGTTCCAGTCCGCTCTTGGTACCGGACGATTTCTCGTCATGTTAACGCTATCTCGTTCCGGGGGCGGTTGGTTGTCCACAGGCTGTGCGTTTCGCCACGCCCGCGGTCCGCGGGCCCCGGCCGGAAATCCCGGTGCTTCCCGGGGGCCGGGACGGCATGATCTGCGGCATGAGTGACACGGCAGCGAAGGACGGGACCCTCTCGGTGCGCGAGCGCCGGACAGCCGCCAACCGGGAGGCCCGGCTCGCCCTGTCGCGCACCCCCGTACGCGCCACCCTCCGCGACCGGCTGGCCTGGCTGTCGGAGACGGCGGCCGAGGTCCACGACCTGGACGAGCCGGCGGACGTCTACGGCGACGGGGTGGTGTCCGCCCTGGAGGACCGGGTGGCCGCCCTGCTGGGCATGGAGGCCGCCGCGTTCTTCCCGACCGGCACCATGGCCCAGCAGGTCGCCCTGCGCTGCTGGGCGGGCCGCACGGGGAGCCCCACTGTCGCCCTGCACCCGCTCGCCCACCCCGAAGTGCACGAACGGCACGCGTTCAGCCAGGTCAGCGGCCTGCGGCCGGTCCACCTGAGCGCCGAGCCCCGGCTGCCCACGGCCGCGGAGATACGGGACTTCGCCGAGCCGTTCGGCGCGCTGATGCTGGAACTTCCCTTGCGGGACGCCGGGTTCGTGCTGCCCACCTGGGAGGAGCTCACGGCGACCGTCGAGGCGGCGCGGGAGCGGGACGCGGTGGTGCATTTCGACGGCGCCCGGCTGTGGGAGACCACGGTGCACTTCGGCCGTCCGCCGGCGGAGATCGCGGGCCTCGCCGACAGCGTCTACGTGTCGTTCTACAAGTCGCTCGGCGGCTTCGGCGGCGCCGCGCTCGCGGGCCCGAGGACACTGGTCGAGGAGGCGAAGTGCTGGCGGCACCGCTACGGCGGCATGGTCTTCCAGCAGTTCCCGACCGTCCTGTCGGCGCTCGTCGGGCTCGACCGGGAGCTGCCCCGGCTGCCGGAGTACGTCCGGCACGCGCGCGTGGTGGCCGCGGCGCTGCGCGAGGGCTTCGCGGCGGCCGGGGTGTCCGGGGCGCGCGTCCACCCCGCCGAGCCGCACACCCACCAGTTCCAGGTCTGGCTGCCGTACGACGCGGACGCGGTGGCCGAGGCCGCCGTCCGGCAGGCGGAGGAGACCTCGGTGCTGCTGTTCACCGGCCCCTGGCAGGCGGGCGGGCCGCCCGGTCTCGCGTCGACGGAGGTCACGGTCGACGCGGCCGGCCTGGAGTGGACGGCCGCGGACGTACGCGCGGCCGTGGACGACTTCGTCTCCCGCCTGCCCACACCCTGACCGGACTGCCCGGAGTCGGCCGGCCTGTCCGGCGGCGCGCGCCGTCAGCCGTGGCCGCCCGCGCGGACCAGCCCCGTCTCATACGCCAGGACGACCACCTGGACCCGATCCCGGAGGCCGAGCTTGGTCAGGATGCGGCCCACGTGGGTCTTCACGGTCGCCTCGGAGAGCACCAGGCGGGCCGCGATCTCGCCGTTGGAGAGGCCCTGGGCGACCAGGATCATGACCTCGCGCTCGCGGTCCGTGAGCCGCTGGAGCTCCTTGTGCTGGGGCTCCTGGGCGGCCGACGGCAGCATCGGTGCGAAGCGGTCCAGCAGGCGCCGGGTGGTGGAGGGCGCCACGACCGCGTCGCCGCTGTGCACGGAGCGGATGGCGGCCAGCAGCTCGCCCGGCGGCACGTCCTTGAGCATGAAGCCGGAAGCGCCCGCCTTCAGCCCGGAGAACGCGTACTCGTCCAGGTCGAAGGTGGTCAGGATCAGCACCTTCGGCGCGCCGGGCTCCGAGCAGATCCGCCGGGTGGTCTCCACCCCGTCCAGCTTGGGCATGCGCACGTCCATCAGGACGACGTCGACGGCGGTGGCGCGCAGCACCTGGAGGGCCTCGACGCCGTCGCCCGCCTCGGCGACGACCTCCATGTCCGGCTGGGCGGCGAGCACCATCCGGAACCCGGTGCGCAGCAGCACCTGGTCGTCGACGAGCATCACGCGGATCGTCATCAAGGCCTCTTCCGTGGGTTGGTGTGCCGGGGGGCGTACGGCTGCGTCAGTGCGCCGGTTTGAGGGGCAGCAGCACGCTGATGCGGAATCCTCCGCCCTGACGGGGGCCCGCGTCGAGCGTGCCGCCGACCATGCCGACCCGCTCGCGCATGCCGATCAGGCCGTGCCCCTGGCCGTCGGCGCCGCCCTCCTCGTACAGCTCGTGCGGGGCGCCCTTGCCGTCGTCCTCGACGAGCAGGCCGAGCCCGTCGTCGAAGTAGACCAACCGGACGCTCGCGCCCGCGTTCGGCCCGCCGTGCTTACGGGTGTTGGTGAGCGCCTCCTGCACGATCCGGTACGCGGTCAGCTCCACGCCGCTGGGCAGCGGGCGCGGGGTGCCCTCGATCTTGAAGTCGACGGGCAGCCCGGAGCTGCGGCACTGCTCGACCAGGTCGTCGATCTGGTCGACGTCGGGCTGCGGGACGTACTCGCCGACCTCCTGGTGTTCCCCGGTGCGCAGGACGCCCAGCAGGCGGCGCATCTCGGCGAGGGCCTGGCGGCCGGTGGAGGAGATCGTCTCCAGGGCCTTCTTCGCCTGGTCGGGCGCCGCGTCGAGGACGTAGGCGGCGCCGTCGGCCTGCACCACCATCACCGACACGTTGTGCGCGACGACGTCGTGCAGTTCACGCGCGATGCGGGCGCGCTCGGCGGCGACGGCCACCTTGGACTGTGCCTCGCGCTCCTTCTCCAGGCGGGCGGCCCGCTCCTCCAGCTGCGCGAAGTAGGCGCGGCGGGTGCGCATGGAGTCGCCGAGCACCCAGGCGAGGGCGAACGGCACGGTCTGGAACACCGCGAGCGCGATCTGCCCGAGGCCGCTGGTGTGCTCGGTCGGCCAGCGCACCTGCGCCAGCGAGGCCGCGAACAGGCTGGTGGCGAGCGCCAGCCGGGAGGCCCAGCGGGCGCCGACCGCGGCGACCGTGTACGTGATCACCAGCATCGCGAAGTCGGCGACGACGGGTTCGACGTCCAGGGCCAGCTGGCCCAGTCCGGCCATGAGCGCCAGCAGCAGCATCGGCTCCGGGAAGCGGCGGCGCAGCGCGACGACCACGCACAGGACCAGCGAGACGGTCCAGGCCGCGGCGTACGAGCCGTGGTGGTGCGGGGTGCCGTCCAGGTTCACGATGCTCACCCCGGAGAGCCCGACCAGGACGACGGCCCAGAAGCCGTCGACCCACGTCGGGTGTCTGCGAAGGAAGTCATAGAGGCGCTGCACGTAACCCAGAGTAGGGAAACGGGATAGGTGCAGGGGTCAACCGGAGGGCCGATCCGGGTCCGGCGCGCGTACTCCCCAAGGTGGAGGAGGTGATCATCTGTGCGCCTAGTCTGGTGCGGTGACGGATGAGACGGCGCGGGAAGCGGAACGCGCGCCCGCGCTTGGACGCGCGCGGCCGGGCCGGGGCGAGTGCCGCGGGTGGCGTGCGGCGACCGAGGCGGCGCTGTACGGCCCCGGTGGCTTCTACCGGCGGCCCGAGGGACCGGCCGGTCACTTCCGTACGTCCGTGCACGCGTCCGCGCTGTTCGCGTCCGCCGTGGCCGGACTGCTGTGCCGGGTCGACGAGGCGCTGGGCCGGCCCGGGGAGCTGGACTTCGTCGACATGGGGGCCGGCCGCGGCGAACTGGTCACCGGTGTGCTCGCCGCCCTCCCGGCCGACGTGGCCGCCCGCGCGCGCGGGTACGCCGTCGAGCTCGCCGACCGCCCGGCCGGCCTGGACGAGCGGATCACCTGGCTGCACGAGCCCCCGGCCGGCGTCACGGGGCTGCTGTTCGCGAACGAGTGGCTCGACAACGTGCCCGTGGACGTCGCCGAGGTGGACGCGGCCGGCGTCCCCCGGCTGGTGCTCGTCGCGCCGGACGGCTCCGAGACCCTCGGGGAGCCGGTGACGGGATCCGGGGCGGAGTGGCTGGCCCGCTGGTGGCCGCTGCCGGCCGAGGAGGGACTGCGCGCGGAGATCGGCCTCCCCCGGGACCTCGCCTGGACGGACGCCGTACGACGGCTGTCCCGCGGCCTCGCGGTCGCCGTGGACTACGCCCACACCGCCACCGCACGCCCCCCGTACGGCACCCTCACCGGATTCCGCGAGGGCCGGGAGACCACCCCCGTCCCGGACGGCACCTGCGACATCACGGCCCACGTCGCCCTGGACGCGTGCGCGCACGCGTCCAGCGGCACCGCACACCTCCTCACGCAGCGCGAGGCACTGCGTCTCCTGGGAGTCTCGGGCGGGCGCCCTCCGCTCGCACTGGCCTCCACGGACCCGGCGGCCTACGTACGGGCCCTGGCGAGCGCGGGCGAGGCCGCAGAACTCACCGCGCCGGGCGGTCTCGGGGACTTCGGCTGGCTCGTGCAGTCGGTTGGAATTCCCAACCCGCTCGGAGACGCGCCGTCCTGCCCCTGACGCCGGCCCAGACCTACTTGTCGATGTCCCCGACCACGAAGAACATCGACCCTAGGATCGCCACCATGTCCGCCACCAGCGTCCCCGGCAGCAGTTCGGTCAGCGCCTGGATGTTGTTGTACGACGCCGAGCGCAGCTTCAGCCGGTACGGCGTCTTCTCGCCCTTGCTGACCAGGTAGTAGCCGTTGATGCCGAGCGGGTTCTCGGTCCACGCGTACGTGTGCCCCTCGGGTGCCTTCAGCACCTTCGGCAGCCGCTGGTTGATCGGTCCGGGCGGCAGCTCGGCCACCCGGTCCAGGCAGGCGTCGGCCAGGTCCAGCGCGTTGTGGGTCTGGGCGAGCAGGCACTCGAAGCGGGCCAGGCAGTCGCCCTCGTCCCGGGTGACCACGTCCAGGGTGTCCTGGAGCTCGCCGTAGGCGAGGTACGGCTCGTCACGGCGCAGGTCGAAGTCGACGCCCGAGGCACGCGCGATGGGCCCGCTGACCCCGTAGGCGTGCACGGCCTCCGGGGAGAGGACGCCGACACCCCGCGTGCGTCCCCGGAAGATCTCGTTGCCGAGCACCAGGTCGTCGTAGACGTCCATCCGGGAGCGCACGGCGGCGACGGCGGCACGCGCGCGTGCGGTCCAGCCGGCCGGCAGGTCCTCCTTGAGGCCGCCGACGCGGTTGAACATGTAGTGCATACGGCCGCCGGAGACCTCCTCCATCACGTTCTGGAGGACCTCGCGCTCCCGGAACGCGTAGAACACCGGCGTGATCCCGCCCAGCTCCAGCGGGTAGGAGCCGAGGAACATCAGGTGGTTGAGCACCCGGTTCAGCTCGGCGAGCAGCGTGCGCGTCCACACCGCCCGCTCGGGGACCTCCATGCCGAGCATCCGCTCCACGGCGAGGACCACACCCAGCTCGTTGGAGAACGCCGACAGCCAGTCGTGGCGGTTGGCCAGCATGATGATCTGCCGGTAGTCCCGCGCCTCGAACAGCTTCTCCGCGCCCCGGTGCATATAGCCGATCACCGGTTCCGCGCGCTGGATGCGCTCCCCGTCCAAAACGAGCTTCAGCCGCAGCACACCGTGCGTGGACGGGTGCTGGGGGCCGATGTTGAGCACCATGTCGGTGCTCTCCGCGGCACCGCCGATCCCGACCATGGTCTCCGTCGTAGGAGTCATGGACCCAGTCTCCCCTACGTACGCTGGGCCCATGGAGACGGGGATCCCGGAAGGCACCGGGTCGCTGGAGGAGCAGCCGGTGTGGCGGGGGCTGCCGCCGGGCCTGCTGCGGATGCGCAGGCTGCTGCTGGCGGTGTGGACGGTCGTGGCCACGCTGGCCGCGGGGCTGCTGCCCGGCCTGCTCGCCGGGCCGCCCTGGGCGGTCTGGGCGCTGCTGCCCCTGGCCGTCGCCGGCTGGGGCTGGGTGCTGCTGGGGCGCAACTGGCGGTCCTGGCGGTACGCCGAGCGCGCCGACGACCTGCTGATCAGCCGGGGTGTGCTGTGGCGGGAGGAGACGGTGGTGCCGTACGGGCGGATGCAGCTGGTGGAGGTCACGTCCGGTCCCGTCGAGCGGTACTTCGGGCTGGCCGGCGTCCAACTGCACACGGCGGCCGCCGCGACCGACGCGAAGATCCCCGGTCTGGAACCGGGCGAGGCGGAGCGGCTGCGGGACCGGCTCACCGAGCTGGGCGAGGCCCGGTCGGCGGGCCTGTGACGGCGCCGGGCCCCGTCGACGACACGGCGGGCGACGTGGCGGACCAGGGGGCGGTGGCCGAGCGGCGGCTGCACCCGGTCACGCCGTTCCGGCGGGCGTGGGCGCCGGTCGCCGTCCTCGTCGGATGGGCGGCGCACGACCCGAACGGGGCGCAGACGCAGCTGACCCGGCTGACCACCACCATGCTGCTGACCGGGCTGGCCGTCCTGGTCCCGGCCGCCGCCCTCTACGGCTTCCTGTCCTGGTGGTTCACGCACTTCTCGGTCACCGGCACCGAACTGCGCATACGGACCGGGCTGCTGTTCCGGCGCACGGCGCACATCCGGCTGGAGCGGATCCAGGCCGTCGACGTCACGCGTCCCCTCCTCGCGCGCGTGGCGGGCGTCGCCAAGCTGCGGATAGACGTCGTGGGAGCCGACAAGAAGGACGAACTCGCCTTCCTCGGCGAGCGGGAGGCACGCGCCCTGCGGGCGGAGCTGCTGGCCCACGCGGCGGGCTTCGCGCCCGAGGCGGCGCGGGAAGTCGGCGAGGCGCCGTCCCGTGAGCTGCTGCGCGTGCCCCCGCGCGCGCTGGCGCTGTCCCTGCTGCTGACCGGCGCGCCCTGGGCCACGCTGCTGGCCGCGCTCGTCGTTCCGTCGCTGCTGTGGCTCGCCACCCACAACCTGTGGACGGTCCTCGCCACCGGTCTGCCGCTGCTCAGCGCGGCGGGCGCGACCAGCGCCGGACGGTTCGTCGCCGAGTACGACTGGACGGTGGGCGACTCCCCGGACGGACTGCGCATCGACCACGGGCTCCTGGACCGTACGCACGAGACGGTGCCGCCGGGGCGCGTGCAGTCCGTGCGCGTCGTGGAGCCGCTGCTGTGGCGGCGGCTGGGGTGGGTGCGGGTGCAGCTCGACGTGGCCGGGTCCGCGAACTCCGTGCTCGTGCCGGTCGCCCCTCGCGCGGTCGCCGAGTCGGTCGTCGCGCGCGTGCTGCCCGGCGTGACCGTACCGGCGTCGCTGTCGCGGCCGCCGCGGCGGGCGGCGGGCTGCCTGCCGGTGTGGTGGCGCGGCCACGGGCTCGCGGTCACCGACACCGTGTTCGCCGCCCGGCACGGACTGCTGCGCCGCCGCCTCTCCCTGGTCCCGCACGCCAAGGTGCAGAGCGTACGGCTCACCCAGGGGCCCTGGAAGCGGCTGTGGCGGCTTGCCGACGTTCACGTGGACACGGGGGCCGGCAAGACCGTGACAGCCCGTCTGCGTCCCGCCGACCGGGCCGCCGCGCTCCTCCTGTCCCAGGCGGATCGCTCCCGCACCGGCCGCAGGACGAGCCGCCCGGACCGCTGGATGACCTGACGGCCACCGACACCGGGCGCGGTGGGCGCCGTTGCCTTCTGCGGGTGCGTGGTGCCATTCGCGCAGTTCCCCGCGCCCCTGGGGAAGGGGTGGCTGGGGGCCGTTGCCTTCTGCGGGTGCGTGGTGCTTCTCGCGCAGTTCCCCGCGCCGCTGGGGTGGGTCAGGAGGCTGCGGAGCGTAGGCCCTTGATGTCGATTTGTTCTGTTTCGTCGTGCGCTGTCAGGTCGATGACCTGGCCGATGCCGCGGGCGTCCGTGTCGGCGGGCTTGAAGTCCGCCTCGGTCTCCGCCTTGTGCAGCGCGAGGGCCTCTTCGCCGACGACGTCCGCCAGGTCCTCGTTCTGCACGGAGTCCAGCGCGGCGGACGCGGTCTCCTTCTGGGTGCCGAAGAAGTCGAACCCGCCCTGGACCGCCGGGCGCCGAGCCGGGGCGGCCGGTACGACGGCGACGGCGGTCGGCACCGTGTAGTGCCCGGCGGGCTGCCGGCCCTCGGGGGCGGGCGACTGCGCCGGCACCGTCGGGACGGCGGCCGCGCGCGCGTGCCCGTCGGCCCGCTCGGACGACGCCTCCGCCTCGCTCTCGTGCCCGGGTTGCCGCGCGACGCCGGCCGTCTCCGTCTCCGACGCGGAATCCGTCACGGCTTCCGCGATGTCCGGGGCATCGCCGGCTTCCACGGCCTCACCCCGGGCGGCGGGGCCGGTCTCGTCCGGCTCGTCCTCCGCCTTCGCCTCGGACTTCGCCTCCGGTTCCGGCTCGGGGTCCGGGGCGGGCTCCCGCTCGAACCGGGCCAGCGCCAGCAGAGCCCGCCGGAACAGGTCCGCCCCCTCGGGGGAGAACACCCCCGGCGTCGACGGCGTTCCCTCGGCGCCCTGTTCCGGAGCCTCGGTCGTCTCCGGTTCCGCGCTGCGGGCCGGTGGCAGCGCGAGCGCGCCCGACGGCTCGCCCGCCTCGATCTCCAGCAGCCGGCGCCCCTCCAGGGCGCTGGCCCGCTCGGTCTCCGCCGTGGCGTACCGGCGCAGCAGGGACGCGTGCTCGTTCCGCAGCCCGGCCAGTTCGGCACGCTTCGCGCGCAGCCGCTGCTCCAGCTTGACGCGCAGCTCGCGCGACTCCTCCAGGTCGGTCTCCAGTTCGGCGACCCGTTCCTCGAAGCGCCACTCGTCGCTGGCACGCGCGCGCGTGAGGTCGGCGACCTGCTTGCCCGCGTGGGTGTCCCAGCGGCGCATGACGACCGCGCCGAGGACGGTCGTCGCCGCGGCGGCTGCGGCCAGCGCACGCAACGCCGTGGCCTGCGAGAAGACCCACGGGCCCAGCGCGCAGACGACGGCGACACCGGCGATCGCCGAGGGAGGCAACAGCCGGTGCAGAGGCGGGGAATGGCGGTGGCGTCCACGTGGCATGGCCAGAAACTTACCGCGCGTAGGCGTTTCGCGGACCCCCGCCCCGCAAAAACTCCCCGCGGCTCAGCGGTCGCTCAGCCGCCCGCTGATCCACTGGAGCGTCGCCGGGAGCTCGCGCCGCCAGGTGTTGAAGTTGTGGCCGCCGCTGTCGAGGATGATCGACGAGACCCGGGTCAGGTGCGTGTCCTGCACGGCCTTGATGAACTTCAGCGTGTCCTTGTAGTTGTGCTCGCCGACCTTGCTGCTGGTGACGAGCAGTGAGGTGTCAGGCGCGGGCTCGTGCTTGAGCAGCCACCACAGGCTGGCGCGGTTCTTCAGCAGCGCGTTCCCCTGGAACAGGTCACCCGTGGTGGGGTCGATCGGCGCGTGGTAGTACGGCGACAGGCCCGCCCCGGCGACGTACACCTTGGGGTGGTGCATGGCGAACTTCAGCGCGCAGTAGCCGCCGGTGGAGTCACCGATGATGCCCCAGCTCCCCGACTGCTTGCCGACCCGGTAGTGGGACGTCACCGCCTTTGGCAGGTCCTTGGCAAAAAACGTTTCCGTTTGCGGGCCGCCCGGGATGTCCACGCACTCGGTGTCCCTCGGGGGAGCGAGGGTCGGCCGCAGCATCACCAGGATCATCGGCTGCATGCGCCCGTGCTTCGCCTCCTCCTGCGCCACGCGCGGGTACTGCAGCTTGGTCACCAGCGCCTTGGCCGTACCGGGGTAGCCCGTGAGGACGACCGCGGCGGGGAACGTGCGCTTGCGGTACTGGTGCTGGAAGTACTCCGGGGGGAGGTAGACGTACGCCTGTGAGTTGATGTGGCTCGTCGCCCCGGCGATCTCGACCTTCTGTATCTGGCCGACCGCCTGCGGCAGCGAGCCCTTCACGCCCGGCACCCGGGACGTGGAGTACACCTGGAGGGGGCCGCCGGTGCCGCCCGCCAGGTGGTCGACGACGATGCCCTGGTCGGTTTCCTGACCGAACAGGTCGGCCCAGCTGGCGTAGAACCCGAAGCTCTGGTTGGCGAAGATGCCGAGCGAGGCGATCAACGCGAACTGCGTGGCCAGCAGCAGCCCGACGCGTCCGCTGACGTTCCGCCAGTTGCGGCGGGCCAGCCGTGGCCACAGCCACACCGTGGCGACGAACAGCAACGCCGCGAACAAGATCGCCAGCACCAGCACTTTTTTGCTCGTGAGACCCATGGGGGGTTCCTGCCTGCGCTTTCCGACCGTGGCGCGCCCACACAACTTTGGCTGAGCTTGCCCGGTGCTTTCCTTGGCCTTTGACCCGAGTTTCCGGCGGGGAGTGAACCTCTCTCCCCGAGACACCGTCCTAGAGGGCGCAATGTCGCCGGATGCCCGATCGGGCCCGGGTTCAAGGTCTCTCGCAGAACTACGGGATGCGATGTCTGTCAGGATAGATGGGGAAATGTCAGGCGGGGTTCCGAGCCGATCAGGCCGGGCGCGGCGCATACTGCGCGGTCCGCGCCCCGAGGCCGTCCCCGTTCTCGTCAGCAGGGCCTGCACCCTCGTCGGCGCCCTGGACATCGCCGCGGGCGTGTTCCCGCGCTTCCGTCACAGCCGTATGCACGCCCTGGCGGAAGTGCTGCCGGGCTCGTTCGGCCCCTTCGCCGCGGCCCTGTCGCTCAGCGCCGGCGTGCTGCTGCTGCTCCTCGCCCACGGCCTCAAACGGCGCAAGCGCCGGGCCTGGCGCGCCGCGGTAGCCCTGCTCCCCGCGGGCGCGGTCGCCGAGTTCGTGTACCGGCACTCGATCGTCGGAGCAGTCATCTCGATGGCCCTGCTCTTCCCGCTGCTGCGCCACCGCGACGAGTTCACGGCCCTGCCCGATCCGCGCAGCCGGTGGCGCGCGCTCGCCAACTTCGTCCTCATGGGCGCCGGTTCCCTCGCACTCGGCCTGGTCATCGTCAGCGTCCACCCGAACCTCATGGTCGGCGACCCGAGCCTGGCCGATCGGCTGACACACGTCGTCTACGGCCTGTTCGGCTTCGAAGGACCCGTCGACTACAAGGGCAACACCTCCTGGACGGTCGCCTTCTCCCTCGGCGCCCTCGGCTGGCTCACCGCGGTCACCACCGTCTACCTCGCCTTCCGCCCCGAACACCCGGCCGCCCGCCTCACCGAGGAGGACGAGTCCCGGCTGCGCGCCCTGCTCGCCAAGCACGGCCGCCGCGACTCCCTCGGCCACTTCGCGCTGCGCCGCGACAAGGCCGTCGTCTTCTCGCCCAGCGGAAAGGCCGCCGTCACCTACCGCGTCGTCTCCGGCGTGATGCTCGCCAGCGGGGACCCGATCGGCGACGTCGAGGCGTGGCCGGGCGCCATCGAACGCTTCATGGACGAGGCCAAGGCCCACTCCTGGACGCCCGCCGTCATGGGCTGCTCCGAGACCGGCGGCGAGGTCTGGACCCGCGAGACCGGCCTGGACGCCCTCGAACTGGGCGACGAGGCGGTGGTCGACGTGGCGGATTTCTCACTCGCCGGACGCGCGATGCGCAACGTACGCCAGATGGTCAAGCGCATCGAGCGAGCCGGCTACGAAACCCGGGTACGGCGCATCCGTGACCTCGGCGAGGCCGAGCTGGAGCGGGTCCGCATGGCCGCCGAGGACTGGCGCGGCACCGACACCGAGCGCGGCTTCTCCATGGCGCTCGGCCGGATCGGCGACGCCGCCGACGGCGACTGCCTCATCGCCACCGCGCACAAGCAGGACGACGAGCCCGGCGAGTACGGCGACCTCAAGGCCGTCCTGCACTTCGTCCCCTGGGGCGAGGACGGGGTCTCCCTGGACCTCATGCGCCGCGACCGCAGCGCCGACCCCGGCATGAACGAACTGCTGATCGTCGCCGCCCTCCAGGCCGCGCCCAAATTCGGCATCAGCCGGGTCTCGCTGAACTTCGCGATGTTCCGCTCCGCCCTCGCGCGCGGGGAGAAGATCGGCGCCGGACCGGTGCTGCGCGCCTGGCGCGGACTGCTGGTGTTCCTCTCCCGCTGGTTCCAGATCGAGTCGCTGTACAAGTTCAACGCCAAGTTCCAGCCCCGCTGGGAACCCCGCTTCGTCGTCTACCGCGCCTCCGCCGACCTGCCCCGCATCGGCTTCGCCGCCATGCAGGCGGAGGGCTTCGTCACCCTCGCCCTGCCCCTGCCCCGCTTCCTGCGCCGCCGCCGGGCCGCCGCGGAACGCACCTGCGCCCACGCGGTGGCGGAACGGGACGTCCGCGCGGCCTGACCGGAAAGGTGCGTCCGCGGTTCGCACGCGCGCGGACCGCCGAAAACGGGTCCGGGCGGCAGCCCCTCCCCCTCCAGCCGGGGGCCGCCGCCCGGGCCGCACCATGTCCGGGCAGTTCCGGCCACCTCCAGGGGCCTACGCTGAACGTATGAACAACCACAGCGGGCGCGGCCGAGTGGCGGGCCTTCCGGCATGGGACCGGTGCGCGGTCATGGGGGTCGTCAACGTGACCCCCGACTCCTTCTCCGACGGCGGCCGCTGGTTCGACACCACCACCGCCGTCAAACACGGCCTCGACCTCGTCGCCGAGGGCGCCGACCTGGTCGACGTCGGCGGCGAGTCCACCCGCCCCGGCGCCACCCGCGTCGACGAGTCCGAGGAACTCCGGCGCGTCGTCCCCGTCGTCCGCGGCCTCGCCGCCGAAGGCGTCGTCGTCTCCGTCGACACCATGCGGGCCACCGTCGCCGAACAGTCCCTCGCGGCCGGCGCCGCCCTCGTCAACGACGTCAGCGGCGGCCTCGCCGACCCCGCGATGGTCCCCGTCGTCGCCGCCGCGGGTGCCCCCTTCGTCGTCATGCACTGGCGCGGCTTCCTCCACGGCGACAAGGTCCACGGGGTCTACGACGACGTCGTCGCCGAAGTCCTCGACGAACTCCACGCGCGCGTGGACGCCGTCCTCGCCGGCGGCATAGCCCCGGACCGGATAGTCGTCGACCCCGGACTCGGCTTCTCCAAGGAGGCCGGACACGACCTCACCCTCCTCGCCCACCTCGACCGCCTGCGCGCCCTCGGCCACCCCCTGCTCGTCGCCGCCTCCCGCAAACGGTTCCTCGGCCGTGTCCTCGCCGGCCCCGAAGGCGCGCCGCCGCCCGCCCGTGAACGCGACGCCGCCACCGCCGCCGTCTCCGCGCTCGCCGCCCACGCCGGCGCCTGGGCCGTCCGCGTCCACGAGGTACGCGCCACCGCGGACGCGGTTCGCGTCGCCCGCGCCGTGGAAGGGGCACGTACGACACCCGACGCGCCCGGCACCGGTCACGGGCGCGGGGCGGAAGGAGCCCGGTGAGCGCACCCCACACCGACGTCGAGAACGTCGAGGCCGCCAACACCGCCTTCTACGAGGCGATGGAACGCGGCGACTTCGAGGAACTGTCCTCGCTCTGGCTCACGCCCGGCGACCTCGGCGTCGACGAGACCTACCACGACCCCGCCGACACCGGCGTGATCTCCTGCGTGCACCCCGGCTGGCCGGCGCTCACGGGCCGCGGCGAGGTCCTCAGGTCGTACGCGCTGATCATGGCCAACACCGACTACATCCAGTTCTTCCTGACCGACGTGCACGTCTCCGTGACCGGCGACACCGCCGTCGTGACCTGCACCGAGAACATCCTCAGCGGCGGCCCCGCCCCCGCCGAGGGCGCCGAACTGGGCCCCCTCCTCGGGCAGCTCGTCGTCGCCACGAACGTGTTCCGGCGCACCCCGCTCGGCTGGAAGATCTGGTCCCATCACGCCTCCCCCGTGCTCGCCGAGACCGGTGAGGACGACGACGGCGAGGAGGGCGACGACGGGAACGGCGGAAGCGGCGGGAACCCGGACGACGAGACCCTCGCCTGAGCCCGCGCCGCACCGGCTGCCATCCCCGGCCCCGGCCCCCGGGCCCCGCACGGACCAAGAAGTGGTTGGAATCACGATCCCCGGGGTAGGTGCGGCTACCAACCCCTGACGCGACCGGGTCCCCCGGGGCAAACACCGGATGAACCCTCGTCGAGCGGGCCCGTCCCCACGCCCCCGCGCCCCGGCCGTGTCAGTGCCCGCAGGTAGATTCGTCTTCAGGCCGGTGCACCGCCCGCACGCGGTGCGCACCGGCCCTTACCGACGATTGCAGGAGTGATTCGCGTGGATCGTGTCGCGCTGCGCGGCCTGAAGGCCCGAGGTCACCACGGTGTGTTCCCCAAGGAACGCGAGGAGGGCCAGACCTTCATCGTGGACCTCGTCCTCGGCCTGGACACCCGCCCGGCCGCCGCCGACGACGACCTGACGAAGACCGCGCACTACGGGATCGTCGCCGAAGAGGTCGTGGCCGCGGTCGAGGGCGAGCCGGTGAACCTCATCGAGACGCTCGCCGAGCGCATCGCCCAGGTCTGCCTGAAGCACGAGGGAGTGCAGGAGGTCGAGGTCTGCGTCCACAAGCCCGACGCACCGATCACCGTCCCCTTCGACGACGTCACCGTCACGATCACCCGGAGCCGAGTATGACCCGACCGTTCACCTGGGGTCAGAGCGACCCGACCGTCCAGCCGGTGCCCGCCTCCGTCGTCGAACAGGTCGACGCCGCCGACACCACCCTCAGTAACCCCAAACGCGCCGTGATCTCCCTCGGCTCAAACCTGGGCAACCGCCTGGAGACCCTCCAGGGGGCCGTGGACGCCCTGGAGGACACCCCCGGCGTCCGCGTGAAGGCCGTCTCCCCGGTCTACGAGACCGAGCCCTGGGGCGTCGAGCCCGGCAGCCAGCCCTCCTACTTCAACGCCGTCGTCGTCCTCAAGACCACCCTGCCGCCCTCCTCCCTGCTGGAGCGCGCCCACGCCGTGGAGGAGGCCTTCAACCGCGTCCGCGATGAACGCTGGGGTCCGCGCACCCTCGACGTCGACATCGTCTCCTACGCCGAGATCACCTCCGACGACCCCCGGCTCACCCTCCCCCACCCCCGCGCCCACGAGCGGGCCTTCGTGCTGGCGCCCTGGCACGACGTGGACCCCCAGGCCCAGCTCCCCGGCCGCGGCCCGGTGGCCGACCTGCTGTCCGGCATCACCCGCGACGGCGTCGAGGCCCGCGGCGACCTGGAACTCCGACTGCCCGAGTAGTCGTTAAGGTCGAGACGGACGACCGCAGGGGCCGCGCCGGGGGAGCTGAAGGGACACCGTGAAAGAGCTGCGCATCAGGGTGCTGGTCGGCGTGTTCGTCGTGGCGGGAGTCCTGTCCTGGGCGGCCGCCCGCCTGTGGAACGCGGTCGGCACCCTCCCCAGCGTCCCGCTGGCCGCCCCCATCGTCCTCGCCCTGATCGCCGTGGTCCTGCTGGCCACGGCACTCTCGCTGCGCGCCCGCCTGAAGGCCCAGCGCGAGCGCCGCCCCGGAGCCAAGGGCGTCGACCTCCTGATGGCCGCCCGCGCCGTCGTCTTCGGCCAGGCCAGCGCCCTGGTCGCCGCCCTCGTCGCCGGCATGTACGGCGGCACGGGCGTCTTCCTCCTGGAACTCCTCGACATCCCCGCCCGCGTCGACCAGGCCATCTACGCCGGCCTCTCCGTCGCGGCCGGCATCGGCGTCATAGCGGCAGCCCTGTTCCTGGAACGTGTCTGCAAACTCCCCGAGGACGACGACCAACACCCCCAGGGCGCGGAACCAGCGTCCTGAACCGCGGCTACCAGTCCTGCCGCACCAGGTGCCCGTTCACCAGAAACCGGGATGGGGGTGGAGGCGGTAGCTGTAGAGGGTGAAGGGCTTGGTGCCCGCGGCAGCCCTCCGCCTGACCTCGTTCACCTTGACCCAGGACGATTCGCCGGGGTCGAGGGGGTGGTGCTCGGGCTGGTAGGTCCCTCGCCGGGCCCACTCGTCGGAGATATACAGACGCGACACCCGACCGGGCTTGGCATTCGGCGTGAATCGCGCGCCGATGACGGACGCCATCTCACGCAGGAACGGCACATTCCCACTCACCACCACCCGGGCCCCCCACCTGCCGCGAAGCCGGTGCCCGTCTCCCTCGACGTAGCCGTCGAGAAAGCCCGCGAAGGTCTCCTCGTCCCGGAGGACCACACGCGGGAACCGCTGCCGCATGTGGTGGGCGTCACCGCCGACGTACTGCCGCATCGCATCCGAAAGGTACGACGACACGACACGCACCCGGAAGCCCGGGCAGGTCCCGCTGAAGGAAGCCGGATGGGCGGGTCACGGGTTCCAACCGTGCCGGCAGGCCAGTGGATTTCGTCAGGCACTCGGCGTAGCGCGCGGCGAAGTGCTCTTCGTTGACCACGAGCGACACGTAGTTCTTGCCGACGGTCCCATCCGCACACGTGGCTCCGACGAAGTACCCGAACTCGTATCCCGGCCGGATCGTCAACCGCTCCCTGCACAGCTTCCGCGCGTGGGTCCAGGCGACCGCGCTCCCCGTCGCGTCGTCGGCGGGTACCCATCCACGGGTGGTTCCCAACTCCTGCATCGGAGCGACGGTGAACGTGAGGCGATCAGTGACCACATCCACGACTTCACGCGCCTTGACGGCGGTCACCTCGACGACGGTCGTCTGCATGGTCCGGGTACCGTCCAAAGCCCACAACTTGGCACCGACCTCGACGTGCCTGGCCTGACGTCCCCCGCCGACCACGGTCACCAGCTGCTTGCTCGGCAGTCCCTACGCCATTTCCCGATCCCCCCTTGACCAGTGATCAACCCCACTGATCAAGGACGGTATCGGGCACCACTGACAATCGGGTCAGTGCGCCAGTATCAGGCTCATTGCCTCGGCACGGGTCGTAGCGTCCCGCAGCTGGCCGCGCACCGCGGACGTGGTCGTCTTGGCGCCGGGCTTGCGGATACCCCGCACCGACATGCACATGTGCTCGGCCTCGATGACGACGATGGCCCCGCGCGCGTCGAGGATCCGCATGAGTGAATCCGCGATCTGTGTGGTGAGTCGTTCCTGCACCTGCGGACGCCGCGCGAACACCTCGACCAGGCGCGCCAGCTTCGACAAGCCGGTGATTTTGCCCGATTCAGCAGGAATGTAACCAACGTGAGCTACGCCATGAAATGGCAGGAGATGATGTTCACAGAGGGAAACGATCTCAATGTCCTTGACCAGGACCATCTCGTCGTGCCCCAGGTCGAACGTGGTCGTGAGAACGTCCTCGGGCTCCTGCCACAACCCGGCCAGCAGCTCCCGATACGCCCGCGCCACCCGCGCCGGGGTTTCCCGGAGGCCCTCGCGGTCCGGGTTTTCGCCGACCGCGATCAGGAGTTCGCGTACGGCGTTCTCGGCGCGCTTCTCGTCGAACTCGCCGATGGGGCCCTCGCCGTCCAGTGTCACGGGGTCGGTCATCTGGTTCCTCGTTCCTGTGCCTGTCTCGTTCACGGGCATGCGGGCCTACGAAATGCCGCGCCCCCCAGGCTAGAACCTGGGGGGCGCGGCATTCATTCCGGGCCGGTCAGCTCTCGGGGCGGTCCTCCGGGGACTGCTCCGTCGCCGGGGCGGGCTCCGCGGCCGTGGACTTGGCCGTGCTGATCGCCGCCGTGGCGCCGTTCGCGCCGTTCGTCAGGGCCAGCTCCTTGGGGGAGAGCACCGGCGGACGGGTGGACGGGGTGCGGCGGGAGGAGCCGGTCCAGGCGGGCCGCGCCGGGCGCTTGTGGATGGCGGCGAAGATCTCGGCGATCTCCTCCTTGCCCAGCGTCTCCTTCTCCAGCAGCTGCAGGACGAGGTTGTCGAGCACGTCGCGGTTCTCGACCAGGATCTCCCAGGCCTCGTTGTGCGCGGTCTCGATGAGCTTCTTGACCTCCTCGTCGACCAGCGCGGCGACCTCTTCCGAGTAGTCGCGCTGGTGAGCCATCTCACGGCCCAGGAAGGGCTCGCTGTTGTCGCCGCCGAACTTGATCGCGCCGAGCCGCTCGGTCATGCCGTACTGCGTCACCATCGCGCGGGCCAGGTTGGTGGCCTTCTCGATGTCGTTGGCGGCGCCGGTGGTCGGGTCGTGGAAGACCAGTTCCTCGGCCGCCCGGCCGCCCAGCATGTAGGCGAGCTGGTCGAGCATCTCGTTGCGCGTGGTCGAGTACTTGTCCTCGTCGGGCAGGACCATCGTGTAGCCCAGGGCGCGACCCCGGGACAGGATGGTGATCTTGTGGACGGGGTCGGAATTCGGTGAGGCCGCCGCGACCAGGGCGTGACCGCCCTCGTGGTACGCGGTGATCTTCTTCTCCTTGTCGGACATGATCCGGGTCCGCTTCTGCGGGCCCGCGACCACGCGGTCGATCGCCTCGTCCAGCGCCTTGTTGTCGACCAGCTTCTGGTCGCCGCGGGCGGTGAGGAGCGCGGCCTCGTTGAGCACGTTGGCCAGGTCGGCGCCGGTCATGCCGGGGGTGCGGCGGGCGACGGCGGCGAGGTCGACGTCCTGGGCGACGGGCTTGCCCTTCTGGTGGACCTTGAGGATCTCCAGACGGCCCTGGAGGTCCGGCGGGTCGACCGCGATCTGCCGGTCGAAGCGGCCGGGGCGCAGCAGTGCCGGGTCGAGGATGTCGGGCCGGTTCGTCGCGGCGATGAGGATCACGCCGCCCTTGACGTCGAAGCCGTCCATCTCGACGAGGAGCTGGTTCAGGGTCTGCTCGCGCTCGTCGTGACCGCCGCCGAGGCCGGCGCCGCGGTGGCGGCCGACCGCGTCGATCTCGTCGACGAAGACGATCGCCGGGGCGTTCGCCTTGGCCTGCTCGAAGAGGTCGCGGACCCGGGAGGCGCCGACGCCGACGAACATCTCGACGAAGTCGGAGCCGGAGATCGAGTAGAAGGGGACGCCCGCCTCGCCGGCGACGGCGCGCGCGAGCAGGGTCTTGCCGGTGCCGGGGCGGCCGTAGAGGAGCACGCCCTTGGGGATCTTGGCGCCGACGGCCTGGAACTTCGCCGGTTCCTGGAGGAACTCCTTGATCTCCTGGAGTTCCTCGACGGCCTCGTCACAGCCGGCGACGTCGGAGAAGGTCGTCTTGGGGGTGTCCTTGGTGATGAGCTTGGCCTTGGACTTCCCGAAGTTCATGACCCGGGAGCCGCCGCCCTGCATCTGGTTCATCAGGAACAGGAAGACGACCACGATCAGGACGAAGGGCAGCAGGGAGAGCAGGACGCCGAGAAACGGGTTCTGCTTCGACGGCGACACGGTGTAGCCGTCGGGGATCTGCTTGTCCTGGTACTTGGTCTGCAGCTGGCTGGCGATGGTCACGCCCTGGTCGCCGATGTAGCTCGCCTGGATCTTCGAGCTGCCCTCGACCTTCACCCCGTCCTTGAGCGTGACCTTGACGGTCTGCTCGTCACCGGTGGTGAGCTTGGCCGACTCGACCTTGTTGTCGTTGATCGCCGCCACGACTTGGCCGGTGTCCACCGTCTTGTAGCCGCCGGACGAGCCGACGACCTGCATCAACACGACCACGGCAAGGACGGCCAGCACGATCCACATGACCGGCCCACGGAAGTATCGCTTCACGTCCATCCATACGGAGCGGTGTCGCCCCGTCCCTCCTGCCATAGTGAGTTTGATAAGACAGTTCTTCTGACGGTACCCCAGCAATGTTGCCCGAAGCCGCACGAAGCCGCTTCGACGGCCGGGAATCCCGTCTCTGCATGCTCCAACGCGGTGGAACCCGCTGGGGTTCCCGATCGTCCTACCGGTCTTGGGCCGACTGGCTCAGCGGTTCAGCCGCCCGTGGCCCGGTGCGCGGGGTCAGCCGCCGTAGACGTGGGGCGCGAGCGTACCGACGAACGGGAGGTTGCGGTACTTCTCGGCGTAGTCGAGGCCGTAGCCGACGACGAACTCGTTCGGGATGTCGAAGCCGACCCATTCCACCTCGATGGCGACCTTGGCGGCGTCCGGCTTGCGCAGGAGCGTGCACACCTTGAGGGAGGCGGGCTCGCGGGAGCCGAGGTTGTTGATCAGCCAGGAGAGGGTCAGGCCGGAGTCGATGATGTCCTCGACGATCAGGACGTGCCGGCCCTTGATGTCGGTGTCGAGGTCCTTGAGGATGCGGACGACACCGGAGGACTGGGTGCCCGCGCCGTAGGAGGACACGGCCATCCAGTCCATGGTGACGGGGGTGGACAGGGCCCGGGCCAGGTCGGCCATGACCATGACGGCGCCTTTGAGGACGCCGACGATGAGCAGGTCCTTGCCCGCGTACTCCGCGTCGATCTTCGCGGCCAGTTCGGCCAGCTTGGCGTCGATCTCTTCTTTGGTGATGAGTACCTGCTGGAGGTCGGCACCCATGTCGTTCGCGTCCACCCGCATCACTTTCGGTCGTCCACCGGCTGCCCCGGCCACCGGGGGCCGGGATTCAGCTCTGCCGAATGACCAGTCTGCCACCCTGTCGCTGAGCCACGACCTTGCCCGGCAGGTTGATGGCTCCCTGGCCGCGCCAGCCGGTGATCAGCCGGTCGACTTCCTCGATGTGGCGGGCGAACAGCGAACCGGCCGGGGCGCCGGCCTCGATGGCGGCGCGGCGCAGGACGCGGCGGCGGACGGCGGGCGGCAGTTCGTGCAGTTTGGCGCACTCCAGCAGCCCGGCCGAGTCCCGTACGGCGGCGGCGGCCTGGCGGGCCCAGGTGTCGAGGGCGTCGGCGTCGTCGCGGGAGAGCTGGGCGGTGCGGGCGAGAGCTTCGACGACGCCCTTGCCGAGGGCCTTCTCCAGAGCGGGCAGGCCCTCGTGGCGGAGCCGGGAGCGGGTGTAGGCCGGGTCTGCGTTGTGCGGGTCGTCCCAGACCGGGAGGGACTGGGCCATGCAGGCCGTGCGGGCGGTCTGCCGGTCGAGGTGCAGGAAGGGGCGCCGGTAGCGGCCGCCGGCCCCCGAGACCGCGGCCATGCCGGACAGGGAGCGGATGCCGGAGCCACGGGCGAGGCCCAGCAGGACGGTTTCGGCCTGGTCGTCCCGCGTGTGGCCGAGGAGGATCGCGCCGGCGCCGTGGCGTTCGGCGGCGGCGTCGAGGGCGGCGTAGCGGGCGTCGCGGGCGGCTGCTTCGGGTCCGCCGTCGCGGCCGACGGTGACGGCGACGGACTCGACGGGGTCGAGGCCGAGGTCGCGCAGCCGCTGGGCGACTTCGCCCGCGCGGAGGTCGGAGCCGGCCTGGAGGCCGTGGTCGACGGTGACGCCGCCGGCGCGGATGCCGAGTTTGGGGGCTTCGAAGGCGAGGGCGGAGGCGAGGGCCATGGAATCGGCGCCGCCGGAGCACGCGACGAGGACGAGCGGGGAGGGGGGCCGCTCGGCCGCGGTGCCGGGGTGCTCGCCGGGGTGCGCGCCGGGATGCTCGCCGGGGTGGTGCGGGTGGTCGGTGAGGAGGTCGTTGAGGGCGCGGCGGACCGCCAGGCGTATCGCCGCGACCGCAGGATGGGGACCCATGTCCGGTTCCCTTCATGAAGTTTTCGGGGGTGAGCCCGAGATTCGGTCACTCAGAGTGTGTAGATGGTGACAGAAGCGGGGCGTTCCCCGAGCATTGCACGCCTACTCATGGCTCACGGTCCCTCGGACGGGTGATTGAGGGGGCGTTCGCCTGCCGTCGGCCGGATTCGTTCACCACGCTCGTACGGGGTTCACGACTCGGGCTTGCGGTGCACCCGCGCGACCCAGTCCGCCGGTTTGGCGATCTCCGCCTTGGTGGGGAGGGTGTTGGGGGAGGTCCAGACCCGGTTGAAGCCGTCCATGCCGACCTGGCCGACGACGGCCCGTACGAAGCGTTCGCCGTCCCGGTACTGCCTGAGTTTGGCGTCCAGGCCGAGCAGTTTGCGCAGGGCGAGGTCGAGCCGGGAGGCGCCCTTGGCCCGTCGTTGCTGGAACTTCTCGCGGATCTCGGAGACGGTCGGTACGACCTCGGGTCCGACGCCGTCCATGACGAAGTCGGCGTGGCCCTCCAGCAGGGACATGACTGCGGTGAGGCGGCCGAGGATCTCTCGCTGGGCGGGGGTCTGCACCAGTTCGACGAACGAGCGTCCGCCGTCGTCCTCCTCGGCCTCGGGGCGACCGCCGGCGAGGGACTGCGCGGCTTCCCGGACGCGTTCCAGCACGGTCATCGGGTCGACGTCGGTCTCCGACAAGAACGACTGGATTTCGCCCTCCAGGTGGTCCCGCAGCCAGGGCACGGCGGTGAACTGGGTGCGGTGCGTCTCCTCGTGCAGGCAGACCCACAGCCGGAAGTCGTGGGGTTCCACGTCGAGTTCGCGCTCCACGTGGACGATGTTCGGCGCGACGAGCAGCAGGCGGCCGCCGCCCGCCGGCGAGTCCGGGGGGCCGCCGGCGGGGAGGTCGCGGGTGGCGGGGGCGAAGGTCTCGTACTGGCCGAGGACGCGGGAGGACAGGAAGGACAGGAGCATGCCGAGTTCGACGCCGGTGACCTTGCCGCCGACGGCGCCGAGGACGGCGCTGCCGGGGTTGCCGGTGCGGCGTTCCTGCATCTTCTCCAGGAGCGGTTTGAGGATCTCGCGGAAGCCGGCGACGTTCGCGCGGACCCAGCCGGGGCGGTCGACGACGAGGACGGGGGTGTCGTGGATGTCCTCGGTGGCCATACGAGTGAAGCCCCGGACGTGTTCCTCCGAGGCCTTGGCGTGTTTGCGCAGCTCCGCGACGACGGCCCTCGCCTCGTCGCGGCTGACTTCGGGGCCCGGTCGTACGAGCCGTGTCGCGGTCGCCACCGCGAGGTTCCAGTCGACCATCACGGGCGAGGCAGTGCCACCGAAGCCAGTCATGGTCCCAACCGTACGTGAGCGTTCCCACTTGGGGCAGGCGGTGGGGCTTGCAGCCTCGCGCCTCCGGCGAGGTCGGCAAACTGAGGCGGAACTGCCACGGCACCCGGCGCCGCAGGCCGTGCCCACCCGTTCCGCCCTGCGGAACGCCTGCCCACGGCGGGAACGGGAAAGGGGCGCGGGGAACTGCGCGAGCGGCCACGACGGCGGTCGCACCCTCGGACGGCGGGAACGGGGCACGACCCCAGGGGCGCGGGGAACTGCGCGGGTGGGGACGGGCACCCGGGGGCGTGGGCAGTCGGCGGAACCTCAGCGGAGCGTTTCGCAGCCGCAGGCGGTCAGTGCCGTGACCGTCGTGTCGAGGGCGGACTGGGCCGCGTCGGCGTTTGTGGTGTGGGAGGCGAGGAAGGCGAAGGCGAGGAGGCGGCCGTCGGCGTCGACGACCGTGCCGGCGAGGGTGTTGACGCCGGTGAGGGTGCCGGTCTTGGCGCGGACGAGCCCCGCCGCGCTGTCGGTCTCGCGGCCCGCCATAGTGCCGGTGAAGCCGGCGATGGGCAGGCCGGTGAGGATGGGGCGCAGTTCGGGGTGGGCGGGGTCGGCGGCCTTGACGAGGACGGCCGTGAGGAGGTCGGCGGTGACCTTGTCGTCCCGGTTCAGCCCGCTGCCGTCGTGGAACGACGCTCCGGCCAGCGGCAGCCCCAGCTTCTTCAGCTGGGCGGCGATCGCCCGGGCCCCGCCGTCGAAGCTGCCCGGTTCGCCGGTGGCGAGGGCGGTCTGCCGGGCGAGGGTCTCGGCGATGTCGTTGTCGCTGTTGGTCAGCATGCGCTCGACCAGGGCGGACAGCGGCGGCGAGGAGACGGTCGCGAGGGTCTCGGCGCGGGTGGTCGCCTTGGAGGGCCCGGGGGACGAGGTCTTGACGCCGGCGTCGTTCAGGAAGGCCGCGAACGCGCGCGTGGCGTCCGCCGCCGGGTCGGTGACCCGGGTGACGGGGCCGTGGGTGGAGTCGTCGGTACGGCCCTCGTCGGCGGCCAGGGCGGTGACCGGCGCGAGGTTGACGTTCACGCCGATGGGGTGCAGGGCGGGGCCGGTGAAGAGCGTGGTGTCGTACGAGAGCGTGACCTGGTGGATACCGCGCTCGCGCAGCGCCTTCGCGGTGTCGGCGGCCAGGGTGCGCAGTGAGGCCCAGCCCTGGGCGTCCCGGTGCGCGGTCAGCGTGGGGTCGCCGCCGCCGACGAGCACCAGTTCCCCGGTGTCGGGTTCGAGCGCGGCCCGGGTGGTGAAGCGGTGGTCGGGGCCGAGCGCGGACAGGGCCGCGGTGGCGGTGGCCAGCTTGGTGGTGGAGGCGGGCGTGCTCGGCCGGTCGGCGTCGACGCCGTAGAGCCGCTTGCCGGTGGCCACGTCGACGACGACCGCCGCGTGGCCGCCGCTGAGCGCGGGGGCGCCCAGGAGGGGCCCCAGGACGCTCGCCAGGGCGTCCGGGCCGGGCGGGGCCTCCTTGGTGGTCACGGTGGTCCCGGCGGCCCCCAGACCGGTCAGCACGGGCGGGGCGCTCGGGGCGGGCCTGGGCGCCCCAGCGGCCGTACCGGCGCCGTGATCTGCGCCACCTGACCGCTCCAGGGCGACCGCCCGGTCCCGCTCGGCCGTACGCTGGCCGTTGGCGTCCCAGGGACCTGCCACGGTCACCACACCGGCGGCCAGCGCCAGCCCGGCGGTGGCGGCACCGGCGGTGAACTGCCAGGTCCGGACCGTCCTGACGGTCCGCGAGCCGGGGAGGTGCGCACGCGTGGACCGTACGGCCCTCGCCAGCCGCGCGACCCGCGGCCTCGCGGCGGTCGCGGCGCGCGCCAGACGTGGTCGAACGGCGTTCGCGATCCGCACCACCCGCGGTCTCGCGTCTCGTCCAGGCCCCTGCTCTGGCACGACCACCAGCCCCTTTCGCGATCACACACCTGCGTGAGGGACACTTAACCACCAGAACTATGTGTTGATCATGGAGGAGCCACCGGTGGAGTTCGACGTCACGATCGAGATCCCGAAGGGTTCGCGGAACAAGTACGAGGTGGACCACGAGACCGGTCGGATCCGCCTGGACCGTCGCCTCTTCACCTCGACCGCCTACCCGACCGACTACGGATTCGTCGAGAACACCCTCGGCGAGGACGGCGACCCGCTGGACGCGCTGGTCATCCTGGACGAGCCGACCTTCCCGGGCTGCCTGATCAAGTGCCGCGCGATCGGCATGTTCCGGATGACGGACGAGGCCGGCGGCGACGACAAGCTGCTGTGCGTCCCGGCGACCGACCCGCGCGTGGAGCACCTGCGGGACATCCACCACGTGTCGGAGTTCGACCGCCTGGAGATCCAGCACTTCTTCGAGGTCTACAAGGACCTGGAGCCCGGCAAGTCGGTCGAGGGCGCCAACTGGGTGGGCCGCACCGAGGCCGAGATCGAGATCGAGCGGTCGTACAAGCGCTTCAAGGAGACGGGCGGTCACTGACCGGTCGTCTCCCACGGGCCGCACGCGCACGCGTGCGGCCCGTTCGTGTGCGGGTACGCATACTGGTGGCCGACGATCGGTTCGTTCAGGGAGCAAGGCACGGTGACGGAGGCGGAGGACAGGAAGCCGCGGTCGGACGAGGCGCGGACCACGTACGACCCGGAGATCACTTCCGAGTTCGCCCTCCCCGAGGGGATGATGGCCCCCAGGGCCGGCGGTGAGTCCGAGACGACGTCGGAGTTCGCCGTCCCGCAGGGCCTGGCGTCGCCGCAGCCGGCGGGGGCGGAGCCGGAGGGGTCGGCGTTCAGCACCCCGCGCACCTACAGCGCCAAGGACGCCCCGCCCGCGTTCACACCGGCCGCCGGGGTGCCGCTGGTCAGCCTCGTCAAGGACGCCCCCTGGCAGGACCGGATGCGCACGATGCTGCGCATGCCGGTGACCGAGCGGCCGGCGCCGGAACCGGTGCAGCGGGTCGAGGAGGAGGGCCCCGCCGTCCCACGCGTGCTCGACCTGACCCTGCGTATCGGGGAGCTGCTGCTTGCGGGCGGGGAGAACGCCGAGGACGTGGAGGCCGCGATGTTCGCGGTGTGCCGGTCCTACGGCCTCGACCGCTGCGAACCGAACGTCACCTTCACCCTGCTGTCGATCTCCCACCAGCCGTCCCTGGTCGAGGACCCGGTGACGGCGTCCCGCACGGTACGGCGCCGGGGCACGGACTACACGCGGCTCGCGGCCGTGTTCCGCCTGGTGGACGACCTGACCGACCCCGAGGCCCACATCTCGCTGGAGGAGGCGTACCGGCGTCTCGCCGAGATCCGCCGCAACCGGCACCCGTACCCCGGCTGGGCGCTCACCGCGAGCACCGGGCTGCTGGCGGGCGCGGCCTCCGTCCTCGTCGGCGGCGACCTGCTGGTGTTCGTGGCGGCGGCGGTCGGCGCGATGCTCGGCGACCGGCTGGCCTGGCTCTGCGCCGGGCGCGGGCTGCCGGAGTTCTACCAGTTCACGGTGGCCGCGATGCCGCCCGCGGCGATCGGTGTGGCGCTCACGGTCGCGCACGTCGACGTGAAGGCGTCCGCGGTGATCACCGGTGGTCTGTTCGCGCTGCTGCCGGGGCGGGCGCTGGTGGCGGGTGTGCAGGACGGGCTGACCGGCTTCTACATCACCGCGTCCGCGCGCCTGCTGGAGGTCATGTACTTCTTCGTCGGCATCGTGGTGGGCGTGCTGGTCGTCCTGTACTTCGGCGTGAAGGTGGGCGCCAAGCTCAATCCGGACGCGGCTCTGAACATGCCCGATCGGCCGCTGGTGCAGATCGCCGCGTCGATGCTGCTGTCGCTGACGTTCGCGGTGCTGTTGCAACAGGAACGGTCCACTGTGCTGGCGGTCACCCTGAACGGGGGGATCGCGTGGTCGGTGTACGGCGCGATGCACTCCGCCGGCGACATCTCGCCGGTGGCGTCCACCGCCGTGGCCGCGGGCCTGGTGGGGCTGTTCGGGCAGCTGCTGTCCCGGTACCGGTTCGCGTCGGCGCTGCCGTACACGACGGCGGCGATCGGGCCGCTGCTGCCGGGGTCGGCGACGTACTTCGGGCTGTTGTCGATGGCGCACAACGAGGTCGACAAGGGGTTGGTGTCGTTGGCGAAGGCGGCGTCGCTGGCGATGGCCATTGCCATCGGGGTGAACCTGGGGGCGGAGATTTCTCGGCTGACGTTGCGGGTTGGCTCCGCCGGGAAACGCCGGGCTGCTAAGCGGACTCGGGGTTTCTGAGTCTGGGTTGGTGAGGTCCGCCCAGTAGCTCGGCTGGTGCTCGCCGTGGGCGGGTGCGGGTGCGTTGTGGTTGTTCGCGCAGTTCCCCGCGCCCCTAAGGGGCGCGGTACTCGCCCTGGTTGTAGTCGTAGCCGTGCTGCTGTTGCTGCGGGTACTGCTGGTCGCCGTAGTACTGGTTGTCGTAGTTCTGGTTCCAGTACTGGTCCTGCTGTTGCTGGTACGGCTGGTCGTAGTGCGGTTCCGGTTCGATGCGGCGGAGCCGTGTCGTGGCGTCGTCCATCATCGGGGCCGGGGGCTGCTGGTGAACCGGGGCCGCGGCCGGGGGCGGGGTCTTCTTGTTCTTGGAGCGGGCTCGGAGGAACTCGATGGCGATCGGGACGACCGAGACGAGGACGATCAGGATGAGGATCGCCTCGATGTTGTTCTTGACGAACGTGATGTTGCCCAGCCAGGAGCCGAGCAGGGTGACGCCCGCGCCCCAGAGGGTGCCGCCGATGATGTTGAAGGTGAGGAAGGAGCGGTACCGCATGCCGCTGACGCCGGCGATGATCGGCGTGAAGGTGCGGACGATGGGCACGAAGCGGGCCAGGACCAGGGACTTCGGGCCGTACTTCTCGAAGAACTCGTGCGCCTTGACGACGTTCTCCTGCTTGAACAGCCGGGAGTCGGGCCGGTTGAACAGGGACGGCCCGACCTTCTTGCCGAACATGTAGCCCGCCTGGTCGCCGAGGATCGCGGCGAGACAGATCAGGACGATCGCGGCCCACAGCGGGAAGTCCAGCTTGTGGGACGTGATCAGCAGGCCGCAGGTGAACAGGAGCGAGTCGCCGGGCAGGAAGAAGCCGATGAGCAGGCCGGACTCGGCGAACACGACGAGCAGCAGGCCCCAGATGCCGTACGTGTCGAGCAGGTGGTTGGGATCCATCCAGCTCGGGCCTAGGGCGAGTGTCATCACGGGTCCGGGCTCCTGGGGGTGCTGGGGAGATGAGGGCGGCTACGGCGGCTGACGCGCGGCGGAGCGCCGCACAAAGCTACAACGCCCGGTGACCGCCCCGGGTTCCACCGCTGTCTCCAGGATGCACTGTGCGCCGACTCGGTCAAAGCTGTGGGCATGGGACTCGATGACTACGGCGGCGGCCAGGGGCCCCAGCCGGACGTGCTGGTCGTGACGACGAACGACGTGCCCGGACACCAGGTGCGACAAGTGATCGGCGAGGTCTTCGGCCTCACCGTGCGCTCCCGGCATCTCGGCAGCCAGATCGGCGCCGGCCTGAAGTCGATGGTCGGCGGCGAGCTGAAGGGGCTCACCAAGACGCTCGTGGAGACCCGCAACCAGGCCATGGAGCGGCTGGTGGAGCAGGCACGCGCGCGTGGGGCCAACGGTGTGCTGGCGTTCCGGTTCGACGTGACCGAGGCGGCGGACGTCGGGACCGAGGTGTGCGCCTACGGCACCGCCGTGGTCCTGGCCCGGGAGTGAGCCCCCGGACCAGGGCGGGCGTGAGGCCGTCAGGGCGTCAGGCCGTCATGAGGTGTGGCGGTCGGCGTTGGCCAGGATCGCGGCGCGCAGGTGCTCGGCGACGCCGGCGCCCATCGCGTCGTAGAACGCCTTGAAACGCTCGTCGGAGACGTACATCTCGCCGAAGCACCGGTGCATCTCGTAGGGCACCTCGAAGAAGTACCCGCTGATGTGCTGCCGGTGTTCCTCGGCGAGGTCCATGGCGGCCTCGCCGGACGGCCGCTCGCCGGTGGCGACGAGGGCCGCGTAGCGCTCGCCCCACTCATCGGCCTCGGCCTGGATGCGCTTCCAGTCCTCCTTGGTGTACGCGGCGGCCCGGCGCTGCGACTCGGCGTACGCCTCGGTGTCGCCCCAGCGTGCCTCCGCCTCCTCGCGGTACTGCTCGGGGTCCTTGTCGCCGAACACCTCGAACCGCTCCTCGGGTGTGAGGTTGATGCCCATCTTGCGTGCCTCCATGGCGTGTTCCACGGCCGTGGCCATCTTCTGCAGCTTCTCGATCCGGGCCGTCAGCAGTTCGTGCTGGCGGCGCAGGTGGGCGCGCGGGTCCGCCGCCGGGTCGTCGAGCAGGGCCGCGACCTCGTCGAGCGGGAAGCCGAGCTCCCGGTAGAACAGGACCTGCTGGAGCCGGTCGAGGTCGGCGTCGGTGTAGCGTCGGTGTCCCGCGTGGGTGCGTTCGCCGGGCACGAGCAGGCCGATCTCGTCGTAGTGGTGCAGGGTGCGCACCGTGACTCCGGCGAACCCCGCGACCTGTCCCACGGAGTAGCTCACTGTCCGCTCCTCGTCGTCGCTGTCGTCGGTACGGCTCCACGGTGCCGCCTCACGCGGCGTGAGGTGCAAGCCCGGATGCCGCCCGGGATGTTGTGGGCGTTTTATCCGTTTATGGTGAGCCCGTGGCTCAGGACTCCGCGCGGCAGGCGCTCCCGAACGCCGGTGCGGCCCCCGCGCGGGTGCTGCTGTTGCTCGTCCTGCCCGCCGCCGCCGTGGGCGTGCTCGCGAGCCTGGTGTTCGTCGGGGTGAGCGACGCCGCCGAACAGCTCCAGCACGTGCTGTGGGGCCCGCTGCCGGACGCGCTGGGGGTGGGCCGCTACTCGGTGCTGTGGATGTTCGTGATGCTCGTCGGGACGGGGATCGCGGTCGGGCTGGTCGTCTGGCTGGTGCCGGGGCACGCCGGGCCCGACCCGGCGACCGTGGGGCTGGACGCGCCTGTCCTGCCGCCGGTGGTGCTGCCGGGGCTGGCGGTCGCGGTCGGGCTGATGCTGGCCGGCGGGCCGAGCCTGGGCCCCGAGAACCCGATCATCGCCGTGAACGTGGGCCTCGCGGCCTGGCTCGGCGCTTCCCTGCTGCCCCGGATCCCGGGCGCCCTGTGGCCTGTGCTGGCGGAGGCGGCGACGATCGGCGCGCTGTTCGGGACGCCGGTGGCGGCGGCGCTGGTGATCTCCGAGGCGCTGGCGGGGCGGCAGATCAGGGGGCAGTTGTGGGACAGCCTGTTCGCGCCGCTGACGGCGGCGGCGTGCGGGGCGCTGACGACCACGCTGGTCTCCAAGGCGAGCTTCGACCTGGGGCTGCCGCCCTTCGGCCGGCCCGCGTGGGGCGATCTGCCGGCCGCCATTGTCATCGCCTCGGCGGCGGCACTGCTCGGGATGGCCGCCGTACGCCTGCTGCCGTACGTCCACGCGGCCTTCCAGCGGCTGCGGCACCCGATGCTGATGCTTCCGGCCGGTGGGGTCGTGCTGGGCGCCCTGGGGGCCCTCGGCGGCCATCTGACGCTCTTCAAGGGGCTGGCGGAGGTCGGGGAGCTGGCCCACGACCCCGAGGGCTGGTCGGCGGGCCGGCTGGCCACGCTGGCCGTGGTGAAGCTGGCCGCCCTGCTGGTCGCCGCGTCCTGCGGCTTCCGCGGCGGCCGGATCTTCCCGGCCGTGTTCGTCGGCACCGCCCTCGGGCTGTGCGCGCACGCCCTGGTTCCGGCCGTGCACCCCGCGCTGGGCGTGGCGACGGCCGTTCTGGGCATGTTGTTGGCGATCACCCGGCAGGGCTGGGTGAGCCTGTTCGTGGCCGCCGTGCTGGTGGCCTCGCCGACGGTCCTCGCCCTGCTGTGCGTGGCGTCGCTGCCGGCCTGGCTGCTGGTGACGGGGCGGCCGCAGATGCAGTTGCGGGCCGACGGCAGCCCGGTCCGCTGATCCGCCCGTCCCCTCGACCCCGTCAGACCTGTCCGGCTCATCCGGCTCATCCGGCTCATCTGATTCGTTCGACTCGCTTTCTGGAGGCGTGTTCATGGCATTGCACAAGGGTCCTGAGAAGCACGACGAGCGGTCGATGTCGGTCAACCCGTTCTTCGGGCAGGCCAACCCGGTCGGCGGAATGACCGAGGCCCCGCCCACGCACCGGCTCCCCGACGCCCCGCTGCCGCCGTCGACTGCGGCCCAGCTCGTGCACGACGAGCTGATGCTGGACGGGAACTCGCGGCTGAACCTGGCCACCTTCGTCACCACGTGGATGGAGCCGGAGGCCGGGGCGCTCATGGCGGAGTGCCGGGACAAGAACATGATCGACAAGGACGAGTACCCGCGCACCGCCGAACTGGAGCGGCGCTGCGTGGCAATGCTCGCCGACCTGTGGAACGCACCGGACCCCTCGGCCGCCGTCGGCTGCTCCACCACCGGGTCGAGCGAGGCGTGCATGCTGGCCGGGATGGCGCTGAAGCGGCGCTGGGCGCAGAAGAACGCCGACCGGTACCCGGGCGCGCGCCCGAACCTGGTGATGGGCGTCAACGTGCAGGTCTGCTGGGAGAAGTTCTGCAACTTCTGGGAGGTGGAAGCCCGCCAGGTGCCCATGGAGGGCGACCGCTTCCACCTGGACCCGCAGGCGGCGGCCGAGCTGTGCGACGAGAACACCATCGGGGTCGTCGGCGTCCTCGGCTCCACCTTCGACGGGTCGTACGAGCCGGTCGCCGACCTGTGCGCGGCCCTGGACGCCTTGCAGGAGCGGACCGGCCTGGACGTCCCCGTGCACGTCGACGGGGCGTCCGGCGCCATGATCGCGCCGTTTCTCGACGAGGACCTGGTGTGGGACTTCCGCCTCCCGCGCGTGGCGTCGATCAACACCTCGGGGCACAAGTACGGGCTCGTCTACCCGGGCGTCGGCTGGGCGCTGTGGCGGGACAAGGAGGCGCTGCCCGAGGAGCTGGTGTTCCGGGTCAACTACCTGGGCGGCGACATGCCGACGTTCGCACTGAACTTCTCCCGGCCCGGCGCCCAGGTCGTCGCGCAGTACTACACGTTCCTGCGGCTGGGCCGCGAGGGCTACCGCGCGGTGCAGCAGTCGACGCGGAACGTGGCGCGCCGCCTCGCCGACCGGATCGAGGCGCTCGGCGACTTCCGGCTGCTGACCCGGGGCGACGAGCTGCCCGTGTTCGCGTTCACCACCGCCGAGGGCGTGACGTCGTACGACGTGTTCGACGTCTCCCGGCGGCTGCGGGAGCGGGGCTGGCTGGTGCCGGCGTACACCTTCCCGGCGAACCGGGAGGACCTGTCCGCGCTGCGGGTCGTCTGCCGCAACGGCTTCTCCCACGACCTCGCCGACCTGTTCCTGGCCGACCTGACCGGTCTGCTGCCGGAGCTGCGCCGCCAGTCCGGCCCGTCGACCCGCGACAAGGGCGAGGCCACCGGGTTCCACCACTGAGCGCGGGAGGCACTGCGACGCCGGCTTCGCGCCCGGCGGCGCCCCTCAGCGGTCGTCGCCGGGGTGCCGCTCCCCCGTCGTGTACGGGTTCTCGGCGCCCTCGGCGAGGACACCGACGAACGGCTCGCCCTCCCCGGCGAACGTGTACGCGCCCGCCGCCAGGCGACCGATGAGGCCCTGGGTCCAGGCGGCGTCGGTGTCGGCGCGGTGGACCCACAGGTTCATGATCTCGCCGATGTGGCCGAGCCGTTCCGGGCCGTCGTCGGGGACGTAGTGCTCGGTGACGGTGGCCCGCCAGCGCTCGATGCGCCGGACGCGCTCGCGGAGCAGGTCGAGTGCCTCCGCGCGGGGCAGGTCGACGAGGAAGCCGAGGGCGGCCGACTGGATGTCGATCTTCTGGTCGTAGGTGACGAGTGACTCGCGCAGCAGCCGCAGGAACTCCTCGGTGCCCCGGCCGGTGATCTCGTACTCCACGCGCGGAGGGCCGCCGGCCGTGGAGGGGGCGCTCTCGTGCGCGTGCAGCAGCCCCTGCTTGGCCATCTGCTTCAGGGCGTGGTAGACCGAGCCGGGCTTGGCGTTGGACCACTCGTGCGCGCCCCAGTACTCCAGGTCGCCGCGCACCTGGTACCCGTGGGCCCGCCCGTGCTGGCGGACGGCCCCCAGCACGAGAAGACGGATCGCTGACATGCGCCCCAGCGTAGGGCGGGGCCGCTGTTCGTCCCCGCCCGCCCTACGCCGCTGAACCGGTCAGAAGGGGAAGCCGCTGCGGCCGTGCTGCACGGAGATCCACTTGATGGTGGTGAAGGCGTCCACCGTCGTCTCGCCGTTGAGGCGGCCGATGCCGGAGTGCTTCTCGCCGCCGAACGGGACCAGCGGCTCGTCGTGCACGGTGCCGTCGTTGACATGGAACATCCCGGTGTCGATGCGCTGCGCGAAGGCGACACCGCGCTCGATGTTGCCGGTGTGGACGGCGCCGCTCAGCCCGTAGGGGGTGTCGTTGACGAGGCGGACCGCCTCCTCCTCGCCGTCGAAGGGCACGAGGAAGGCGACCGGGCCGAAGATCTCCTGCTGGAGCAGGGCGGAGTCGGCCGGGACGCCGGTCAGCACGCTGGGCTCGACCAGGTTGCCGGTGGTGGTGCCGTGCACCAGGGCTGTGGCTCCCTCGGCGATGGCCTGCTCGACGGTGCCCGAGACGGCGTTCGCCTGCGTGGAGTTGATCACCGGGCCGATGACGGTCTCCGGGTCGCGCGGGTCGCCGACCTTGAGCGTGCGGACCTTGGCGACGAACTTCTCGGTGAACTCGTCGGCGACGGAGCGGTCCACGAGGATCCGGTTCGCGGCCATGCAGACCTGACCCTGGTGGACGTACCGGCTGAAGACGGCCGCGTCGACCGCGTAGTCGACGTCCGCGTCGTCCAGGACCACCAGGGCGCTGTTGCCGCCCAGTTCGAGCACGGAGCGCTTGAAGTGGGAGGCGCAGACCGTGGCGACGTGCCGGCCGACCTTGTCGGAGCCGGTGAAGGAGATGACCTTGGGGACGGGGTGCTCGATGAAGGCGTCGCCTATCTCGGCTATGTCGGTGACGACGACGTTGAGCAGGCCGGCGGGCAGCCCCGCGTCCTGAAGGATCTTCGCGACGAGGGTGCCGCCGGCGATCGGGGTGTTCTGGTGCGGCTTGAGCACCACGGCGTTGCCGAGGGCCAGGGCCGGGGCGACCGACTTGATCGACAGCAGGAACGGGAAGTTGAACGGGCTGATCACGCCCACGACCCCCACCGGGACCCGGTAGACGCGGTTCTCCTTGCCGTCGCCCGGGGAGGGCAGGATCCGGCCCTCGGGACGCAGCGCCAGGTGGATCGACTCGCGCAGGAACTCCTTGGCGAGGTGCAGCTCGAAGCCCGCTTTGAGCCGCGTGCCGCCGAGTTCGGCGATGATGACGTCGGCGATCTCCTGCTCGCGCTCCTCGACCAGGCGCAGGGCGCGCTCGAAGACCGTACGGCGGGTGTAGGGGTTGGTCGCGGCCCATTCCTTCTGGGCGCGGGCGGCCGCCCGGTAGGCCTCGTCCACCTCGCCGGTGGTGGCGATGGTGATGGAGGCCAGCTTCTCCTCGTCGTACGGGTTGAAGTCGATGATGTCCCAGGAACCGGTGCCCGGACGCCACTCACCGTCGATGTACTGCTGGGCCAGTTCGGTGAAGTAGGACGACATGTGATCCCTCAATCGGTAGCCGACACCAGATCCACGACATGTTCTGATCGCTCTGATCGTTTGTCATCGTACTTGTGATGAAAGCGAGTTGGGGATGCCTGTGGAGAGACCGGAGGCGTCTCAGGACAGTTGCAGGAGACCGCGCAGCAGATCCCGGCTCTCGTCGGGTCCGGGGCAGTCCTGCTGCAGTTCCTTGAGGGCGTGCTCGTACAGGGCGACGTCCTCGCGCTTGTCCAGGTACAGGGCGCTGGTGAGCTGCTCCAGGTACACGACGTCGGACAGGTCCGACTCGGGGAAGCTGAGGATGGTGAAGGCGCCGGACTCGCCGGAGTGGCCGCCGAGGCTGAACGGCATGATCTGCAGCCGTACGTTGGGCCGCTCGGAGATCTCGATGAGGTGCTGGAGCTGGCCGCGCATCACCTCGCGGTCGCCGTAGGGCCGGCGCAGCGCGGCCTCGTCGAGGACGATGTGGAACTCCGGGGCGTTGTCCGCGAGGAGGTACTTCTGCCGCTCCCGGCGCAGCGTGACCCGCCGTTCGACGTCGGCGACGCTCGCGCCCTTCATGCCGCGCCGCACGACCGCGCGCGCGTAGTCCTCGGTCTGCAGCAGGCCGTGCACGAACTGCACCTCGTAGGCGCGGATCAGGGAGGCGGCGCCCTCCAGGCCGACGTAGGTGGGGAACCAGCTGGGCAGGACGTCGGAGTAACTGTGCCACCAGCCCGCCACGTTGGCCTCGCGGGCGAGGGAGAGGAGGGACTCGCGCTCCGCCTCGTCGGTGATGCCGTACAGCGTCAGCAGGTCTTCGACGTCCCTGGTCTTGAAGCTCACCCGGCCCAACTCCATGCGGCTGATCTTCGACTCGGAGGCGCGGATCGAGTAGCCCGCCGCCTCGCGCGTGATGTTCCGTGCTTCACGCAGTCGCCTGAGTTGCGAGCCGAGCAGCATGCGCCGCACCACCGATCCGGGCTCTCCCGCGCTCACCTTCGCCAGCCTCCCCAACCGTCTTCAGGGGCCGCAGTCTGCCACTAAAACGCTTCGCGCAGTACTCGTCCGGTTACGGAAACGGAAAGAGGTCAGCCGTTTCCGTACAGGAAGGAACGCGCGGATGCGGCAAGAGGCCTAGAACAGTGGCGGAAAAAATGGCCAAGAAGCGGTACGGGCAGGGCCAATTCGGTCGCGTGCACGTGCATCTGCCCTTGCATCTGCTCTGCGCATCCGAAACCATGGTCCCGCGCCACCGCTGCATCGCAACGACCGCTGCATCGCAACGACCGCGAATTCCGGGAGTGCCTCGCATGGGGACGAATGGATCGACCATGCTCAAGCCGTTACGGCAGGGCCTTCCGCCGCTGGACCCCGCGGCCGTGTCCGATGCCGCCTCCTGTGCACTGCCCGCCCGCTACGAGGCAGTGGGCGAGGCCCGGCGCTTCACCAGAGCGACGCTCGACCAGTGGGACGTCGGTGACCGCTTCGACGACATCTGTCTCGTCGTCTCCGAACTCGTCACCAACGCCCTGCGCCACGCGCTGCCCACCGAGGCCGCCGCCCGAGGCGCCGAGCAGAGCTCGCACGTGCGGCTGCACCTGATGCGGTGGACCGAGCGGCTGGTGTGCGCGGTGCGCGACCCCAGCCACGACACGCCGGTCCCGCGCGACTCGGACGATTTCGCGGCCGAGTCCGGCCGGGGGCTGTTCCTCGTCGACTCCTTCAGCGACAGCTGGGGCTGGCACCCGCTCGCGGGCACGCTCAGCGGCAAGGTCGTCTGGGCACTGTTCCGGCTGGGTCCGGCCGGGATGAGCCGCTGAGGGGACCTCTCTGCGCACAGCCGGGCCCTCGCGGGTCCCGGGTCTACGCGCGTCGGCGCGCGCCGCCTGACATCGTTGCCGGAAATCGGGAAGGCCGGTCGCCGGCGGTCAGCTCGCGATCAGGTGGTCGAACTCGCCGTCCTTGACACCGAGGAGCATCGCCTCGATCTCCGCGCGGGTGTAGACGAGCGCGGGCCCGTCCGGGAAACGCGAGTTGCGTACGGCCACCTCGCCGCCGGGCAGCCGCGCGAACTCCACACAGGAACCCTGGGAGTTGCTGTGCCGGCTCTTCTGCCAGGCCACTCCGTCCAGCTGCGTGGCAGCCATGCCGTTGTACACGTCGTACCCCCCGTACACGCTGTCAACGTCGCGGTCCACAGGTCGCTCCCGGTCGGTGCACTGGCTGATGTGGCCATGGATGCTCTGGTGAACAGTTCCGGATCATAGCCCTGTTCACGTGCAGATGCATGAGCAGATGCACGTGCACGACAAGTGGTCCCGTGGTTACAGCTTTGACGTCCGCTTTACCGAAGCTGCTCCAGCGTCTGCCCCGGAACCGGTCGGGCATGCCCACCTCGGCTTACTACGGGTAAGACGCACGGGGGGCCGAATGTGTTCCAGCCGCGGGCCCGCCGAGTTCCGGCCGAGTGGGGCGCGCGCGACCAGTGTCACCTGACGTTCCGGGCCCGCTGTCCGGAAGTGACCGGGTAACGGCTGGTAACTTGCTGCGGTCCCTCCGGCCACGGGCGGCCGGCCCGCTACAGCTTGGGAGCTCGACGTGACTTCGGTGACCGCAAGGGTACGGACGGCGGCGGTGGCCGCGGGACTGGTGGGCGCCCTCGCCCTGACCGCGTGCAGCGGGAGCGACTCCGGCTCCAAGGGGAGTGGGCACGACTCCTCCCCCAGCGCGGGGACGTCCGCGTCGGCGTCCGGCGGCGGGGGATCCGGCGCTACGGCGACGGGCGCGTCCGGCAAGCTCCAGGGCAGCTGGGTCAGCACCAGCGGGGGCAAGATCGTGGCACTGGTGATCACCGGCAAGGAGGCCGGGCTCTTCGTGACCGGCGGGACCGTGTGCAGCGGCAGCGCTGGCACCGAGTCCGGGATGCAGATGATCCACCTGAAGTGCACCGACGGCAGCAAGGACCGTGTCACCGGCATGGTCGACTCGGTCGACGACAACGGCATGAAGGTCACCTGGTCGGGCAAGACCGGCGAGGAGACGTACACCAAGGCCGAGGGCGGCAAGCTGCCTTCTGGGATGCCGACCGGCTTGACGCCGTGACCTGAGGCTGACGCGGGTGCGGCCGTGACGTCCGTGCGGCGCAGACGTCCGTGCGGCGGTGACGTTCGCGGCCCGGGCACTCGAAGTGGTGACTGCGGAGGGGCGCGTGACCGGGCGGCGCGCGCAGGCGACATGATGCGGGGAGACCGTCTCGACCTCGACGTCTCGACCTCGATGGGACCTGCTCATGCGCGCCATTCCGCTCACCCTCACCGCCGTCGCCGCCGCCCTGCTCCTGACCGCCTGCGACAGCGGTGGCGGCGGCAGCGCGAGCGGCAAGTCCGGCGACGCGTGCGAGATCGGCGGGGTCTCGGTGCAGGTCGGGTCGGCGAGCGTGGCCCCTGCCGCGGGCGACACCGGCGAAGTGCCGGTCAGCATCACCAACTCCAGTGCGACCTGCACCCTGGACCACTTCCCGGGTGTCACCCTGCACCAGGACGGCCTCGCCCCGAAGCTCGGCCCGCAGCAGGGCGCGAAGGCGCAGAAGCTGCGGCTGGCCAAGGGGGACTCGGCGTCGTTCACCATCACTTATGTGCGAGGCAAGGACGGCGACGCCAAGGCGCTGAAGGCGAAGTCCATGAACGTCACCCTGCCCGGCACCGACGTGACCGAGAACTTCCCCTGGCGGTACGGCCCGATCGCCGGCACGAGCGGCAAGGGCGAGCCGAACGCCTCGGTGACCGCCTTCCAGTCGGCGGGCGACTGAGCGCGGCCGGGCGGGTGCGGACGGGCAGGCCGGTGTTCCACTGCTCAGCCGAGCCGGGGTCTGGCTCTGACCTGGGCCTCGTCCGCCGCCCGCGCGCCCTCCGTCCAGCCGGCCGCGTCGCTCACGCCGCGCAGCCGGGACGTCGTGGTCTGCGGGAACATCCGCTCGGTGCGGTCGGTGACGGCTATCGCGCGTGTGGCCAGCACCGGCAGCAGGTCCTGGGTGACCTGGCTCTCCGCGGCGGCCGTGAGCCGGTCGCCGACCCGGTGGGCGTAGGCCGCGAGGAACGACTGCCGGAAGGTCTTGGTGCGTCTGCGGCCACTGGCTCGCTGGGCCGCTTCGGCCCTGGTCATGGCGTGCGTGGCCTGCACCAGCAACGAGGTGTGGAGCAGCTCGACCACCTCCAGGTCGGCCTCGAAGCCGACCACCGTGGAGAAGCCGAGCGGTTCGTTCCACACCGCGCGGCAGTGGTTGGCGGTGGCGACCGCGTCCAGCAGCACCGCCTTGGCCTGTTCGTACGGCGCCTCGACCCCGATCCGGCACGCTCCCGGCGCGTCCGGGGAAGGTGCGCCGGCGGCGAGCAGCGCCTCGTCGACGCTGTACCTGGCCATCAGCTCCTGCGCCTTGGCGCTGAGGGCCTCCGCCTCCTCCGGGTAGCCGGTCGCCTCGGCCTTGGCGAGCAGCGCGCGGATGCGGGTGAGCATGCGGGAGGCGCTGGGGCCGTGCTCGCGGCGCGGCTCCTCCAGAGGCTCCAGGGCGGGCAGGCGCAGCAGCAGCCGGTACAGCTCCAGCACGGTGGTGGCGTGCGAGAAGCGGTCGCCGCCGTGCGGGTCGGTCACGCGCGCGGGGGCGGCGGGGAGGGCGTCGAGCTGTGCGGCCCAGCGGTGCCCGCGCGGGCGGTCCCGGCCGGTCTGCCCGCGGATGAGGCGGGCAGCCAGGACCACGTGCCTCTCGTCCAGTTCGCGCCGGACCAGCCGGACGACGTCGGCGGGCTGCCAGCCGCGCTGCCAGGCCGCCGCGAGGAACTCCTCGCCGCGCCGGGCGAGTTCGGCGTCGGCGCCGGGGTCGGCGGCGAGCAGGGAGGCGCCCGTGTCGAGTCCGGCGTCGGTGTCGTCGTAGAGGGCGCCCCGAAACGCCCGCTCGACGGTACTGGCTTCACTGGTCACGCCACCGATCGTGCCACGCCCCACTGACACCCGGCGGCGCCCGTCCACACCCTGTGGACAGCGGAAGACAGTCGGGAAACGACTGTCAACCACCAGTTGACAGTGGAGGGAGGCGCAACCTACGGTTGACACATGGCGACCAATCCGAACATCACGGCATCCGTACGCCTCGACGACCTCATCGAGGCGATCAAGAAGGTTCACCCCGAACCCCTCGACCAGCTCCAGGACGCGGTGATCGCCGCCGATCACCTCGGTGACGTGGCCGACCACCTGATCGGGCACTTCGTTGACCAGGCCCGCCGCTCGGGCGCGTCCTGGACCGAGATCGGCAAGAGCATGGGCGTCACCCGGCAGGCGGCGCAGAAGCGGTTCGTGGCCAAGGAGTCGGCGGACCTCGACCCCAGCCAGGGCTTCAACCGCTACACCCCGCGCGCGCGGAACGTGGTCATGGCCGCGCACAACGAGGCGGTGGCCGCCCGCAACGCCGAGAGCCGCCCCGAGCACCTCGTCCTCGGCCTGCTGGCCGAACCGGAGGGCCTCGCCGCGAAGGCGATCGTCTCGCAGGGCGTCCTGCTGGACGCCGTACGCCAGGCGGCGACCGCCGCGCTTCCCCCGGCCGCGGACGACGTACCGGAACTCGTCCCGTACGGTCCCGACGCCAAGAAGGCCCTCGAACTCACCTTCCGCGAGGCGCTCCGCCTCGGCCACAACTACATCGGCACCGAGCACATCCTCCTCGCCCTCCTGGAACACGAGAACGGCCACGGCGTCCTCAACGACCTCGGCATCAGCAAGGCCGCCACCGAGCAGTACGTCAACCGGGTCCTCGCCCTCCTCCTGGAACAGAAGAAGGCAGCGGGTGCGGCAGCAGAAGCGGCAACAGACACCCCAGAGTCCTGAACCCGGGGCGGGAGCGAGGCGGTTCGGTCCCTCTGCAGCCCGCCGAGTCGGGTGGTGGGTGGGCGAGGCGGGGTCCAGGGGCGGAGCCCCTGGCGGGGTCGGGGGCGAAGCCCCCGCAGGGCTACGAGCGGCCGGTGCTGACACCCTTCGGCCACGCTGGACCGCAGGTCACCCCCATTGTCAGACCCCGCTGGCACACTCCCTTTCATGGCCGACCGCTGGGCACTCGCACCGGCCGAGGACGGAGGCGTGGACGTCGCCCCCCTCGGCCCGGACGGGCTGCCCGCCGGTCCGGTGCGGCGGGAGTCCGATCTCGCCGGGGCGGTGCGGAGCCGCCCGGAGGTGACGCGCTGGGTGTGGCGGTCCACCCCCGAGGTCTACCCGCGTCTGCTCGCCACGGGGGTGCGAGTGGAGCGGTGCTACGACATCGAGGACGCCGAGACACTCCTGCTGGGCCACGAGGGACGGTCCGGCGAGCCGCGCTCGGCCGCCGCCGCCCTGGCCCGCCTCCGCGGCGGCCCCGTACCTCCCGACCCGCGGCAGCGCGCGGCCGATCCGGGCGCCCAGTCCCCGCTGTTCGAGCCGCAGGGCGCCCCCCTGCCGCTCGACGACCTCCTCGCGGTCTACGCCGACCAGCAGCGGCGGCACGAGAAGGCCGCCCACCCCGACCGGATGCGGCTGCTGACCGCCGCCGAGTCGGCGGGCACGCTCATCGCCGCCGAGATGAACCGGGCCGGCCTCCCCTGGAGCGCCGACGTCCACCGCGCCCTGCTGCACGACCTGCTCGGCGAGCGGTACGCGGGCGGCGGCGAACCCCGGCGCCTCGCCGACCTGGCGGACCAGGTGTCGGCCGCCTTCGGGCGCCGGGTCCGGCCCGACCTGCCCGCCGATGTGATCAAGGCGTTCGCACAGGCCGGCATCAAGGTGAGGTCGACGCGCCGCTGGGAGATCAGCGGAGTCGACCACCCGGCGGTCGAACCCCTGCTGGAGTACAAGAAGCTGTACCGGATCTGGGTGGCGCACGGCTGGTCCTGGCTGCACGACTGGGTGCGCGACGGCCGCTTCCGCCCGGAGTTCGTCGCCGGCGGCACGGTCACCGGGCGGTGGGTCACCAACGGCGGGGGCGCGCTGCAGATCCCCAAGGTGATCCGCCGGGCCGTGGTCGCCGACCCGGGCTGGCGGCTGGTCGTGGCCGACGCCGACCAGATGGAGCCCCGCGTGCTCGCCGCGATCTCCCGGGACCCCGGCCTCATGGAGGTGGCCGGCCGGGCGAGCGACCTGTACCAGTCCGTCTCGGACCGCGCGTTCTCCGGCGACCGGGACCAAGCCAAGATCGCCGTGCTCGGTGCGGTCTACGGCCAGACCTCCGGCGACGGTCTGAAGAACCTGGCCGCGCTCCGCCGCCGCTTCCCCCGCGCGGTGGCGTACGTCGACGAGGCCGCGCGGGCCGGCGAGGAGGGCCGGCTCGTGCGCACCTGGCTCGGCCGCACGTGCCCGCCGGTCGCCGGGGCGGACGAGGGCGCGGCAGAGGAGGCGGGCATTCCCGTCGGCGAGGACGACACCGACGGCCGCTCCTGGGCACCCGGCCACTCCTCCACCGACTCCCGCGCGCGGGGCCGCTTCGCGCGGAACTTCGTCGTCCAGGGCAGCGCCGCCGACTGGGCCCTGCTGATGCTCGCCGCGCTGCGCCGGTCCTGCGCGGGCCTCGCCGCCGAACTGGTCTTCTTCCAGCACGACGAGGTGATCGTGCACTGCCCCGCCGAGGAGGCCGACACGGTCGTCCGGGCCATCGGCGACGCCGCCGACCTCGCCGGCCGGCTGACGTTCGGGGAGACACCGGTCCGGTTCCCGTTCACGACAGCGGTGGTGGAGTGCTATGCGGACGCCAAGTGAGACCGAGGAGCGCGACAGCGGACACCGGGCGTACGGCTACGGCCCCTCGGCCAGCAGTTCCCGCAGCTCGGCGGCCACCGTCTGCTCGTCGGTGCCCTCGAGCGCCGCGAGGGCCGCGCGCCAGGTGTCGTACGCCTGCGTGTGGCGTCCCTCGTCGCGCAGCAGGAGACCCGACTGGTGGCGGGCGAGACCGCCGACGTAGCGGTCGGCGCGGTCGTCCGCGCGGCGCAGCAGCTCGGCGCACTCCCGGCCCGCCCGCAGGGGGTCGCCCAGCAGCCGCAGCGCCCGCACCAGGCCCAGCCGTGTCTGCGACTCGCCGTGCCAGTCGCCGTGGTCGCCGAGGATCCGCAGGCTCTGCTCGAAGTGCCGCGCTGCGGCGGCCGGTTCGCCGAGGGCGAGGTGGGCGTAGCCGATGTTGCAGTGCGCCGTGTGCCGCACGATGACCGCGCCGATGGTCTCCCCGATGGACAGCGACCGCCGGTGCTGCTCGATGGCGGCGCGCGGGTCGGTGTGCTCGAAGAGGTTGCCGAGATGGCTGTGGGTGATCGCCTCGCCGTAGGGGTCGTTCAGCTGACGGGAGTAGGTCAGGCTCTGCCGCAGGGCGTCCTCGGACTCGGCGAGCCGTCCGAGCCCGTCCAGGAGCAGTCCCCGGTTGTTCAGGCAGCGGCGGATCCAGGAGACGGTGCCGAGCCGCCGCCAGATGTCCAGGGCCGCGTCGTTGAGGGCGAGGGCCTCGCTGTGCCGGCCGGTCAGGAAGTGCAGACCCGCGAGGTCGACGAGGGCGCACGCCTCGGCCGCCGCATCGCCGAGCCGGCGCGCCGCCTTGAGCGCGGCCCGCCCGAGCACCTCCATCTCCGCGAGCCGCCCGCTGCCCCGTACGTACGGGAACAGCAGGCGGACCACGGTGCAGAGGTGAGCGGCGGTGGTCCCGTCGGCGGTGCCGGAGTGCCGCGCGGCCAGGGTGACGATGTTCTCCAGTTCGCCGTCGGCCCAGGCGAACGCCTCCTGGTCCGACGCGAAGGACGGTACGGCCGACACGTCCGCCGCGTGCCGCGCGGGCTGGGCTACGGTGGGGCGGAGCCGGTCGTCCCGGTCGAGGCCGGGTCCGACGGCGGCGGTGAGGACGCGTTCGGCGACGGCGGCGTACCAGCGGAGGGCTGCCACGTCGGGGCAGGCGGGGGTACCGGTGCCGTCCGGGGCGTGGCCGTCGCCGCCGGCCAGTTCGCGCGCGAAGTCGCGGACCAGGCCGTGGGGGACGTAACGGCCGTACGCCGTCTCCTCCAGCAGGGCCACGTCGACGAGGCGGTCCAGCGCGGCCTCGGCACGGGGCTCGTCGGTGCCGGTGAGGCGGGCGATCAGCGGGGCGCCGTACGTCGGCAGGTCGAGCGCGCCGATACGGGGCAGGGCGCGGGCCGCGTCCCGGTCGGTCTCGCGCTCGCTCGCGGCGAGCGCGTCGTGTGCGACGGCGAGGGACCGGCGGACGCTCAGGTCGTCGTACTCCAGGTGCCGCAGGCGCCCGCCGGTGGCGGTGAGTTGGCCGGCGAGCACGTCCGGGGTGAGCGCGCGGCGGGCCGCGAGGCGGGCGGCGACGACCCGCAGGGCGAGTGGCAGCCCGCCGGTCAGCCCCACGAGGGCGTGCGAGGCGTCGAGGCCGTCGCGTCCACTCACCGCGCGTAGCAGAGCCGCGCTGTCCTCCTCCGGCAGCGGTCCGAGCGGGAAGCGCCTGGCGCCGTCGAGGGCGGTCAGCGGCGAGCGGCTGGTGACGATCACGGCGCAGCCGGGGCCGGCCGGCAGCAGGGGCCGTACGTGGGCGGCGTTGGCCGCGTCGTCCAGCACCATGAGGGTGCGGGTGGGGGCGAGGAGGGAGCGGAGCAACGCCGTTGCCGCGTCCGGGTGTTCGGGGATGCCGCGCGGGTCCACGCCGAGGTCCCTGAGGAGGGCGGCGAGGGCCTGCGGGGCGTCGAGGGGGGTCATGCCCGGGGCCGCGCCCCGCAGATTGACGTAGAGCTGGCCGTCGGGGAACCGTCCGCGCAGGGCGTGGGCGGCGTGCAGGGCGAGGGCGCTCTTGCCTACGCCGGCCATCCCGCTGATCACCGCTAGTTCGCCGCGCTCGGCGGTGAGGGTGTGGTGGAGGTTGGTGAGTTCGGTGGTCCGGCCGGTGAAGTTGGCGGGGGGTGGCGGGAGTTGAGCGGGGGCGGGAGTGCGGGCGAGGGCGCGTGCGGCTGTGGGTGCGGGTGGGCGGGGGTGCGGGCTTTGGCGACCTTCGGCCGCATCGGAATTTCCACCCGCACCACCCGTGCGGGTTTCGTCGTCGGGTGCCGGTGGCCCCTGCGGGTGGCGCGCGCCATCGGCGGCCTCGGGTGTTGCCGTGGGCGGATGGCCGGGGTGGGGTCGTCCTGTGGTCGGACCGGTAGCGGGGCTGGAGGCGCACGGCGTCCCTTCCGGCGGCACGGGCCGGGATGCGGTGGACGACGGGTGTTCCGCAGGCGGAGCCGGTGTGGGGCGTGGCAGCGGCGCCTGTGCTGCTTCGGTTCGTGCTGTTTCGGTTGCGACGGCCGGTCGGGTGTCTGAGGCTGTCTGGGGCTCCGCCGCCGGCGTCGAGGGCGGGGAGTCGCGGAGGATCTGCAGGTGGGTGTCGCGGACGTGGGGGCCCGGTTCGATGCCGAGTTCGTCGATGAGGCGGGCCCGCAGGTCGCGGTGGACGGCGAGCGCCTCGGCCTGGCGGCCGGTGCGGTGGAGGGCGAGCATCAGCTGGCGGTGGTACGCCTCGCGCAGCGGGTGCTCGGCGACCAGGGCCGCCAGTTCCGGGGCCAGGGCGGTCAAGCGGTCGCCGCCGAGGGCGAGTTCGGCGTCGTAGCGCCACTCCAGGGCGAGCAGCCGCGCCTCCTCCAGGCGCTGCACCAGCGCGTAGCCGCCGACGCCGACGGGGACGCCGCTGAGGGGCGTGCCGCGCCACAGCGTCAGCGCCGCGGTGCAGGTCTCCACGACCCGCTCCCAGTCGCCCCGCGCGTGCGCTGCGCGTGCCTGGGCGACGCGGGCGTCGAACACGTGCACGTCCAACTCGCCGCCGTTGACGCGCAGCAGGTAGCCCGGTGCGACGGCCCTGAGCCGCTCGGGGTCGTCGAGGAGCCGGCGCAGCCGGGTGACGTGGTTGTGCAGGGACGCCTGCGCGGAGGCGGGCGGCGCGCCGCCCCACAGGGCGTCCTTGAGCGACTCGACCGACACCACCCGGCCGGCCTCCAGGAGCAGCGCGGCCAGGAGCGCGCGGACCTTGGGGCTGCCGATCACGCGGACCGGCTGCTCGGAGACGGTGTCGCCGGGGTCGTACGCCGTGTCGTACGCCACGTCGTGCGGCAGTCGGTCGTACCGGTCGTAGAGGACCGGTGGTCCCAGCAGCCCGAACCGCAGCTCGCACCGCCGCATCACGCCGCCTCACTGCCTTCCCGTACTTGCCGTGCTTGCCGTCTTTCCCCTGTGGTGCCGTCCGATCGTGCTCCGCGCCGGGCGCGTACCCGCCGTCGCTTGGCGGAATTCCACCCTGCCCACAGCGGTTTCCCGCCACCTTCCCTCTGTCGGCCCGGGCCGGGATCCGTTAGGGTTCCGGCCTGCTCCGCCGCTCCGCCCGGCGACTTCCGGCCAACCGTTGAGGAGCGTACGAACCAACCGTTGGCCACATGTTAGCGATCTGTTGGCGGCCCCTGATGTGATCATTCCATCGGATCAGGCCCGACGGCGCGCGCGTTTTATCGCGTAACTCGGGGGAGTGTCGCCGCAGGCCGGGTCCGGGGACGCCAAAGGACCCCGGTCGGCGGAGGTGAACGACCGGGGTCCTGTCCCGTTCTCAGTCCACGGAACCCCTCGGGGTGCCGGAACGATCAGTCGGCGGCCCACGCTCTGGCGTCCAGCACACGCTCGTGCGCGGAGACGGTCTCCTGCCGCGCCGCCGTGAGCGCGGCCTCCGCGGCGCCGGTGCCGGTCTTCCCCTCGGCCGGCGCTGACATGACCTGCCTGACCCGCTGGCGGGCGACGGCCCAGCCCTCCCAGTCCGCCTCCGCACGCGCCAGTTCGTCCAGGACCCGGTCGGCCTCCGCGCGCAGCGACTCCACCCGCTCGCGGGCGGCCCGCTCCTCGTCTTCCAGCAGTTTCAACACCGGCAGCATCCGGGCACCTCCACGACACGACGTTCCACCGGCTCGGGCAAGCCTGCGGTGACCGGTACCGGTCCGGGCCGTCCGGATCGTCGTCAGGGTCGTCCGGGCGGCCCGGGACCGGCACGGGTGGGCGCGGGCCGGGCCGTCATGGTCGGAGCGGCGGCCGGCTCCGCGCCTGTGCGGGGCACCGCGGTGCCGGGGCCCGTTGCGGCGCCGCAGGGATGGGACGCGACGCCGCCCGCAGCGAGCCTGCAACGGCGACGGGGTACGACTCAAGCCGGGTCCGGCCGACCACGGATACGTGTTTAATTCCCGGCCACGGGCCAAGAGGCTGCCCCACCTGCTCCCGCTGCTCCCCCCCCCTGCTCCCCCCCGTTCGGCTCACTCGGCAGTCGGTTCGGCGGGAGCCGCCGCGCGGTGGGCCCAGGAAAGCTGCTGGCGGGAGTGCGCGCCGGTCTTCCGCAGGGCCCGGGCCACGTGCTGTTCGACGGTGCGCGGCGAGAGGTGCAGGGCGGCCGCGATCTCCCTGTTGGTCATGCCGGCGCCGGCGAGTTCGGCGACCTCCGCCTCGCGTGGGGAGAGCAGATCGCCGTAGCTGGGCCGGCCGGGCGCCCGCCGTTCCTCGGCCGGGCTGTGTGCGCGCAGGTCGGCACGGGTCCGGGCGGCGTCCCAGGTGGCGCCGAGCGCCTCGAACCGGTCGGCGCAGTCGGCGAGCGCGGCGACGGCGGGCCCGGTGTCCGCACGGCGGCCCGGCCCGAAGCCCGGCCCGCGATCCGGGCCGGGGTGGAGCGGGTGGAGCGGACCGTCGAGGCCGGGGTCGATGCCGAGCGCGAGCGCGCAGCGGGCGGCGGCGGCCGCGGTGAGGGCCGCGTGGTAGAGGCGGGGCATGGCGGCGTACGCCTCGGCGGCGGCCGCGTAGTGCCGGACGGCGGCGGCCGGGTCGCCGGTGTGCTCGGCGAGGACACCCCGGGTCCACTCCAGCGCGGCGCCGGCGGACGGCGCGTCCCGGTCCTCCAGCCCGGCGGCGAACTCGGCGGTCATCTCGCGGGCCCCGGAGACGTTCCCGGCCCGCACGGTCGCCTCGACCGCCCAGGGAGCGAGGTCGGCGCCCCAGGCCCAGGTGCCGCCCTTGGCGCGCAGCCGCTGCCAGGCGGCGTCGGCCTCGGCGACGGCGCGGCCGGTCTCGTCGCGGGCGAGGGCGAGCCGGATCAGGGCGCCCGAGGCGGTGGCGGAGAGCGGGACGGGGCCGCTGTCCCGGTCGAGCGAGTCCGGGCCGGTCAGGTGTTCGGTTGTGTCGGCCCACTCGCCCCGGGCGAGGGCGAGGAGACCGAGGACCATCCGGGCGTCGGCGCCGGAGGCCATGTCACCGACCTCGTCGACCAGGGCGCGGGCCCGCGCGGCGAGCCCGGCCCAGCGTCCGGTGGCCCAGTCAAGGACGAGGATGGCGCCCCGGCCGGTCTGCTCGGCGTACGCGGCGCCGTTGCGGGCGGCGAGCGCGACGCCCTCGTCCAGCAGAACCCGGCACTGCCGGTAGTGGCCGAGCCAGGCGGCGGCGTCGGCGGCGTTGCACAGCCCGCGGGAGGCCTGCTGGCGGGCGCCGAGCAGCTCGCTGTCCCGGGGCAGGGCGTCGATGAGCGGCCAGGCCGCCGGGTCGCCGATGTTGAGCAGCACGCTGACCTGGTTCGCGGCGACGGCGGCCTGGACGACGGGGTCCCCGGACTCGGCGGCCACGGTCACCGCGCGTTCCAGCCAGGCGATGTTGTCGGCGAGCGGCATGCCCGGCCAGTAGGGCATGGACAGCGCGGACATCGCCCGGGCCAGCGGCACCGGCTGGCCGGCCAGGTCGTCGACGGCCCGGGCCAGCTCGGCCTGGCCCTCCAGGATGCGGCCCATCTGGTTGCACAGCAGCAGCCCGAGGTCCAGCCGGATCTCGCCGCGCACGGTCGGCGGGAGGTCGGCGCCGGCGACGATGTTCTGCAGCACTTCCAGCGTCTGGTCGGAGCGCAGGCCCATGACGGCGCTGCGGGCGAGCAGGGTGGCGAGCCGGGAGCGGGCGTGCGCGGGGACCTCGCCGCCGGACAGGGCGTCCTCCAGGAGCCGTACCGCGCGCTGGATCTCACCCGTGTCGGCGAACTCCTGCGCGGCCCGCTCCACGGCACGCAGCCAGCCGCGCTGGTCACCGCAGGCCCGCCGGTGCGCGGCCAGCCGCTCCCACGGCACCGGCTGCTGCCGGGCCAGCAGCGCGGCGGCCCGCCCGTGCAGAGCCTCCCGCACCGGGCCGGGCAGTTCCCGGCGTACGGCGGCGGCGGCGAGCGGCGCGGCGAAGCCGTACCTGCCGACGCCGTGCTCGCACAGCGCGGCACCACGCAACGCGGCGAGCAGCGCGGCCCTGCCGAGGGACTCGGACAGCCCGGCGACGGCAGCCAGCTCGCGCGCGGTCGCGGGCCGGTCCAGAACGGCGGCGGCGAACACGACGGGCCGGTGCACCTCGGGTACGGCGGCGGTACGGCGCAGGGCGAGCGCCGCGAGCCGGGGCGGTACGCCGACCCGCTCCAGGTCGCCCGGGCCGGGCTGCGCCTCGGGACGCCCGGCGGTGTGCGCGGCGAGCAGGTCCAGCAGGTCGGAGACGGTCTGGGCGATGCCCCCGGACGCGTGGTGCAGCGCGGTGACCAGATCGGCCGTGCAGTGTCCCGCCCCCAGCACGGCGGCGGCGGACCGGCCGACGGCGGCCCGGTCGAGGGGGCCGAGGGTCTGCCGTACGACGGTGAGCGCGGCCGGGAACTCGGTCCGCGGGCCGAGGACCAGCCCCGGCTCGGCGAGTTCCTCCGGGCGGTGAGTGAGAACGCAGGCGAACCGCGCGGGCGGCGCCGCGAGCAGCACCCGAAGAGCGGCCACCTCGTCCGCACCGGCCCGATGGACGTCCTCCACGGCGAGGAGGAGGGGGGCGGTGCGGGAGCCGGCGCCGGTGCCGGGGCCGCTTGGACCGGGAGCGCCACCGGGGCCGCTCGGACCGGGAGCGGGGCTGGGCTCAGGGCCCGCTGGATCAGCTGCGGCGAGAACGGCGGCGGCGCTCGTGCGGGCCGGTAGCGGCAGGCCGGACAGCAGCCTGTTCAGCAGCCTGGTCTTGCCGGTGCCGGCCGCGCCTTCGACGATCAGCAGGACGGGCCCCGTACCGTCCCCGTCGGCCAGTCCGCGAGCCAGCAGCCCGCGCAGCGCGTTCTCGGTCAGTTCGGCCACGTGCGTCACCGTCACCCTGGTATCCGGCATGTCCCGATTCTTTGAGTATCCGTAATCAGTCTCTCCTGCTTGCCGCCCCGCGGGCGTCACGGGGAGCGTGGGACGGGTCAAGGCCTCTCGGCCCCTCAGGCCGGCGGGGGCCGTCATCGCCCCCAGCCGGCTGCGCAGGACAGGAGTCCTGACAATGAACGAGACCACCTGTCCGAGCCCCCTCACGGACCGCCCCGGCATGCCCGACGGTGCCCGCGTCCCGGCAGACGCCGCCCTCGGCATCGGCGCCCCGCTGAGCGGCCGCCCGCGCGAGGAGGTGCCGTTCCGGCCCGGCCGCCTGCTGGCCGCCGTCACGATGCCCGCCCGTCCGGAGTCCGTTCCGGCGCTGCGCCGGCTGGCGTGGACGGTGGCGCGCAACCGCCGGCTGCCCGAGCAGGCCGAGGAGGCGCTCGGGGTGATCGTCACGGAGCTGGCCGCCAACGCCGTACTGCACAGCGGCGGTGCCGACGTCGCCCTGCTCCTGGAGATCGACGACACGGCGCTGACGGTGCGCGTGCGGGACAACGGGCAGTGGCGGGAGCGTCCCGCCCCCCGCTGCGAGCCCGCCGACCTGCACGCCGCGTTCGGCCGTGGCCTGACCCTCGTCGACGCGTACGCGGTCGACACCACGCTCGAACGCACCGCCAACGGCACGGTGATGCGCGCGGTGGTCGCCCTGTGACGGAAGCGACCCCCAGCCGCTCCCGACCCCATCCCGCCGGCCAACAGCCTTCGGTACCTTGATCCCCTTGTAGTACGACCGCGTGTAGTACGACCGCGCGGACCGCGGCTCGGCTCCGGTACGGCAGAGCCGCGCGTCCACGACTCGGGGGGCCAGGATGGACGAGCGACAGACGGTCGAGCAGCATCTGTGGAAGCTGTTCGACTCCCTCCGGGGCCCCTTCTCCTTCAACGAGCTGGCCGACACCCTGTTGTGGAACACGGTCGACCGGCAAAGCCGCGCCACCGGACTGCGGGCGCCGGACCTGGCCGAGCTGAGGCGCGCCGCGCGGCATGTGCGGACCCGAATCCCCGGCCTGGACCGCATCCTGGAGGACGAGCAGGAGTTGCTGAGCGGCTGGACGCGGGAACAGATCCGGCACTACGCGCGCACGCTGCTGCGTCCCGTGCACCACCACGACGAGTTCCCCACCTCGGCCTCGCTGGTGAAGGTCGCCGCGACCGCGCTGACGGCGTACGAGCGCGGCGGCCGCACCGCCCCGCTGCGGCTCTACGACCCGGCGTGCGGTTCCGCCACCCTGGCGCTCGACGTGGCGGAGCAGCTGGCGGACCAGGCGGCGGCGCCGGTCGGCATCGCCGGGCAGGACATCAGCGCGTCCACCGTCCAGCGCGCCCGTGCGCACGCGTTCCTCGCTGGGTCGGACGCCGAGTTCAGCGTGTCCAGCTCGCTCGAAGAGGATGCCTTCCCCGGCGAGCGGTTCGACTACACGGTGGCCGAGATCCCGTACAACCTGTCGTGGCGCGACAGCCTCGCCCGGTGCCAGGCCGAGGCGGCGCGCCCAGACGGACGGTTCCCGGCCGGACTGCCCCAGCCGCGCAACGCCTCCCTGCTGTTCGCGCAGATCCTGCTCAGCAAGCTCCGGAACCCGGCGGACGGCGGCGGCCGGGGCATCATGTTCACCGCCACGGGTCCCCTGCTCGACCCCGGCGGCAGCGCGATCCGCGCCTGGCTGCTCGAACAGGACCTGCTGGACGCCGTGGTCGCCCTGCCCGAGGGACTCAGCGCGAACACCTCCATCCGGCTGTTCGCCCTGGTGTTCTCCAACGACAAGCCCCAGACCCGCCGCGGCAAGGTCCGGTTCATCGACCTGCGCGGCTTCTACGAGGACGCGGGCTCCCGCCGCCTGGAACGCCGCACGATCAGCGAAGCGGCCCTGGCCGAGCTGTCCCGGAGCCTGAAGCAGTCGAAGCCCACCGCCTACAGCCGTACCGCCTCGGCGCCCGACCTCTCGTTCCGCCAGGTCACGGTCAGCCATGCCACCACCGCGGCCACCGGCAGGCCCGCGCGGCCCGGGGTGCCCGCGCTCACCATGCTGGTGCCGAGGACCAAGTCCACCGAGGAGTGGCGCGACGCCCGTTACAGCACCGTGCCACCCGACGTGCGCGACGTTGCGGGTTCCCAGCTCACGATGTTCGACGTGGACCGGGTCTTCCGCACCGACCGGGCGCCCCGCGCGCTGCGCGACCTGACCCAGCACGGGTGGCGGACCGCCCGGCTGACCGAACTCGTCCGGCACATCTGCTACGTCCCCTCCGCCAAGGCGGCCGACCGGTCCGCCGTACTGTCGTCCGTCGCCGGGGAGCAGGCCCTCGTCCTGCCCGTCGAACCGCACCTGGACGCGGTCACCGGCGACCCCGCCGAGGTCGCCCCCGCCAACCGGGTCCTCGTGCTGCGGCCCGACGAGGCGCACGTCGACGCCGAGTACCTCGCCGGCTGGCTGAACTCCCCGCTGGGCCGGCGTCTGCGCTCGGCGGCCACCAGCCCCGGCGACACCTACGTCAGCCCCCGCGCCGTCAACCTCCCCCAGGCCTGGCGCATGGCGGACAACCTGCTGATCGCCCTGCCCGACCTCGCCGTACAGCGCGACATGGCCCGCACGGAACGGGCACTGGCCACCGCCCGCCGCCATCTCTCCGACTCGCAGCGGGAGTTGTGGAACGACCCGAGGAAGCGCGCCGACATCTACCGGGAGGCGGGCCGGCTCATCCCGTCGGCGGACCTCGGCCAGTGGGCGGCGAGCCTGCCGTTCCCCATGGCCAGTGCCCTGTGGGCGTACGAGTCCAAGGGCGACGGAAACCCCCACGCGCGTCACGCCCGGATGTTCCACTTCTGGGACGCCACCATCCAGTTCCACGCCACGGTCGTCCTGTCCGCCCTGCTGCAGGACCGCTCCGTCCTCGACAGGGAACTCCCCTCGCTCGCCGCGCAGTTCGCCGAGGTGGGGCTCAGCCCCGAGCGGGCCACCCTCGGTGTCTGGCACATCGTGCTCCAACGCCTCACCAAGCGGTACCGCACCGCACTGACCGGCACCGACACCGACGAGCACGCGCGCGTGCGGGCGGCCTTCGGCGACGCTCAGCCGGACTTCCTGGACACCCTCGTCAGCACCGAGGTCACCAACCTGTTCGGCGAGGTGATCCACCTCCGCAACACCTGGAGCGGCCACTCGGGCGCGACCGGCGAGGACGCCCTCAAGGAGCAACTCGCCATCCTGACCGGCCATGTGCACACCCTGCGCAACCTGACCGGTGCCGGCTGGCTGGACTTCCCCCTGGTCCGCGCCGGCGGAGCCCGCTTCCGGAACGGCATGTTCCACCACGAGGTCGACCTGGCCATGGGCCCCAACACCCCGTTCCGGCAGCAGCAGATCAAAAGCAGCCTTCCCCTGGAGGAGGACTCCCTCTACCTCCACTCACACGAAAGCGGCGGCGCCCTTCCCCTCGCCCCCCTCATCGTGCTCCGGCCCACGGCCTTCGGCTCCCACAGCGACTGCTATTGCTACAACCGGGTCCAGGCCGACGGCATCCGCTTCGTGGCCTACCACGAGGCGGCGGAGTCCGAGCTGCTCACGCGTACGGCGGCCCTCACAGCGACCGCGAACCTGATCACGGATCTGACCTCGGGCGTGCAGACGGCGCCGTAGCGGACCATTCCGCACGGTGTCGTGATTTGTAATCCCCAAAGAAACAAAAGGGCCGTTTGGGTTACCCGGCCGGTGCCGGTGTCCTAGTGTGCTGCGCAACCGCTCGCCTGCCGCTGGGGGGCATCAGCGCGGGGCAGGCCCGATGCCGATCCTCGAGTCCGTTACGCCGAGGTTTCGTGGGCGGTCCAGGCGGCGCCACTGACCTTGGGGGAGTAGTGGAAACGCAACCGGAGACCGGTACACACGCCCTGGACGAAGCGCGGGCGCGCACACGTCTCCGTGACCTCATCTACGCCCTCTCCGAGGACGGCACCATGCCCGGTGTCGCCGTCGCCTGCGGTGTGCGGGACCGTGTCGCCGCCCGGGTGTGGGCCGGGGACGCGTGCCGGTACGGCGGCCCGCGACGACCCGTCGACGAGGCCACGCTCTACGACGCCGCGTCCCTCACGAAGATCATGTGCACGGTGCCGGTCTCCTTACGCCTGCACGAAGCGGGCGTGACCGACCTCGACGAACCCGTCACCACCTGGCTGCCCGACCTGGCCACGCCCTACGGCGGCCGCATGACCGTCCGTCACCTGCTCACCCACACCGCCGGCCTCGTCCCCCACCGCGAGTACTGGCGCACGCACCACGGCTACGGCGCCGTCCTGAACGCCGTCCTCCGCGAGACCCCGGCAGCACCACCGGGAACGATCTGCGCCTACTCCGACCTCGGCTACATCCTGCTCGGCGAGATCCTGCGCCGCGCCGCACGCACCGACCTGCCCGAACTCTTCGACACGCACGTCCGCGCGCCGCTGGGGCTGCGGGCGACCTCCTTCCGTCCGTCGAGTACGAACGTCGCCGCGACCGAGGTGAGGAACGGAGTCGCCGTCCAGGGGCACGTCCACGACGAGAACGCCCTCGCCATGGGCGAAGTCACAGGCCACGCCGGGCTGTTCACCGACCTGCACGACGCCGCCGCCTACGCGGCCGCGTGGTCCACCCCGGCCCTTCTGCCCCTGTCCGACGTCCTGACGGCACAGGCGTCCCGTCTCCAGCCCCTGCCCGATCCCTCCTTCCGGCGCGGACTCGGCTGGGTCCTGTCCGGCGACAGCACCTGGGACCACGTCGGCCCCTCGTGGCCGGCGACCACTATCAGCCACACCGGCTTCACCGGGGTGTCCCTCGCGGCCGACCCGGTCTCGGGCTGGTGGGCGGCGGTGCTGAGCAACGCCGTGCACGCCGGCCGTGAACGCCCCCGCCTGCGCCGGGCCCGCCTCGACATCCACAGCGCCGTCGCCCGCCTCCTGAGCGCCGACAGCCACCGGCCGACGACCCTGCCCGCAGTCCCGGCCGCGGACTCACTTCGCCGTACCGGGTGACGTAGGAGGGCTGCCGGCTCCACGGCACGGCCCCCGGGCCCCATCGCCCCGGACCAGCGCGGTCCAGCCCGGTCCGGTCCGGTCCAGTCCGGTCCAGTCCGGTCCGGTCCGGGCCAACTCCCCATCCCCCGCCGAGGAGGCGCCTCGCAATCGCCCCTCGGCGACCCCTTTCCATCCGATTCGTTCCCGCGAGGAGAGAGACCCGCCATGAGTCTGTTCGGCAGGAAGCACCAACCCCAACCGCGGCCCGAGCCCCCGATAGTGATCACCGACGCGGACCTCCCCCACGTCAGCCGGATCGTCGGCGACTTTCTCGAAGCCGTCGGCAACGACGCCGCCCTGCACTTCCGAGGACGCGAACTCGCGGTCGCCAGCGGCGCCCCCACCCTGGACGACGTCGTGACCGGACGGGCGGCCGCCAGTGGCCTGCACCGTCCGTGGCGCTGGCTCGCGGCCGCGGCCGAGCAGGCCGAACGCGCGGGCGACTACCTCCTCGTGGCCCGCATCACCCTCGTCCTCACCTTCTGGACGCAGACCCTCGGACCGCGCATGGGCCTGGGCAACCACCTGGAGATGCGCCTGGACGACCCTCCGCCGGAGGTGGCGTCCCGTATCCGCACCACGGGGCTCCGCGCGATCCCGCACCTCCCCGGGGACAGCGTCGTCGTCAGTCACCCGACCGGACGGTCACCGCCGCGTCGCTGCTCGCCAGTTGCACGGACGGGCCGTAGAGCGCGTTCCGTGCCCGCCCATTCGGGAGCGGGAACATCCGATGTCAGCGAGGGACGAGGCGAACGGACGACACCATGGCACCAGCGCGGGAACCCGAAGCAACCGGCCGGCAGTGGACCCCGTGGACACTGCGCGAAGAGACGGACCACCAGAACCTCGCCCGCTACGTGAACGCGGACATCGCCGAACTGACCCGGCTCCGGCTGTTCGTGGAGAACCCCTTCTACCAGCGGGAGAACGACTCCGCCGCCCTGCTGGGCAGGCTGTACGAAGCGCTGCGCGCGAAGAAGATCGCCTACGAGCACGAGCCGTGGAACGCCGAGGGCGAGCAGGTCATCCGCGACGCCGGCACCGTCGACAGCAGTTTCGGCACCTGCCTGGACCTCAGCCTGCTGTTCGCCGCCATGTGCAAGCAGGCGGGGCTGCGCCCCTACATCGCCGTCCTGCGCCGGGGCTCCCACGCGGACCACGCCCTGGTCCTGGTCGACACCGCCGCCGCGGTGAACCGGAGCGGTACCCCTCCACCGGTGACGCTGGCGGAGGGCCCGCACCCGCGCCACGTCTACCGTCGCCTGCCGTTCGCGCCGAAACTCGGCCCCACCGGCCTGGCCGTGGACGTCACCGCCGGCTGCCGGGGTGAGAACGACGAGGAGGGCCACGACTTCGCCACCGCCTGCGCCGACGGAGCCCGGACCCTCCTCCACGCCGACTACCGCGACTGCGTCCTGATCGACGTCGTGGCCCTGCACGCCGACGGCTTCCCTCCCTACGAGCCGCTGCCGCCCGGCAAACGCCCGGTGATCACCCGCCGCCTGCCCATGCGCCCCAGCTTCATCCCGTACGAGAGCCGGAGCAAGCTGCTCGACGATCTCACCGGAGCGACCGGCACGATCGTGCTCTACGGCGACCAGGGCACCGGCAAGTCGATGCTGGCCCTGGACATCGCCGCGAAGGCCCAGTTCGGCTGCGGCTGGTTCCTGGACGCCAACGACTCGAGCGTGCTGGCCACCTCCCTGGGCGACCACGAGATGGCGGAGTCGGGAATCGGCCTGGAGTACGCCAACCGCGCCTCGCGAACGGAGTACGCCCGGCTGGGCCTGGCCCGGCTGCGCCAGGCCCGCGGCTCCTGGGTCACGGTCCTGGACAACGTCGACGTACCCCCCGAGGACCTGAAGGGGTACCCCGAGCCCTCGGCGGACAAGGGCCAGCTCCTGCTGATCACGACGACCCACCCGAAGTGGGCCCGGCCACGCACCGGTGTGCGGGTCTTCACGCTGCCGCCGCTGGAGAGCGAGGAGGTGACCCGCGAACTCGGCGCCGACGCCCCGACCGGGGCCCTCGCCGGACTCCCCCTGCTCACCAACGCCAGCGCTCGCTTCCGGCAGGAGACCGGACACGACTGGTGGACCGGCCGCGTGGTGCCCGCCGTGACCGCCCCCGCCCACTTCTGGCACGCGGTCCGGGCCACGCTCGGCGCGGACGAGGGGGAGGGCGCGGCAGAAGACGGGGCAGAAGGCGGGGCAGAAGGCGAGGCAGGCGGCAGGGCACAAGCCGGCCCGAATGGAAACGCCGGTGAGGGCAACGCCGGTGAAGGCAACACACGTGAGGGCACGGACACCGCCGCGCTGGCCCTCGCCGCGAGCATGGCGTGGATCCCGCCGGCCGGCCTCGACCTCGCCACGGTCTGCGACATCGTCGTATCGGTGGCCGCCGCCACGCACGGCCCCGGCACCACGGCCGGAGCCGTCCGGCACGCGGCCCAACGGCTGTACCGGCTGGGGCTGGTGGACCTGCGGGCGGGCCGGATCACCATGCACCGACTCTTCCGGCACACCATCCGCCAGGACATGACCCGACGCGACGGCCCGGGCACCTCCGACATGGTCGGGGCTCTGGTGGAGCACCTCTTCGCCGCCATCGACAGCGTCGGCCGGCAGATCCTCCTGGACGCCGGGCGCCCCGCGCCCGCCTCGTCCGACCACGCCCCCTACGGGCTGGTGATCAGCAGCGACGACGTCGACGAGATGCGGAAGGTACTGGTCGCCCACACCGACCCGCGCGGCCTGCACGCACTCGCGGGTCTGGTGGAGCGTCAGAACGAAGCGCTGGCCACCTCGCTCTACGCGGCGGCCGAGGACCTGATCGGCCCGTGGCGGGAGCGGGAGGTCCGCACGCTTCCGGCGGGCACCCGGCTCGTGATCGTGAACGGTCTGCGCGGCAAGGCCCGCATGCTCTTCCGCGACCCCTCGTCGACGCCCGAGCAGCTGGAGGAAGCCGTCTCCTGGATGCTCGAGTGCCGGCCGCTGTGCGCGGACCTGCCGGCCGACCCGGGCATGCGCAACGCGTTCCTGCTGACGGCCTCCCGCGCCGAGGCCATGTACGGACTTCTGCTGCGCAAGCGCGCCTCCCGGGAGGAGACCCCGGCAGCGGACCGGCTGCGGATCTACCGTGAGGCCGAGCGCATCCTGCTGGAGAGCGCCGCACAGCGGGTGGCACTGGCCGGCGACACCGACAGCCCCGACGTGGACCGGAGCCGGTTCAACCTCGCCGGGCTGGCGATCGACCTGGCCAAGTGCGACCAGGAGCACCGGCGGGCCGGCCACCTGGACCGCGCCTGGGAGCTGTACACGTCGGTCCTTCAGATGCGCGAACGGCGGTACCGCACCCGCTACCTGGAAGAAGTCGTCACCTGCGTCAACGGCCAGGCCCTCGTGCACTACTACCGGGCGCTCGTGCTTCCCGGCTCCGTGCAGCAGAAGGCGGAACGCCTGCGCCGGGCGGCCGAATTCGCCCACCAGGCGACCATGCTGCGCCAGCACGTCGAGGGCACCGTCGACGGTCCGAACACCGCGAAGTCCGTCGCAATCACCGCGAAGATCGCCCTGGCCCGCATGGATCTGCGGGCCATGACGACGCAGCGCGACAAGGACCGTTCCGACCCCGTCACCAGCGGCTACGTCAGGGAACGCGGTGCCTGGTACTTCCTGTCCACCTCCGCTCCCCCCTCCCACCGTAAGGACTCCGCCATGCGACTCACCTTCCCCGCCGTGTCCCTGGCCGCCGCCGGCGACGACCTCCTGCCGGCCATCGAGGACTGGATCACCTCCGAGGCGATGCGCGCGCTGGTCACCGCGTTCGACGGCGACGAGAAGGACCTCCTCGGCACCGCCGGTGACCTGCAGACCCGCGTTCAGCGCCTCTACGCCTTCAGCGACCGGTGGGACAACCGCACCCAGGGGCAGGAACGCAACCAGAGCACCGAGCTGCCCATGACCGCCGTGCAGCGGGACACCGTGCTCGCCGCCACCACCGCCCTCGGCCTGCACGACTGCCCGTCCCCGCGGCACGAGGATTACGACCACGTCCTGCTGCTCGGCGGACTCGTCCGGGCCTGCTTCAACCGCCCCGCCTTCGCCGCCCAGTTGCTCGACGGCGGGGCGGTGCGCACCGGCAGCGTCGCCGCCCTCGGCGGCCACCGTCCCTTCAGTTCGTCCAAGGACCCCGACGACGACGAGTTCGTGCTCGCCGGCCGGATCGGGCACCCCGAGCTCGTCGAGGAGTACCAGGCCCTGGACCTGGGCACCCGCACCGCCTTCGGGCTCGGCGAGCCCACCCACGTCGAGGGCGCGCGCTACGACGACATCGGCGGCACCTGGGGAGTACGGCACTACGCCCGCCCCAGCGGCACGGCCGTACGCGTCGCCGCGGCACCGTCCTCCGAGCCGGACAAGCGGCGCGCGCACACCGGTGACACCTACGCCTTCTTCGCCGAGCACATGGAACAACTGCGCCCTGGCGCCCGGCTGCTGCTCGTCACCACTCCGATCTACGCCCCGAGCCAGCACTTCACCGCGCTCCACCGTCTGGCCCTGCCCTACCAGGTGCACGTCGAGACCGTCGGCGGCGACCCGGACGACGTGGGTGAGGCCCTGCGCCAGCCGTTCACGCCCACCCGCTACCTCGCCGAGGTCCGCGGCGCCGTACGCGCGCTGACCGGGCTCGTGGCGGCCGCCACCGAGGCGCGGGGAGGCCAGTGATGACGTCGACGGAGACAACTTCGGCAGGGACGGCTTCGGCAGGTACGGCTTCGGCTCCGGGTGAGTCACCCCGCTCCGCGGCACAACGCGCCTGGCTCCTACTCGCGGTGGACATCCGCAGGAAGCTGACGGGCAAGACCTCCTGCGACACGCTACGCGACCGCGCCTACCGCCAACTGCTCTACCAGGTGGTCCTGGACACCGCGCCCGCCCTGCGCCCCGTCGTCACCGAGTCGGGCCACGGGCACCTCACCCCCGAGCAGGCCGACGCCATGACCGAGGCGATCACCTCGCAGGCGCCCCGGCTCGGCATAGCAGGCGACTCGGTGCTCGCGCTGAAGGCGGCCTTCACGCGGTACCGGCAGCAGCAGCCGTCGGGCGGCCGAGTCCGCTACTTCTCCGATTTCCTCCACTTGATCTACCCGATCGTCTGGCGCGACTCGGCGGAGCCCCGAGTCCTCGGGGACCCCGACGCGTGCGACCAGGTGATCCTCGGCCTGCTGCACGACGACCCGGACCAGGCCCCGCCGTCGTTCTCCGCGTTGCTGCGGCTCTTCGCCGACCCCCGGGCGGTGGCACAACTCCAGGACGTCATCGACCAGTCGTGGGACCCGGGCACACCCGGATCCCCGGCGCCCCGCCCCGAGCTGGTCACGGAGCTGCTGGACCAGCCCGAGGGAAGCACGGAGTGGCAGAAGCTCTGGGACGCCTACACCGCGACCCGGCCATGGACGGCACACCTGACCCGCGTGAACCTCCTGGGCCTGTCCCGGTCCCCCGCCCCACCGCGTCCCTCCGCGCAGGAGCCGCGCACGGCGAGGGGAACGTCCTCCGACGCCACGGCGGACCCGAGCGGTTCGGACGCCACGGCGGACCCGGACGGTGCGGACGCCACCACGGACCCGGACGGTTCCGGCGGTCGCCGGCTCGTGCCGCCGTTGGACCGCTCCGTGTTCCTGCGTATGGCCCCCTCCCTGAAGCTGCTCCAGAAGCGCCCGGAGGTCCAGCGACTCACGACCCGTCGACTCGCCCAGGACGAGGCCCACCGGGCCACCGCTCCCCTGGGCATCGGCGACGACTGTCTGCGCGCGGTCCTGTGCCTGGGCGCCGTCTCCGCCGGCGCGCTCAGCGCCGACTTCACCTCCCGGTCACGTTCGGGCGGCCGGCCCGGCGGCATGCCCCGCCGCTTGCGGCAGCTCGCCCGCGTCGCCGCGTCGCGCGCGTTCGTCCAGGAGACGCTGCGGCTGGGCGACGCCCAGCACGGCCCCGTACGCGAGGCACTGGCCGACCCCGGACCCGGCTTCGGCCGCGCCCTGTGGAGCATCCTGCACCGGTACGAGCTGTCACAGAGGCAGCCACCGCCGCCCGAGGCACGCTGGAACCTGCTGGTCATGTCGGCCGCGCGCACCTTCATCGACGGCCTCGCCGGCCAGATCAAGGACGTCATGCGGGGGACGGAGGACCACGAGGCCCCGGACTTCGACACCGACATCGACCCCCTGGAGATCGCCGACCGCGGCACGAGCGGTGCCGGGGCGGTCCAGGAGATCGTCGTCGACGCCGTCGTGCGGCACCTCGCAGAAGCCCGGCTCACGGCCGACGACGCCCTCTCCTTCCTGCGCCGATTCACCGACCCCGGCGAGGCGGAGTTGTCCGCCGAGACCTGGCGCACCCTGTACGCGAACTACCGCGCCCCCGACGCCGACGCGCGGCCGGTGCCCGGGGCCCTCCCCGCCATCGGGTGGCAGCAGGCCCGCGACATCGTCAGCGCGTTCCTCGTCAGCACGTTCCCCGACTCCGACGGCCCGGGAAGGGCGCACTCATGAACACGACACCCCGCCCCCCGGAACTGCCGCGCACCCTCACATCCGGATCCCCGGCAGTGATCACCGTGGACACCGTCGGCACCGTACGGATCGGCAGCCGGCCCGACGCGGCGCCCTGCGGCGCGCCGCTGCCCGTCATCGGCGGCCTCCTGGTCTTCGACCCCTTCGCCCCCGACGCCGCCCCGTACTTGGAACTCGACGCGCACGAGCCGCGGAACTGGATGCTGCCGCTGACGCTCGGCGAGGCCGTCACCGACGCGGTCACCGAGGCGGCGGACGAGGCCGGCCGCGCCGTGGTCGGCCCCGACGACGACGCCGACCACATCGTCGCCCGGCGCACCGCGCCGTGGAACCCCGGCGCCGGCCACCGGGCCGGCGCGCGCATGGCCACCTTGCTGTGGCTCTCCCGCTGGTCCCCCGTGGCACTCGACGGCGAACTGCTCGACATCGAGGCCGGCTCCCTGCTCGGCTCGCTCACCGACGTCGTCGACGACGCCGAGGACCTCGCCCGGGTCAGGCTGGCCCGCTGCGCCCCCCGCCTGGTCCGCCTCGCGACCACCGTCCTGTCCGAGCGCTCGCTGCCGGGGGAGGCCTGGATCGCCGAACTGCTCACCGACGCCCTGGAACACGCCGAGGACCTCCTCGTCGACCATCCCCTGCACCCGAGGATCTTCGAACTCGCCGAGCAGGCCCGCCGCCGCGACACCCGTCCCCGCCACCTCCAGGAGGAACTGGACGCCGAACTCCGCCGGCTCCTGCAGCCCTCCCTCGCCATCCGGGCCCAGGCCCACCAGCAGGGCTGGCACACCTCCGACGCGGACTGGGCCCAGCTGCCGCCCGGGATCCTGGACAGCGCGGAGGGCACCGTACGGTGGCAGGTCACGGACCGCACCCTGACGGTGAAGGTCAGCGGCGGTCCGTCGGCGTCCCCCGAGGCGCCCCTGGGCTTCCGGGCCTACTCCCCCGGGAGCCCCCTGCCCGTCGCCCTGGGCCGGCTCGTACCCCGCCCCCTCAGGAACGGGCTCAGCTGGGAAGGCGGGGCCCCGCTCGATCGCCCCCTGCCCACCGACGGACTCACCGTGGACGTCTACCACCCCCACTACGTCGGGCCACCGCGCCTCGGCCCCGCCGCGGAACAGGCCAAGGCCGAACGCCAGTCCGTCCGCTACCTGACACAGCTGCGCGAGCACATCGCGCGTCAGGACGGCCACGAACTCAACCGCTGGGCCGACATCGTGTCCGCCGACACTAGCGTGCCGTCCGCCGCCCCGCTCCCCGGCGGCGGCTCCGATACCCTCACCCACCGGATGCTCGGCCTGGTCGAGGCCGCCCGGGCCGCGGCCGACCACTTCCAGCGTCTCGAACGCGGGCACCTCCAGCAGGATCCGGACGCCACGGACACCGACGCACCACGGCTGTGCGGTCCCATCTGGCGACCCACGCTGGCCGAATGGGCCCGCCTGCGCGTCAACTTCGGCCTGTAGAACCGCACATCCCGCTCCCAAACCTCCGATTCGGGACCGCGATGCCTCCGTGAAAGGCAGTAGGACCCACACCCTCAGGAGGCACCGGGATGTCGGTGGAGATCGTACTGACGGCAGGCGTCGTCGCATTGCTCGTCACGGCCATCCTGGCCATCGCCGCTGTCGTGATGGTCAAGGCGGTCCTGGCCGTCGCCGCTGCCGGCGAGGCCCCCGTCGTGAACGCACTGCTCGCCATCGCCGAGATCATCCGCGCGATCGGCGGCAAGAAGGAGCGCGACGGCACCAGCCGCCGCACCAACAGCAAGAAGAACGCCGGCTAGCGGCACCGGCAGGCGAGGAAGCGTGAGCCCGAACACCCGACACCGGTCCACCGAGACCGAATAAAACACGGAACCCCCAGGTCGAAGATCGACCTGGGGGTTCACCATGGAGCCGCCTTCGGGATTCGAACCCGAGACCTACGCATTACGAGTGCGTTGCTCTGGCCATCTGAGCTAAGGCGGCACGCCGACCGCGACTATGGTGCGATCAGCAACGTCGGTAAGTCTACACAGTTTCCGGGGGTGCTCCGTACACGCCCTCGGGGGTGGGGGAAGGCGCGGCTCGGGAGGGCTATGAGCAGCGCTTCTGGGGGGCCGGCGGGGTGCCGTGGAGCAGGTATGTGTTGATCGCTCCGTCGATGCAGGTGCTGCCGCGGCCGTACGCGGTGTGGCCGTCGCCCACGTAGGTGAGGAGGCGGGCCGAGGAGAGCTGGCGGGCCAGGGACTGGGCCCACGGGTAGGGGGTCGCCGGGTCCCGGGTGGTGCCGACCACGACGATCGGGGCCGCGCCCTTCGCCTCGATGCGGTGCGGCGCCCCCGTGGCCCTCACCGGCCAGTACGCGCAGTTCAGCGAGGCCCAGGCCAGCCCCTCGCCGAAGACGGGGGACGCCTTCTCGAACTCGGGCAGGGCCTGCTCCACCTGCTCGGGACCGGTGAAGGCGGGCGGCAGGTCCAGGCAGTTCACGGCGGCGTTGGCCATCATCAGGTTCGTGTAGTGCCCGTCGGCGTCACGCTCGTAGTAGCTGTCGGAGAGCGCGAGCAGGCCGGCGCCGTCGTTCTCCTTCATCGCCGAGTTCAGCGCCTCGCGCAACTGTTCCCAGGCTGCCTCGTCGTACATCGCCGCGATCACGCCCGTCGTGGCCAGCGACTCGCCCAGCTTGCGGCCGTCCGCGTCGCCGGCCGGGATGGGGTGGGCGTCCAGCTTGCCGAAGAACGCCTTGAGGTGGTCGCCGACCTGCGCCGGCGTGGTGCCCCTGCCGCCCAGCGGGCAGTCGGAGTGCCGTACGCAGTCCTTCGCGAACGCCTGGAACGCCGTCTCGAAGCCCGCCGTCTGGCCCAGGTTCAGCTCGCGCGAGTCCAGAGAGGGGTCCATCGCTCCGTCCAGCACCATGCGGCCCACCCGCTGCGGGTACAGGCCCGCATACGTCGCCCCGAGGAACGTGCCGTACGACGCCCCCACGTAGTTCAGCTTCCGGTCACCCAGGACCGCCCGCAGAATGTCCATGTCCCGGGCGGCCTCGACCGTGGAGACGTGCCGCAGCAGCCGCGCCGAGTGCGCCCCGCAGCTCTCCGCGAACTTCTTGTACGCCGTCACCAGCGCGGTCGTCTCCCGCCGGTCGTCGGGAGTCGTGTCCGTCTGCGTGTACGTGTCCATCTGGCGGCCGTCGAAGCACTCCACCGGCTCGCTGCGGGCCACGCCCCGCGGGTCCACCGCGACCATGTCGTAGCGGGCCCGGACCCCGGCCGGGTAGCCGATGCCCGCGTACTGCTGGAGGTAGCCGACCGCCGAGCCGCCCGGACCGCCCGGGTTGACCAGCAGCGAGCCCAGCGGCTTGCCCTTGCCCGTGGCCTTCTTCCGGGCGACGGCCAGCCGGACGTCACCCGCGGCGGGCTTCGCGTAGTCCAGCGGGGCCTTCATCGTCGCGCACTGGAAGCCGGGCGCGCCGCAGCTGCGCCAGTGCAGCTTCTGCGCGTAGTACGGCGACAGCGCCGACGGTGTCGCGCGCGGCAGCGCCGCCAGCACCCCCTCCGCCGCGGCCCCGGCCGACACCGTCGAACTGCTCGGGGAACAGGCGGAGACGAGGAGGGCGGCGGCCGCGAGGAGGGTGGCGGCGACTTGGGCCGTCGGCCGGGGGCGGCGGGGGGTGGGCCTGATCTGCATCAAGCGAGCGTAACGCTGTGCGACCTCGCGAGCGCGGTGCGTCGGCTTTGTGGCTCGTTCGGGGGACGGGGGCGGCGTTCGCTCCGGTACGCCCGTGTGGGGGACGCCGCCCCGAAGCCACCGGTGGCTCGCCCGGGTACGGCGGCCTCGATCCCGCCGCCCCTCAGCCGGCCCGCAGCGCCATCGTCATCGCCTCCACCGCGAGCAGCGGAGCCACGTTGCGGTCCAGGGCGTCCCGGCACGCGGCGATCGCCTCGATGCGGCGCAGGGTGGACTCGGGCGATCCGTCGCGGGCCAAGCGCTCCAGTGCGTCCTCCGCGTCCGCGTTGGCGATGGCGACGCGCGAGCCGAGCTGGAGGGCGAGCACGTCCCGGTAGAAGGCGGTGAGATCACCGAGGGCCACGTCCAGACTGTCGCGCTGCGTACGGGTTCTGCGGCGCTTCTGCATGTCCTCCAGGTCCTTCATCACCCCCGCGGTACCGCGCGGCAGCCGCCCGCCCTGGGCCGCGCCCAGCGCCGCCTTGAGTTCCTCGGCCTCCTTGCCGTCCATCTCCTCGGCGAGCTGCTTGGCGTCCTCGGCGGCCGCGTCGACGAGTTCCTGCGCGGCCTTGAGGCAGGCACCGACCTCGTCGAGGCGCAGCGGGAGCTTGAGGACGGCCGCGCGGCGCCCCCGGGCCGCGGGGTCCGTGGCCAGGCGGCGCGCCCGGTCGACGTGCCCCTGGGTGGCGCGGGCTGCCTCGGCGGCGACGTCCGGTTCGACGCCGTCGCGCCGTACGAGCATGTCGGCGACCGCGGCGACCGACGGGGTGCTGAGGTTCAGGTGGCGGCAGCGGGAGCGGATGGTCGGCAGGACGTCCTCGATCGAGGGGGCGCACAGCAGCCACACCGTGCGGGGCGCGGGCTCCTCCACCGCTTTGAGGACGGCGTTGGCCGACTTCTCGTTCAGCCGCTCGGCGTCCTCGACGAGGATGGTCTGCCAGCGGCCGTTCGCCGGGGCGGTGAACGATTTGCGGACCGTGTCCCGCATGTCCTTCACCAGGATCTCGGAGCCGGCGGCGGCGACCGTGGTGACATCCGCGTGGGTGCCGAGCAGCGCGGTGTGGCAGCCGTCGCAGAAGCCGCAGCCGGGGGTTCCGCCGAGGGCACGGTCGGGGCTGACGCACTGCAGGGCGGCGGCGAAGGCCCGCGCCGCCTGGTTACGGCCGGCTCCGGGCGGGCCGGTGAACAGCCAGGCGTGCGTCATCTTCGACGACCCCGGCAACGGTTCGTCCGCCGCTGCGGCCGTGACGAGGGCGTCGGCGTCCCGCGCGGCGGCGTCGAGCACCGCGCTCACCTTCTCCTGCCCGACGAGGTCGTCCCACACGCTCACGGGTCACGCCGCCTTTCCCTCGCACTCCGCGTTCCGCCATCCATTGTGCGGGTGAGCACTGACAGCGGACGCGTCCAGACGGCGGAGACGCGCCCGACCTCGCGATCGAGCCCGACCTCGACCCTCGTCGACCCCTTGGCCCCCGGCGGCCCGCTCAGCCCCGGCGGCCCCGTCCGCGTCCGCGTCGGCCCTTGTCCTCCTCGACGTCCCCGTGCCCCTGCTCGTCGTGCGAGTCGTAGGAGTCGTACGAACCGAGGAGTTCGTCCGCCAGGCTCGGCAGGTCGTCCAGCGGGGTCTCCTCGGCCCAGTCGGGGCGCGGCCGGCGCCGGGGGGTGCCGTCCGCGTCGAGCTGGGGCATCTCCCGGGTACGGCTCTCGGAACCGTCGGGGCCGGAGGCGGCCCGCTCGTCCCGGAACATGCCGGGAGGCACCCGGTCCGCCGGGTCACGGTCCCGCACGGGCGGCAGTACGGCCGTCTCGTCGGCCGCCCCCGAAGGCACCTGGGGCAGTACGGCGGTCTCGTCGGCCGCGCCGGGAGCCACCGGTGGGAGCACCGCCGTGTCGTCCGCCGCGCCCGGGGTCACCGGCGGCTGCGGCAGTTCGGTGGTCACCTCGGAGTCGGGGTGGGAGCCGTCCGCGGGGCGGTCCTCGCGTACGGGGCGCAGCACCGTCGTCTCGTCCGTGGGCGGGGAGACGACCGGTGTCGGGACCGTCTCCTCGGCGCCCGGCGCCGGTGCGGCGGTCCGCCGCTGGTTCTGCGGTTCGGCCGGGGACACGGACGGTGTCGGGACCGTCGCCGCCTCCGGGGGCATCCCGGGGGCCTTCGGCTGCGGTGCCGAGGGCCGGCGGGCCGCCGCGTCGGCCGAGGCGGCGGCCTCGGCCGCCTGGCGGCGGGCCTCCTCGGCGCGCAGCAGGGCCTCCTCGGCCTTGCGCTGCTTCTCCAGGCGCCGGGCCTCGGCCTCGGCGTGCAGTCGGGCCTCCTCCTCGGCCTGCTTGCGGCGCCGTTCCTCCTCGGCCTTGCGGCGGGCCTCCTCCTCGGCGCGGGCCTTCTCCTCGGCGAGGAGCCGCTGCTGCTCCTCCTCGGCGCGGCGGCGCGCTTCCTCGGCCCGCTGCCGGGCCTCCTCCGCCTGCCGCTCGGCCTCCCGGCGCTGCGCCTCCTCCAGTTCGCGGCGCTTGCGCTCCTCCTCCTCGGCGCGCAGCTTGGCGAGCTGCTCCTGGCGCTCGCGCTCCAGGCGCTCCTCCTCGGCCTTGCGGGCGGCCTCTTCCTCGGCCTTGCGGCGGGCCTCTTCCTCGGCCCGCTTGCGCGCCTCCTCCTGGGCCTTGATCTCGGCCTCGGAGAGCGGCAGGACGGTGTCGAGCCGGTGCCGGATCACCGTGGTGACGGCTTCGGGTTCCTGCGCGGCGTCCACGACCAGGTAGCGGCCGGGGTCGGACGCGGCGAGCGTGAGGAAACCGGCCCGCACGCGCGCGTGGAACTCGGCCGGCTCCGACTCCAGCCGGTCCGGCGCCTCGGTGAACCGCTCGCGGGCGGCCTCCGGCGCGACGTCCAGCAGGACGGTGAGGTGGGGGACGAGCCCGTCGGTCGCCCAGCGGTTGATCCGGGCGATCTCCGTCGGGGAAAGGTCGCGGCCGGCGCCCTGGTAGGCGACGGAGGAGTCGATGTACCGATCCGAGATGACGACCGCGCCGCGCTCCAGGGCGGGCCGGACGACGGTGTCGACGTGCTCGGCCCGGTCGGCGGCGTAGAGCAGGGCCTCCGCGCGGTGGGACAGGCCGGCGGAGGACACGTCCAGCAGGATCGAGCGCAGCCGCTTGCCGACCGGGGTGGCGCCCGGCTCCCGGGTGAGGACGACCTCGTGGCCCTTGGCCCGGATCCACTCGGCGAGGGCTTCGGCCTGGGTGGACTTGCCGGCGCCGTCACCGCCCTCCAGGGCGATGAAGAAACCGTTCGACGCGGGGGCCTGGACGGGGTCGTCGCCGCCGAGCAGCGCGTCCCTGAGGTCGTGCCGCAGCGGGACTCCGGAGCGGTCGTCGACCTTGGCGAGGACCAGCGCGGCGACCGGCAGCAACAGCGCGCCGACCAGCATCAGGGTGAACGCGGCTCCGCCGTGCGCGAAGACGAATTTGCCGTTCTCCAGGCGGTGCGGGCCGATGAGGGCGGCGACCAGGGGCGCGATGAGGACGCCGAGCGCTATGAAGACGCGGACCACCGCGTGCAGGTGCTCGGTGGTGCGCGCCCTGCGGTGGTCCTCGGTCTCCTGGTCGAGCAGGGTGTGCCCGGTGTTGGCGGCCACGCCCGCGCCGATGCCGGCCAGCGCGACGATCAGCAGGACCGTGGTGACGTCGGGGACGAGGCCCGCGGCCAGCAGGGCGACACCGGTGAAGGCGATCGCCAGGGCCAGCAGCCGGCGGCGCGAGAGCGAGGGCAGCATCGAGGGCGCCCTACGGATGCCGACGGCGACGCCGCCGGTCAGCGCGAGGACCAGCAGGCCGTACAGGACCGGGCCGCCACCCAGGTCCTTGGCGTGCAGCACGCACACGGAGACGGCGGCGGAGATGGCCCCCGCGACGGCGGCGCAGGCCGGGACGAGCAGCGGGATGGCGCCCGTACGGCCCTTGTCCACACCGGCGCCGGTGCGCGGGCGGCGCAGGCCCTCCAGCGGGGACCGCGCGCGCGGGGTGCGGATGCCGGGCAGCTCCAGGGCGGTCAGCACCGACAGGGAGGCGGCGAACAGACCGGCCGCCACGTACGACCCGAGGGCCGCCTGGTGCTGGTCGAACCAGTCGACACCGGTCCCGAGCAGGTTGTTGAAGAGCGCGGCGACGACGAGCGCGGCGGCCGCGAGCGGGATCGCCAGGAACGTGGTGCGCAGCGCCAGGCGGCGCAGGGCGCCCATGTGGTCCGGCAGCGGCCGTACGGTCGCTCCCTCCGGGGGCGGGGCGGGCAGCAGCGCGGGGGCCGCGCTCTCCCGGCACACCGTCCACAGGCGCTCGGCGACTCCGGTGACGAAGGCGGTGACGAGCAGATACGCCAGCGCGTTCTGCGGCGTCCAGTCGATCCAGAGGGGCGCGATGATCAGCAGTACGGCACGCAGACCGTCGGCGCCGACCATGGTCCAGCGGCGGTCGAGCGGGCCTTCCTTGTCGGTCAGCGCGCTGAGCGGGCCGAGGAGGACGGCCCCGAAGAGCAGCGTGGCGAGGATGCGGGCCGCGAAGACGGTCGCCACCGCGAACGCGACGCCGCGGTATCCACCGCCGAAGGAGCCCTCCGTGATGGCTGCCTGGAGGGCGAGGACGACCAGCACCAGGACCGCGAGGGTGTCGCCGACACCGCTCACGAGCTGGGCGCTCCACAGGCGCCGCAGCTCCGGTCGGCGCAGCAGGGAACGGACGGCACGCTCGCGGGAGTCCGCGACGAGGGCGTCGTCCGGTGCTGGGCTGGGGGCCGTTGGCTGCTCGGCTCGCGTCATGCGTTCAGCCTATCCGCAGCCACTGACACCACACCTCGGCCGTCCGGATGCGCGACCGCCCCGACACCAAAGCGATGCCGGGGCGTTCGTTTCGCGACGCGGCGGTGACGATCCGTCGGAGCCGGCGGCCGGTCCGGCCACGAGGGACGGAACGTCTCCCGCGGGACCGGTACGGCTGCCGGGCGGCGGACGGGGTGTCAGTCCTCAGTGGAGGAGGCCGTCGTCTTGGCAGCCGCCTTCTTCGTGGTCGTCTTCTTCGCGGCGGTCGCCGTCTTCTTGGCGGTCGTCTTCTTCGCCGCAGTCTTCTTGGCGGCCGCCTTCTTCGCCGGGGCCTTCTTCGCGGCGGCCTTCTTCGCCGTCTTCTTGGCGGGCCCCTTCGCCCGCTTCTCCGCGAGCAGTTCGAAGCCGCGCTCGGCGGTGATCTCCTCCACGCTGTCGCCGGAGCGCAGGGTCGCGTTGGTCTCCCCGTCGGTGACGTACGGCCCGAAGCGGCCGTCCTTGACCACGACCGGCTTGCCGGAGACCGGGTCCTCGCCCAGCTCCTTCAGCGGCGGCTTGGCTGCCGCGCGGCCGCGCTGCTTGGGCTGGGCGTAGATCGCCAGCGCCTCTTCCAGCGTGATCGAGAAGAGCTGCTCCTCCGCCTGGAGCGAACGCGAGTCCGTGCCCTTCTTCAGGTACGGGCCGTAGCGGCCGTTCTGCGCGGTGATCTCCACGCCCTCGGCGTCGGCGCCGACGACGCGCGGCAGCGACATCAGCTTCAGCGCGTCGTCCAGGGTGACCGTGTCCAGGGACATGGACTTGAACAGCGAGGCCGTGCGCGGCTTGACGGCGTTCTTGCCGGTCTTCGGGGTGCCCTCGGGCAGCACCTCGGTGACGTAGGGGCCGTAGCGGCCGTCCTTGGCGACGATCTGGTGGCCGGTCGCCGGGTCGGTGCCCAGCTCGAAGTCGCCGCTGGGCTTGGCCAGGAGTTCCTCGGCCAGCTCGACGGACAACTCGTCCGGGGCGAGGTCCTCGGGGATGTCCGCCCGCTGGTGGCCCTCGGAGTCCTTCTCGCCCCGCTCGATGTAGGGGCCGTAGCGGCCGACCCGCAGGACGATGTCGTTGCCGACGGGGAACGAGGACACCTCGCGCGCGTCGATCGCGCCCAGGTCGGTCACGAGTTCCTTGAGGCCGCCGAGGTGGTCACCGTCGCCGTTGCCGGCGTCGGCGGCGGGGCCCGCCATCGTGCCCTCGCCGAAGTAGAAGCGCTTCAGCCACGGCACGGCCTTGGCCTCGCCGCGGGCGATGCGGTCGAGGTCGTCCTCCATGCGGGCGGTGAAGTCGTAGTCGACGAGTCGCCCGAAGTGCTTCTCCAGGAGGTTGACGACGGCGAAGGACAGGAAGGACGGGACGAGTGCGGTGCCCTTCTTGAAGACGTAGCCGCGGTCGAGGATCGTGCCGATGATCGACGCGTACGTCGACGGGCGGCCGATCTCGCGCTCTTCCAGTTCCTTGACCAGGGAGGCCTCGGTGTAGCGGGCCGGGGGCTTGGTGGCGTGGCCGTCGACCGTGATCTCCTCGGCGGACAGCGCGTCGCCCTCGGCGACCTGGGGCAGCCGGCGCTCGCGGTCGTCCAGCTCGGCGTTCGGGTCGTCGGCGCCCTCGACGTAGGCCTTGAGGAAGCCGTGGAAGGTGATCGTCTTGCCGGAGGCGCTGAACTCGACGTCCCGGCCGTCGGCGGCGGCACCGGCGATCTTCACGGTCACGCTGTTGCCGGTCGCGTCCTTCATCTGGGAGGCGACGGTCCGCTTCCAGATCAGCTCGTAGAGCTTGAACTGGTCGCCGGTCAGTCCGGTCTCGGCGGGCGTGCGGAAGCGGTCGCCCGAGGGGCGGATCGCCTCGTGCGCCTCCTGGGCGTTCTTGACCTTCCCGGCGTACGTCCGCGGCTGCGGCGGCAGGTAGTCGGCGCCGTACAGATGCGTGACCTGGGCGCGGGCCGCGGTGACGGCGGTCTCGCTCAGCGTCGTGGAGTCCGTACGCATGTACGTGATGTAGCCGTTCTCGTACAGCTTCTGCGCGACCTGCATGGTGGCCTTCGCGCCGAAACCGAGCTTGCGGCTGGCCTCCTGCTGCAGCGTCGTCGTACGGAACGGGGCGTACGGCGAGCGGCGGTACGGCTTGGACTCGACGGACCGAACGGAGAAGCGGGTGTTCTCCAGGGCGGCGGCGAGGGCGCGGGCGTTCGCCTCGTCGAGGTGGAGGGTGTTCGCGCTCTTGAGTTGTCCCAGGGAGTCGAAGTCGCGGCCCTGCGCGACCCGCCTGCCGTCGACGGTCTGCAGGCGGGCGATCAGCGACGACGGGTCGCTCGGGTCCCCCGCTCGGCCGGTCGCGAAGGTGCCCGTCAGGTCCCAGTACTCAGCAGAACGGAAAGCGATGCGCTCGCGTTCCCGCTCCACCACGAGCCGCGTGGCGACCGACTGGACACGCCCGGCGGACAGCCGCGGCATGACCTTCTTCCACAGCACCGGCGAGACCTCGTAGCCGTAGAGGCGGTCGAGGATGCGGCGGGTCTCCTGGGCGTCGACCAGCTTCTGGTTGAGCTGGCGCGGGTTGGCCACGGCCTCGCGGATCGCGTCCTTGGTGATCTCGTGGAAGACCATCCGCTTGACGGGGATCTTCGGCTTGAGGACCTCCTGGAGATGCCAGGCGATCGCCTCGCCCTCCCGGTCCTCATCGGTGGCGAGGAACAGCTCGTCGGAGTCCTTCAGCAGGTCCTTGAGCTTCTTGACCTGGGCCTTCTTGTCGGCGTTGACCACGTAGATCGGCTGGAAGTCGTGCTCGACGTCCACACCGAGGCGGCGGACCTCACCGGTGTACTTCTCGGGAACCTCGGCGGCGCCGTTGGGAAGGTCACGGATGTGCCCGACGCTCGCTTCGACGACGTAGCCGGGGCCGAGGTAGCCCTTGATCGTCTTCGCCTTGGCAGGCGACTCGACGATGACGAGTCGGCGGCCGCCGTGTGCGGTCTCGCTGGTCGGGGACAACTTCGCTCTTCTCTCCGGTCGACGCTGGGGGCCTCCCCAGGCATGGTCCCGGGGGCGCGGCGTGCATGGTGGCTCGTGTGACGCTGCGGAGTGTGACGGTACATCCCGCCCCCGTGTCAAACGGGAAAAGCCCACAACGGCCACTCGAACGGTAACCCGACTACCGCCATTCCTGCCGCCCGGACCACCCGGCAGTCCGCGGCCCCTGTCCGGAGGGTGACGCTCCCCTTACTCTCGCGGCACTTCCGCGAAAACGGCACCCTCCGACGTCAGAGGCGGGTCAGGCAGTATGCGCCGAGGCCGAGCGAGGCGATTCCGGCGGCGCTCGCGAGGGTGGCCGATGCGATCCGGTTCACACCGAGGGCCACGGGTTCGTGCCGCCACAGCCGCACCGTTGTCCACAGGGTCACGGCAGCCCCGAACAGGCAGAACGCCCCTCCTCCGAAGATCGCCGACTCGCTCTCCATGGCGTTTGCCCTTTCCCCCGTCGTCCCGGTGTGCCCAGGGCGGGGAGGGTGGCACGCGCGGGAGACGGGCGGGCGACGGCCGGGTGAACGGGAGGGCACGTCGCAGTCGAACACGCGGTCGATCCGAAGTCGGTGCGCCCGCCCAGCCGTGTTTTTCTGGTCTTTTTCCGGCCTTTTTCCGCTGGGAGGTGCCGGCGGCCCGTGCCCCCGGCATGTCCCGTCCGCACGACGCCCTGCCACGGGTGCGCTACGACGCCCGGCAGAGCACGCGGTACGACGCCCCGCAGAGCACGCGGTACGACGCCCCGCAGAGCACGCGGTACGACGCCCCGCGCATCCGGCGTACGGCCGCGCGGGGCGCCGTCGTCAGGCCAGGGGCTCCAGGAAGCCCTGTTCCACGAGCAGCCGGATCTGCGCGGGCGTGCGGTCGCGCAGCAGCACCGGGTCCTCGCCGACGAGCTGGGCGATGGCGTCCAGGATGCGGCCCGCGCTCAGCGTGCCGTCGCACACGCCCGCGAAGCCGGCGCCGACGGTGTCCACCTTCGTGGCCCGGCGCATGCCGCGGTGCTGGCGCAGCACCACGTGCTCCGGGTCCTCGGCGCCGGGCAGCCCGACCTGCTCCTGGACGACCTCGGCGGCGAGCCTGAAGCGGCCCTCCAGGAGCGCGGCGTCGTCGTGCTCGCGCAGGTGGTCGACGCGGTCGAAGTGCGCCCGGATCGTCTCCCCGAGGGGCTGCTCGACCGGGTGCGGCCACTCCTCCACGACGACGGACGGCTCGGCGGCACCAGTCTTGCGCAAGGTGATCCAGCCGAAGCCCACGGCCTTGACCTTGCGCCCCTCGAACTCGTCGAGCCACGCGTCGTACCGGGCCTGGTACTCCGCCGGACCGGCGCGGTGGTCACCTGCGTCCCGGAGCCACAACTCGGCGTACTGCGTGACGTCCTGCACCTCGCGCTGCACGATCCAGGCATCGCAGCCGCGCGGCACCCATGACCTGATCCTGTCCTGCCAGTCCTCCCCTGCCACGTGCTGCCAGTTGGCGAGGAACTGCGCGAACCCGCCCTCGTTGAGCCGTTCCCCCGCCTGCTGAACGAGCGAGCGGCACAGATCGTCCCCGCCCATCCCGCCGTCCCGGTACGTCAGCCGGGTGCCCGGGGAGATCACGAAGGGCGGGTTGGACACGATCAGGTCGAACGTCTCGTCGTCCCGGACGGGCTCGAAGAGCGAACCCTCGCGCAGATCGGCGGCCGGTGCGCCGGAGAGGGCGAGGGTGAGCGCGGTGAAGTGCAGTGCCCGCGGGTTGACGTCGGTCGCCGTCACGCGCGTGGCGTGCTGGGCGGCGTGCAGGGCCTGGATGCCGGAGCCGGTGCCGAGGTCGAGCGCCGCGGCGACGGGCGTGCGGACGGTGATCCCGGCGAGGGTGGTGGAGGCGCCTCCGACGCCCAGGACGACCCCTTCCGCGCGCTGTCCGATACCGCCGGCGCCACCGACCGCGCAGCCTAGGTCGGACACGATGAACCAGTCCTCGCCGTCGAGCCCGCCGTACGGCCGTACGTCCACGGTCGCGGCGATCTCGTCACCGCCCACGCGCGTGAGCCACCCGGCCTCCAGGGCCTCCTCGACCGGCAGAACGGCCGCCACGCGCGCGTGGGGCACCGGTTGCTGCAACAGGAAGAGCCGTACGAGCGTCTCCAGCGGGGTGTCGCCCCGGGTCACCCTGAGGGCGGGCACGATCTCGCTGCGGGCCAGCGCCGCGTACGCGGGGGCGCCGAGCAGGTCGAGCAGCCCGTCGGCGGTGAAGGACGCAGCGAGCAGCGCGTCCCGCAACCGGGCGGTGACGTCGGGACGGTCGGAGTCGGGCAGAGGGGCGAGGCCGGAGTCAGTCACGCCCCCATTGTGTCCCGCGAGGGCATCCCGGGTCGGCCACAGCACGGCCCGCCCGGGCCCTCGGTCGCAGGACACCGGTGCGCCGAGAGGGACGGGGAGCGCGAGGAAGCAGCGCCGGCCCCTCGCACTCCCGGTGTAAGGCGGACCGGTCGTCAGCCCTTCGTCGACGCGCTCGGGGCCGCCGCGCCGGACGCCGTCGCGGACGCCGCGACCTTGCAGCTCGGCTGCTCGGCCATGGCCGCCTTCACGTCGCCCTGCTCCAGCCGCTCCAGCGTCTTGGTGCCGGTGTCGCTCTGCTTGCCGACCTGCTTCGTCTGGCTGGCGGCGACCTCCTTGAGGCCCGCGGCGAACTTGCCCTGGTCCTTGGTGTCGAGCCCGTCGACCTGCTTCTTCAGGTCGGCGTACGACGTGGAGAGGCCGGTGAAGGTCTGTGCGGCGTCCTTCTGGCGCTTGGCGGCGTCGTCCACGCCGGGGGGCGCTCCGGCCTTGTCGAGGGCGGCGGCGAGCGCCTTGTAGCCGTCGGACATGTCCTGGAAGGCCTTCGAGTAGGTCTTCTGGGCGTCCTTCGGCGGCAGGTTGCTGTCCGTCGCGATCGAGGCGATCGACGCGTTCGCCGACCGGATCTTCGCGTCCTGCGCCGGAACCGCGTCGCACACCGTCTTCGCCCAGGCGACCAGCTTGGGGTCGGGGCCGCTGTCCTTGGTGCTGCATCCCGACAACGCCGCTACCAGTACCGCACCGCCGGACAGTGCGGCCGCGAGCTTCTTGTTCACCGGATCGGTCCCTTCCATGGCTCTCGGCCCCCGGAATCTACCGGCATACCGGCACCACCCACACGCCGAACGCCCCATAAATAGGCTTGTGAGACGATTTGCGCCGTAGGAGAGAAGGCTCACCATGGGCACGGCCGGGGGCGGCGGGCGGGCACAGGAACGGGCGGGCGGCACGTCAGTACGCGCCGCCCGCCCGCCCGTTGAGCAGGACTCCTCGGGGAAACCTGAAGGGTCCTCGAAGGGCTCCTCGGAACCGCCTACGAAACCACCGCCGGATCCGCCGAGTTGGCGACTCGTTCAGCGCTCTCGTCGTCGCCGACGGAGACGCCGCGCCGCTTGGAGACGTACACCGAGCCGGCGATCACCAGGAACGAGAGGATCGCGATCATGATCCGCACACCGATGTTCTTGTCGTCGCCGTAGGAGAACTTGATCACCGCGGGTGCGATGAGCAGCGACACCAGGTTCATGACCTTCAGCAGCGGGTTGATCGCCGGTCCCGCGGTGTCCTTGAACGGGTCGCCGACCGTGTCGCCGATCACCGTCGCGGCGTGGGCCTCGCTGCCCTTGCCGCCGTGGTGGCCGTCCTCCACGAGTTTCTTGGCGTTGTCCCACGCACCGCCGGAGTTGGCGAGGAACACCGCCATGAGCGTGCCCGCGCCGATCGCGCCCGCCAGGTAGGAGCCGAGGGCACCCACCCCGAGCGTGAACCCGATGAAGATCGGCGCCATGACGGCGAGCAGACCGGGCGTGGTCAGCTCCCGCAGGGCGTCCTTGGTGCAGATGTCGACGACCTTGCCGTACTCCGGCTTCTCGCTGAAGTCCATGATCCCGGGCTTCTCGCGGAACTGCCGCCGCACCTCGAACACCACCGAACCCGCCGACCGGGACACGGCGCTGATGGCGAGTCCGGAGAAGAGGAAGACGACCGCGGCGCCCGCGATGAGGCCGACGAGGTTGCTGGGCTGCGAGATGTCCAGCGACAGACTCAGCGGCGCGCCCGGCCCGGTGAGTTTCTCCCCGACGTCCTGCACGTTGGTGGTGATCGCGTCACGGAACGACCCGAACAGCGCCGACGCGGCGAGTACGGCGGTGGCGATGGCGATGCCCTTGGTGATGGCCTTGGTGGTGTTGCCGACCGCGTCCAGGTTGGTGAGCACCTGCGCGCCGGCGCCCTCGACGTCACCGGACATCTCGGCGATGCCCTGCGCGTTGTCGGAGACCGGCCCGAAGGTGTCCATGGCGACGATCACGCCGACCGTGGTGAGCAGGCCGGTGCCGGCCAGCGCCACCGCGAACAGGGCGAGCATGATCGACGTACCGCCGAGCAGGAACGCGCCGTACACGGACAGGGCGATCAGCAGCGCCGTGTAGACCGCCGACTCCAGGCCCACCGAGATGCCGGACAGGACGACCGTGGCCGGGCCCGTCAGGGACGTCTTGCCGATGTCCCTGACGGGGCGGCGGTTGGTCTCGGTGAAGTAGCCGGTCAGCTGCTGGATGACGGCGGCGAGCAGGATGCCGATGGCCACCGCGACCAGGGCGAGGATCCGCGGGTCGCCGTCCTTGCCCCGGATCGCCGCGTCGGTGACGCCGTCGAGGTCGGAGTACTTCGCGGGCAGGTAGACGAAGACCGCCACCGCGACCAGCACGAGGGAGATCCCCGCGGAGATGAAGAAGCCGCGGTTGATCGCGGTCATGCCGCTGCGGTCGGCGCGCCGCGGGGCGACCGCGAAGATGCCGATCATGGCGGTGATCACGCCGATGGCGGGCACGAGCAGCGGGAAGGCGAGCCCGGAGTCGCCGAACGCCACCTTGCCGAGGATCAGTGCGGCCACCAGGGTGACGGCGTACGACTCGAACAGGTCGGCCGCCATGCCCGCGCAGTCGCCGACGTTGTCGCCCACGTTGTCGGCGATGGTCGCGGCATTGCGCGGGTCGTCCTCCGGAATGCCCTGCTCGACCTTTCCGACCAGGTCGGCGCCGACGTCGGCGGCCTTGGTGAAGATGCCGCCGCCGACACGCATGAACATCGCGATGAGGGCGGCGCCGAGGCCGAAGCCTTCGAGCACCTTCGGCGCGTCGGCCGCGTACACCAGCACCACGCAGGAGGCGCCCAGCAGGCCGAGTCCCACGGTGAACATGCCGACGACGCCGCCCGTACGAAATGCGATCTTCATCGCGGTGTGCGAAACGGTGGTGAGATCCTTTTCCGGTTCTCCTTCGGCCGGAGTGGCTTCGCGGGCCGCCGCGGCGACGCGCACGTTGCTGCGCACGGCGAGCCACATGCCGATATAACCGGTGGCCGCCGAGAAACCGGCTCCGATCAGGAAGAACACCGACCGGCCGGCACGCTGATTCCAGTCGTCCGCGGGCAGCAGCATGAGCAGGAAGAACACCACGACGGCGAATACGCCGAGCGTGCGCAGCTGCCGGGCGAGATACGCCTTGGCGCCCTCCTGGACCGCCTCGGCGATCTGTTTCATGCTGTCGGTGCCCTCGTCCGCTGCCAGGACCTGGCGTACCAGGATGCCCGCGACCACGAGTGCGGCCAGGGCGACGGCCGCGATGACCGCCACGATGATCCGGTTGTCGTCGGTCAGGACCGCGGCTGCGAGGGATGTGGGGTGACCCAACTGCTGAGGGGAAGAAAGCCCCGCCATTCGTCCTCCTTGACGCTTGGGCTGAGCTCAAGATGTGGACGGATTCTAGGTACCCCGACGTGATCTAAACAGGGCGCGGTAAACGGAATTAGCCTTCACCCGCTCTTCAGCAAATGATCGAGATCGCGCCATGGAACCCGAAAGAGGTAACGCCTCAAAGGCATTGACGGCCACATTGATGCTTGATCAAATTATCGGGGTATTGATCGTGAATTTCTTCACGAATTCTGAGGGGCTGGGGGAACAACAGGAAGGGCCCTGCTCAGCAGGGCCCTTCAATGATGCGCTGGGCGCGGTGGTTCGGCGAGCGCGACGGCTCGGACGGACAGCCGGCCAGGGCCGGCGACGGACTGCGGACGGCCGGGGCGCCCTGGACCGACGCCCCGAAGGGGCGCGGGGAACTGCGCGAGCAACCACCACCGGCCCGCGGAAAGCCACGGCCCGCACCGGGCAGGACCCCGACGGGAGCGCGGGGAACCGCGCGAGCAACCACCACCGGCCCGCGGAAAGCCACGGCCCGCACCGGGCAGGACCCCGACGGGAGCGCGGGGAACCGCGCGAGCAACCACCACCGGCCCGCGGACAGCGACGGCCCGGACGGGGCAGGACCCCGGCAGGGGGCGCCCTGATGGAGGGGGCGGGGGGCGCCCGGGAGCGTCAGACCAGGGCGACGGGCGGCGGGGTGGTCGGCCAGGTCATGCGGATCAGCCCGCCGTCCTCGCCGGTGCTGACCTCCACGTCGTCGACGAGGCCGCTGATGACCGCGAGCCCCATCTCGTCCTCCTCGGCCTCCACGTCTGCGTCGGCGGAGGCGCCGCCGGCCACCCGTGCGGTGGGGGTCACGTGCGGGGCCTCGTCGCCGACCTCGATGGAGAACTGTTTCTCCTCCTCGATCAGCGCCACCTTCACGGGCGCCATGACGCCGCTGCTCTGGTGCAGCCCCACGGCTCGGGAGCAGGCCTCGCCCACGGCGAGGCGGACCTCGTCGAGAACGGCCTCGTCCACTCCGGCCCTGCGCGCCACCGCGGCCGCCACCAGGCGGGCGGTCCGGACGTGCTCGGGCAGCGCGCTGAAGCGGAGCTCGACGGTGGCCATGCATCCCCCTCACAAGTACGGGCGTGCGGTGCGGGGGCGGGGCCGCATGACAGCCCACGCCCCCTGTGTGAACTTCTCTACCCCGGACGGCCCCGGAAGACCCTCGAACGCCCCCGGAAGATCCCGCGGGGCGGCTTCACAGCCCGCGGGACCACAGGAGGCCACACGGGTGAAGGCCCGCCGAGATCGCGCAGAGGCCGCCACGCGAGGACCCGTGCGGGCCGTCGCGGGACGGGTCCACCGGTCCCCGGACCGCCGAACGGCGGCCCGGAGTCGCCGGTGACCGGGATCGGCTCAGTCGGTGGCCGCCACCGCTTCATCGACCGAGGTGTGAATCGGGAACACCTTGGTGAGGCCGGTGATACGGAAGATCTTCAGAATGCGCTCCTGGTTGCAGACCAGGCGCAGGGAGCCCTCATGGGCACGCACCCGCTTCAGGCCGCCGACCAGCACGCCGAGCCCGGTGGAGTCGAGGAAGTCCACGCCCTCCATGTCGACGACGAGGTGGAAATTCCCGTCGTTCACCAGCTCGACCAGCTGCTCGCGCAGCTTGGGCGCGGTATATACGTCGATTTCGCCACCGACCTCGACGACCGTACGATCGCCGACGGTACGGGTCGACAGGGACAGGTCCACGGATCCTCCAGCACCTTGCTATCGAGCGGTCGTCCCTCGGGCACCGTCACTTGCGGCCCCCGGGACGCAACGCCAGCCGCGATGGCATTCAATCACTTACCGGCAGGCGTGCACGACGCCTTGGCTCCATTGTCCGTCACGCCGGTGACACACTCGGTGCCGATGGCCAAGAATCACCGACCTGATCGACCCCCGGCGGACCCGGCGTCCCGCCCGTCTCCGGGCATGGTCCTGGACCGGCTCGCCTCCGGGCCGAGCCGGGCTGCACGCATCACTCATACGGAGCACTTGCCCCCGCGTGCGGGCCGGCATGCCGTCTGGCCCGACCGGATTCGCTCAGAGGTGATCGCCGCCCTGCACGCCTGCGGCATCGAGCACCCCTGGGCGCACCAGGCACTGGCCGCCGAGCACGCCCTGGACGGCGATTCGGTCGTCGTCGCGACCGGCACCGCCTCCGGCAAGTCCCTCGCCTATCTCGTACCCGTACTGTCCACCCTTCTGAGCGGTTCCGAGGCGCCGAACGGCCGTGGAGCCACTGCCCTGTACCTCGCTCCCACCAAGGCGCTGGCGGCGGACCAGTGCCGGTCGGTGAAGGAACTTTCACAACCGCTGGGCACCGGGATCCGTGCCGCCGTGTACGACGGCGACACACCGTTCGAGGAACGCGAGTGGGTCCGCCAGTACGCGAACTACGTGCTCACCAACCCCGACATGCTGCATCGCGGCATATTGCCATCCCACGCCCGCTGGTCCTCCTTCCTGAAGTCCCTCAAGTACGTCGTCGTCGACGAGTGCCACACCTACCGGGGCGTCTTCGGCTCGCACGTCGCCCAGGTGCTGCGCCGGCTGCGCCGCCTGTGCGCCCGCTACGGCGCCTCACCGGTCTTCCTGCTGGCCTCCGCGACCGCGGCCGAGCCCGCCGTCGCCGCCCGCCGGCTGACCGGCCTGCCGGTGGTCGAGGTCGCCGACGACGCCTCCCCGCGTGGAGAGCTGGTCTTCGCCCTGTGGGAGCCGCCGCTCACCGAACTGCACGGCGAGAAGGGCGCGCCCGTACGGCGTACCGCCACCGCCGAGACCGCCGATCTGCTCACCGACCTCGCCGTGCAGGGCGTGCGGTCGGTCGCGTTCGTACGCTCCCGGCGCGGCGCCGAGCTGATCTCGGTGATCGCCCAGGAGCGGCTGGCCGAGGTGGACCGCTCGCTGTCCCGGCGTGTCGCCGCCTACCGTGGCGGCTACCTCCCCGAGGAGCGCCGTGCCCTGGAACGCGCCCTGCACTCCGGCGAACTCCTCGGCCTCGCCGCCACCACCGCCCTGGAGCTCGGCATCGACGTCTCCGGCCTGGACGCGGTCGTCATCGCCGGCTACCCCGGCACCCGCGCCTCCCTGTGGCAGCAGGCCGGCCGCGCGGGCCGCGCCGGACAGGGCGCCCTGGCGGTGCTGGTGGCCCGCGACGACCCGCTGGACACCTTCCTCGTCCACCATCCCGAGGCCCTGTTCGCCCAACCGGTGGAATCCACGGTCCTCGACCCCGACAACCCCTACGTCCTCGCCCCGCACCTGTGCGCCGCCGCCGCGGAGGTCCCGCTGACCGAGGAGGACCTGGACCTCTTCGGTCCCGCGTGCGCGGAGCTGCTGCCGCAGCTGGAGGCCGCGAAGCTGCTCCGCCGCCGCACCCGGGCCTGGCACTGGACGCGCCGCGAGCGGGCCGCCGACCTGACCGACATCCGCGGCGGGGGCGGCCGGCCGGTGCAGGTCGTCGAGTCCGGCACGGGACGGCTGCTCGGCACGGTCGACGCGGGCGCCGCGCACTCCACGGTGCACGAGGGCGCCGTACACCTGCACCAGGGCCGCACCTACCTGGTGCGCGCCCTCGACCTGGAGGACTCGGTCGCCCTGGTCGAACAGGCCGACCCGCCGTACTCGACGGTCGCCCGGGACACCACCGCGATCTCCGTCCTGGGCACGGACACCGAGATCCCGTGGGGCTCCGGCCGCCTCTGCCTCGGCTCGGTCGAGGTCACCAACCAGGTGGTCTCCTTCCTCCGCAGACGGCTGATCACGGGTGAGGTACTGGGTGAGACGAAACTCGACCTCCCTCCTCGTACGCTGCGCACGCGCGCGGTGTGGTGGACGGTCACCGAGGACCAGCTCGACGAGGCGCGGATCAGTCCCGAGATCCTCGGCGGCTCCCTGCACGCCGCCGAACACGCCTCCATCGGCCTGCTCCCGCTGTTCGCCACGTGCGACCGCTGGGACATCGGCGGCGTCTCCGTCCCGCTCCACCCGGACACCCTGCTGCCGACGGTCTTCGTGTACGACGGCCATCCCGGCGGCGCGGGATTCGCCGAGCGCGCCTTCCACACCGCGCGCGCCTGGCTCACCGCCACCCGCGAGGCCATCGCCTCCTGCGAGTGCGACGCCGGCTGCCCGTCCTGCATCCAGTCCCCCAAGTGCGGCAACGGCAACGATCCGCTGCACAAGAGGGGCGCCGTACGGCTTCTCACGGTGCTGCTGCGCGGGGCGCCGGAGGAGAAGCCTGACGAGCGGCCGGCCGAGCAGTCGGTCGAGCGGCCGGCCGAGCAGTCGGTCGAGCGGCCGGCCGAGCAACCGGCTGCGCAGCCGGAGCCGTAGCGGGGGGTGTCCAGCCCGGGCCCGGCCCCTCACCGGGCCTGCGGCTGTCCTCGGGCCTCGCGCGCGGCGCCCCGCTCAGGCCCCCCGTCCCGGCACCGGCTCCGGCACCGGACCGGCGGGCTCCGGCACCGGTCCGGCGGGGCCGGCCCTGGCCCGTACCTCCGCCGTGAACGGCCCACGCCCCGAGGCCGCCGTCACGTCCGCGATCTCGCCCTCGACCGCGCACAGCAGCAGCCGCACCCCCTGGGCCGTGGCCACCCGCTCGGCCCGGGCGCAGGCCCCGGTGGTGCCGTCGGCCCAGTGGTCCGCTGCCGCGAGGGCCGCCAGATCGGACCCGGACGCCGCCCGATGCCGGACCACGACGGCCTGCCCGAGGGCGAGTACGGCGCCGAACACCACGCAGAGCACGGCGACGGCGCCGAGACCCCAGACGGTGGCGGAACCCCGATCCCCCGGCCGGGAGCACCTCTCACCCACCCAGCGTCGAAGGGCTGCCGCGCGGTCACCCCGGACCGCGACGGCATTACGGTCGGCCCGCCGGGCACACCTGCCGGGCAGGCGGCGCCGTAGGCGTCCGACGAGGATGATGCCCCGGACGCCGGCGGCCGGCCGGTGGCCCGGCTCGGGGCCCCCGCCTCCGGGCCCGCTGCGCAGCCCGCCCACGCGGGACCGGAGCCGAGAACCAACGACATACCCGCGCCTCACCGCTCCCGCCCCCTCGACCGGCTCCCCGGCGGCGGCGCCGCCGCCGGCGCGCCCACCGCGTCCTCCGCCGCCGCCACGGCCTCCTCCCGCACCTCGAAGGGCAGCCCCGTCAGGACCGGCGGCTTCGCCACCACGGTCACGTGGACCTCGTCGCCCTCGCGTCGCACCGTCACCTCCGCCCCGCGTGGCGCCGCCTCCCGGGCCACCTTCACGACCGCGCCGGCGGGGTCCTGGCGGGCGGCGGCCCGGGCGCCGGCGCGGGCGGCGTCCACGCACTTGATCTGCGCCGCCACGACGAGCAGCGCCCAGACCAGTGCCATGGTGAACGCCACCAGCACGCAGAGCGCCATGGCCGCCTCGGCGGTCACGAAGCCCCGGTCCGCCCCGCGCTCACATCCGCGCACTGAGGGCCCGCTTCACGATGGACTGCAACTCCGCCTTGACCTGGCCGCTGGTGACGACCTCGTACAGCAGCAGCGCGAAGCCGACCGCTGCGACGATCCCCATCGCGTATTCGGACGTCACCATGCCCGTGTCCCGGCGCCACAGTCCACGCAGTCGTGCCGCAACGTCCCTTGCCTTCTTCTTCATCTCAACCCCCGTCAGGTTCAGTTCTGTTGATCACTGGTATGTGTTGATGAGTGCTGTCTCGAGCACGTCCGTGTGGGAGCACGTCCGTGTCCGAGCACTGCCGTCGTGGATCAGATCCGTGCCGTCTGCCCGATCACCTCCGTCCGTCATGTACCGGTGGCCCACCCGTTCCCGCCCCCTCCTCAGCCCCCACCCCCTCCCACCACGCCGCTCGCCAGTCCGATCACTACGGGCAGTACGCCGACCGCGATGAAGGCGGGCAGGAAGCACAGGCCCACCGGGGCGGAGACCAGCACGGACGCCCGGCGTGCTCGGGCCGTGGCGCCGCGGGCCCACTCCGCCCGCGCGTCGGAGGCGAGGCGGGCGACGGGGCCCGCCGCGGGCAGCCCGGACTCGTCGGCGCGCTCCAAGAGCCGCGCCAGGGCCCGGGCGCCCGGCAGCGACCCCAACGACCGCCACGCGTCGGCGGGTTCACCGCCGAGCCGTACCTCGGCCGCTCCGCGGGCCAGTTCCGTCCCGACAGGTCCACCGAGCGCCTCTCCAACAGCCTGAGCAGCGACGACCGGGCCGGCGCCGGCCGCGATACAGGCGGCCAGCAGGTCGGCGGCGAGCGGCAGTTGGCGTGCGGCCAGGACGCGGTCCGCCTCCGCGGCCGGGCCCCTGTCTCCGGTACGCCGTCGCCAGTGCCACAGCCCCGCCGCGACGCCCAGACCCACCAGGACCCCGGTGAAGCCGCCGACCAGCACCCACGCGCCGCCCAGCGCACCGGCCAGGGGCAGCCACCGCCGGCAGGCACCCCGGGTGTCGAACCGCAGCGCGGGCGCCACCGTCCGCGCGGCCAGCAGTTCGGCGAGCCGGCGCCGCGCCCGGCGCCGGTGCCGGGCCGCCGCGAACCGTCGTGCGGTCCAGCCCAGAAGCAGCGTGACGGCCACGGTCATCCCCAGCCTGTGGACGACGTCCCCGCTCATACCGCCTCAGCTCCCCGCACGATCCGGGCGACCCACCACACGCCTGCGGCCTCGAACACCGCTCCGGTCACCAGGCAGCCCAGCCCGGCGCCGGTGTGCAGCAGCACGTGCAGCGGGTCGGCGCCCATGGCCGAACCGAGCAGGACACCCAAGGTGGGCAGTGCGGCCAGCAGCAGTGCCGTCGCCCGTGCGCCCGCCAACTGGGCCCGGAGGTCGGCGCGCTGGTCCCGCTCGGCGCGCAGGGCGCCGTCCAGCCGGTCCAGACCGTCCGCGAGCCCGGCTCCCTGGTCGACGGCCACCCGCCAGCAGGCGGCGAGCCCCAGGAGCCCCTCGGCACCGGGAGGTCCGGCCGCGACGGCGAGCGCGCCCGGCACGTCGCCGCCGAACCGCGCCGCCGCCACGACAGCCGCCTGCCCTTCCCCGAGTCCGCCGGACTCCCGCGCGGAGCGCAACAGCGCCTCGCCCGGCTGCCGTCCGGCACGCACCTCCCCGGCGAGCGCCCCGCACAAGGCGATCACCGCGTCCGCACGCCGCTCCCGGACCAGCCGAGCCTCCCGGGCCAGCCGCACCCGGCGCAGCACGGGCACCCCGGCCGCCCCCGCGACGACCGGAATCAGCGAGGTGCCCAGCACCGCGAGCACCAGCCCGGCGAGGAGGGACCACCACTCGGTGCCCAAGCGGCCGCGCAGGCCCCGTAGTTCGCCGAGTGCCTGCTCCCACGCGGGCGGCCCGGTCGGAACCACTCCCCCACCCGCGAACAGCAGCCCCGCCCGCCGCGCCCCTGAGGGCCGCCCGCCCAGCAACAACACCGCCGCGCCGGCGCACGCCACCGCAGCGCCCCAGGACATCTCACCCACCGCTTCCGTCACCCCTCTCAGCCCCCGTCCCTCGCACTGTCCCGGCCACCGCGGCCGCCTCCCGCGCGGGCGTGTCCTCCACGCCGGGTCCGCCCGCGCTCCTCGCACTCCACCCACCCGCCCTCACCGGTCCGGCGGCCACGGCCCGCGCGGGCGCGGCGTCCGGGAGCGGTGAACCGGCGGTCCCGAGCAGTTCCCGCAGCCGGGGCCACCCCCGCTCCCGGGCGAACGCCCGTGCGTCCCAGCGCAGGGCCGGTACCGTCCGGACCAGCCCCGAGCCGTCCCGCTCCAGCACGTGCACCTCGGCGATTCGGCGCCGCCCGGACCGGTCCCGTACGAGGTGGACAGCCACCGACAGCGCTGCCGCCAGCTGGCTGTGAAGTGCGGCCCGGTCCAGTCCGGCGGCCGTGCCCAGGGCCTCCAGGCGGGCCGGGACATCGGCCGCCGCGTTGGCGTGGACAGTGCCTGAGCCGCCCTCATGACCCGTGTTCAGGGCCGCCAGGAGGTGCACCACCTCGGGGCCGCGGACCTCGCCCACGACCAGCCGGTCCGGCCGCATCCGCAGGGCCTGCCGGACGAGGTCCTCCAGGGTGACCAGGCCGGCTCCCTCCTGGTTGGCCGGTCTGGTCTCCAGCCGTACGACGTGCGGATGGTCGGGCCTCAGTTCGGACGAGTCCTCGGCGAGCACGATCCGCTCACCCGGGCCGACCAGGCCGAGCAACGCGCTCAGCAGGGTCGTCTTCCCGAACCTGAGACAGAGACACCACTGCTGAGGCACACTCAGGCCATGAAGAGCACTCCGACGGCGGGCGCCCGGACACGCGCCGTCATCTACTGCCGCATCAGCCAGGACCGCACCGGCGCCGGCCTCGGCGTCGACCGCCAGCGCGAGGACTGCGAGGCCCTCGCCGAACGAAACGGCTGGGACGTCGTCGAGGTCTATGTGGACAACGACGTCTCCGCATACAGCGGGAAGAGACGCAAGGGCTACCAGCAGATGCTCGCCGACCTCGACCAGGGCACCGCCACGGCCGTCATCGTCTGGCACACCGACCGGCTGCACAGGTCTCCGCTGGAGCTGGAGAACTACATCAACCTGTGCGAGAAGCGCGGCGTGACCACGCACACCGTGCAGGCCGGCGCCCTCGACCTCGTCACTCCGACCGGCCGGGCGCAAGCCCGGTTCATGGGTGTCGTCGCTCGGCTGGAGTCGGAGCACAAGGGGGCCCGCGTCGCCCGCGCCCGCCAGCAGAAGGCCCTCAACGGCGAGTGGACCGGCGGCATCCGGCCGTTCGGCTGGGGCGTACCCACCGGCGAGAAGCGCAAGAAGGTCGACCGAAAGACCGGCGAGGAAACCGAGGTCGACGTCCTCGACATGAACAGGACCGTCTCCGAGGAGGCGGAGGCCCTCAGGGTGTGGACGGACATGATCCTGTCCGGCGGGTCGATCCACGGCCTGGTGAGGTGGTGCGCTGATAAAGGCGTGCTCACGACCAGAGGAAATCCGATCACCCACCAGGACATGCGAGACATGCTCGTGCGCCCCAGGAATGCCGGGATCGCCGTCTACCGGGGCGAGGAGGTCGGCCGTGGCAAATGGGAGCCGATCGTCGACGAGGCGAAGTTCCGGGCCGTCTGCGCGATCCTGAAGGATCCTTCCCGCAGGACGACGCCGGGCGCTACGCCGAAGTGGCTGGGCTCGCTGCTGTACCGCTGCGGGCGCGGGGAGTGCCCGCACTTCGTGTACGTCACCCAGTCCGGTGGCCGCAGGTATCCCAGCTACCGGTGCCAGACCGGGCACGGTGGCGGCCGGCGCGCTGAGATCGTCGACCAGTACGTCGAGGACACGGTCGTCGACCGCCTGTCACGGCCCGATGCGAACACCCTGCTGGAGCAGGCGCCGGACGGCGTGGACGTGACCGCGCTGCAGGCAGAGAGTGAGCAGATCCGGGCGCGAATGCGGGACCTCGGCGGACTGTTCGGCGCCGGGCAGATCGAGCTGGCGCCGTTCACGGAAGGCATGAGTGCAGCGCAGGCCCAGCTGGAGGGAGTCACCCAGCGTCTGGCCCGCGCGGCGAGCCGTGATCCGCTGGCCGGCCTGGTGGGGGCGCCGGACGTGCGAGTCGCCTGGAAGGCGTTCGACCTGGAACAGAAGCGCAGTGCGCTGCGGTCCCTGGTCGAAGTCACGCTGAAGACGCCGCGGGCCGGGCGCATGCCCGACGGCAGCTATTTCGACTACGACGCCATCGTGTTCGAGTGGAAGCGAGGCGGTTAATCGTTGCCTCCGTCAGATTCAGTCGCCCGCTCAGCGAGAAGCCTGGGTCCGGGATATGCTCCTCGCCGCCCAGCCTGACCGGGCGCTAGCCAGCCCTCCCTTCGAGCCACGCGGATTGCTTCCTTAATCGCGTTCTCGGATTTATCGAAGCGTTTCCCGAGCAAGGCGTGCGCTCCACGAGTTCCAGATAGTTCAAGGTAGGCCAGGGCTACTTCTCGAAGGAATTCGTCAGGGGTCTTCGGTCGACCTGACCTGGCCTTTTCTTGTTGCGTTCCCCGGTGCGAGCCGCCCGCTGTTTCCTCAATAGCCTTCCGCCAATCGGGGTAGTCCTGAGCGATGTGGGCCAGGAACCATTCCAGATCGGGCGAGGTATCCGCCCCATGGGCCAACGCCTGAACGCCAGCGTAAACGATCCCGAGCGGAAGTTTTCGCAGGAGCCCCGATGTAATACCCCCACCCTCTGGCATCCAGTTTTTTGGCGGCGGGTCTCCAAAATTCAGAGCATAGTCCTTTTCCTCTTCGAGCGACGCCCCCTGGAACCAAGGTGCATCTGGCGTTACGGCCAACTGTGTGATCGCTACACCGCCTGGCCGCGGAGCCAGACGACCGCTCGCCATCCAGGACGGGAAGGCGTGGATGTCACCATCCTCCGCCCAGCTATGGAGCGAGAATTCAACGGTTGCCCCCAGGCGATCTGGCTGCTTCATCCAGTCGAGCGAAAGCATCGCCACATGCTCGTCAGACTCCGGCGTGCGCACCTCAAAGAGCACTCCACCGCGGTCGTTTCTGTCAGCGCGCTCCTTTTCGCTCTCAGGTGCCCCCCAGACCGAGGGCCTGAACGTCCATTGACTCTTCGCCATGCCGCCATGGAACCGCATGAGCAACAGCATGTCAACGGCACGCCAACAGTGGGGATTCCGTGTCGGCGCAGGTCAGAGCGTTACTACCCAAGACATCGCCCGCCACAGTGGACACTTTCCCCACTGTGTGCAAACCTAGGGCGCATGCTCGAAGCGCAAGGTCGGCAGGCCTTGCTGCGGAAGGTTGCCTTGCAACGCCAGCTACCACCGCCGAAGTCCTGCCGAGCAATCCGGGAACTGTCCGGCGTCTCTACGGAAGACGTCGCCAACGCTCTTGGCGTCACAAGACAGACGATCAGTAACTGGGAGAACGGGAAGCGGTCACCGCGCGGCCTCCACCTGGAGGGCTACCTGGAACTCCTGGATCTGCTACGCGGCGGGGGACTGCCAGACCCCGACGGCTGTCAGCCAAGACAAAAGAGCGAAGGCGCCGAGGAAAAGCTGCCAGGCCACCTCGACGCCAACGCCCCGCGAGTCACCTCTCACCAGCGCTAACTGCAAAACAGCGACGCCGGGGCCAACTGCCAGGCCGCCCCCACGCGCCGCTGCGAAAGGATCCTCATGGCCATTATGACCGGGGCTGGGGTGTCAGCGTCGACACCTGCCGTCCAGGAAGCGTGCAACACCGAGGCCGCCTTCAATGCCCTCGTCGCCGAGCACGGCCTCCAGGTCGAGGAGTGGGACACCAGCACCCTCGACGAGAACCTCCGCGACAAGTTCGTCGCCTTCTACATCGAGACTCGCGACCGCAAGGTCATCGTCGTCCCCGCCGGCCAGGACCCCGCGCACCGGCTGGCCGCCGTCCGCGCGCTGCTCGTCCACCCCGGGGTGATCGCATGACCACCCAATCTCCGACCGAGCAGGCCATCGCCGTGATGGAAGAGTTCCGCACCGGCGTCCGCGAGATCGGCAAGTCCTCCGCGGTGATCGAGGCGTTCATCGACCAGATGAACGCGCTCATCGTCCAGTACCGCGATCCCAAGACGGCGATGGACGTGCTGTTTGCAGCCCTGGCCGAGATGCGACCGGACGACCCGGCGGTCATCAACGCCATCGGGAGCAAGGCGTGACCGCCGCTCCGGAGAACACCGTGACGGCGGGTGGTGTGCAGCTCGTGGACACCACCCGCCGCCCGGCCCGCACCGAGCGCAGGGAACACCCCGCGGAATCCGTGCTGTCCTTGGAGCCAGGCGCGGGGCCTAGCTCGTCCAAGGAGGACGACATGGGGCACTCGCGCCCTCCCGCCCGGCCGGTTCGATTCGACGATCCGGCGCGCAACGCCGCCTACTGGGCCCGTATCGACCGCATCGTGTCGGCCGCGCCCCCTCTCTCCGACGAGCAGATCGCCACCCTGCGCGGCATCTTCAGCCAGGCCCGGACTCGGGAGGCGGCGTGACCGAAGAGACGCGGCCCGAATGCACCCACTGGCTTGGTGACGAGAGCCGCTACTGCAAGGAAGTCGACGGCGTGCGCCGCTTCCTGCCCGGCAACCGGTGCTCGGCCCACACGCCGCGCGCACTGCAAGGACTTCCCGAGATCCCGCCCGGCCCCGGCTGGCCGGCTCACCGCCAGGAGGCGAAGTGAACGAGCGGCGCCCGGGCCAGTGGCCCGTCGACAACCCGGCCGACCTCGACCTGGCCGCGCCCTCCGCCGACGAGCTGTACATGCGACGGCAGCAGGAGAAAGCCCTTCGCGAAATGTGCCTCGACTCCATCCAGCACGACCTGGAGCAGCAGCCCACCGCGTCCTCCGCGCAGGCCAAGGCCCGCATCTGGTGCGCGCAGATCCTCGCCATCGCCGAGGACGTCGCCGCCGCGAAGCGCAAGGCCGCCTGAACCGCTGGCGGGCGCCGTGCTTCCCCCCGCGGCGCCCGCCAGCACCACGAACCACCTGATCCAGCTCGCAGAAGAGAGCACGTTCGTGACCGACACCATCGCCTTCAACCGGCTCGCGGATTTCCTCCGCGACAGGGGCGAACCCACGCGGTACCAGGGCGGCAAGCTCCGCACCCGCGGCATCTGCCACGACGGTGACGCCCCCGACACCGTCGCCATCAGCCGCATCAACAACGGCGTCGCCATCTACTGCCACAAGTGCCAGGGCAACGCCGACTTCCTCACTGCGCTCGGCTGGACCGAATCCGACCTGTTCGACGAGCCCCTCGAACGCCCTCGTGACCGGCCCGCAGACGACACCTGGATCCCCTGCCAGCGCCACGGGCACAAGCGGGTCGCCCAGTACGTCTACCGCGACGAGAACGGAGCTGTCATCCACGGCGTGACCCGTTGCGACGCCAAGGACTTCGCCCAGTGGCGGCCCGACCCGACGGCGAAGTCGGGGCGCCGCTGGTCCCTGAACGACGAACACGGCAACCGGCTCGTGGGCATGGTGCCGTTCCGACTCCCGGAGCTGATGAAGGCCCGCCTGGAGGACCGTGTCGTCTTCATCTGCGAGGGCGAGAAAGACGTCCTGGCTTGCGTTGAGAACGGGCTAGTCGGCACCTGCAACGCGGGCGGCGCCGGGAAGTGGACGGCGGAGCACGCTCGTTACCTCGAAGGCATGGACGTGACGATCATCGCGGACCGCGACGAGCCCGGCCGTGCTCATGCCCTGCACGTGGCGAACACCCTGCGCGGCATGGCCCGGTCCATCTACATCGTCCAGGCCAAGACCGGCAAGGACGCCGCCGACCACTTCGCCGCCGGTCACAAGGACTACGACTTCCACCAGGTCGGGGCTCCGCTCCCCTACCCCGGCGACCCGGAGGCCCAGTGAGCGCGCGCATGAACTGGGCCGACGACGTCAAAGCGCCGTCCTGGGACAGCGGCATCCACCCGGAGGACACCGAAGGCTGGGACGAACCGATCCCGCTGGAGCCCCCACCCGCACCGCCGTTGGACGCATCCAAGTTGAGAGGAATCGGCGCCATGGCGCAGGCCGTCGCCGACAGCCTGCAGGTGCCCGTCGACCTGCCCGCCTGGCTCGGCATGGCCGTCGCATCCACGGCGATCGGCGGCCGTCGCACCGTCAGCCCCAAACCCGACTGGGTCGAACCCGTCACGCTGTACACCATGCCCGTCGCCGCGCCCGGCGAGATGAAGTCGCCGGCGCTCGGTCTCATGGCCAAGCCCTTGTATGACGAGCAGAAGCGGCGCCGCGACGAGGACAAGGTCGCCGTCGCCCGAGACCAGCAGGACCGGCGCATCGCCGAGTCCATCATCTCCGACGCCGAGTCCAAGGTCATCAAGGCCAAGGACATGGACGCCCGCAAGAAGGCTCGCACTGACCTCGACCTGGCGCGCGACGAGTTGGAAGCCCTCGGCGAGCCGAAGGTGTACACCCAGCTCATCGCCGACGACACCACCCCTGAGGCCGCCACCGACGTCATCGCAGAGCAGGGCGAGCGCCTGGCCGTGCTGTCCACCGAGAGCTCGTTTCTCGGCAACGTCGGCGGCCGGTACTCCAAGAACGCCAACCCCGAGATCGTGCTCAAGGCATGGAGCCACGAAGCCCATGCCGTCAACCGGAAGAGCGGCCGCACACTCCTGCTGGAGCGACCCAATCTGTCCCTCGGGCTGGCGGTACAGCCGGGCTTCCTGACCGGCATGGGCGAGACCGGCGACGTGTTCGAGGCGCGTGGCCTCATGGCCCGGTTCATCTTCTCCATGCCCGTCAGCCGCGTCGGCGACCGCGTGTACGACACCGACCCGATCCCCGGCCACGTGCGCCAGGCCTGGCACGAAGCGGTCACCGCCATGATGACTGCGATCTGGGACGACACCGAGTACCGGCAGATGGAGCTCGACGGGCACGCCCGCACATCGTTCCGCGCTTTCTGGGAGGCCCTCGAACCGCGGCACAAGGCGCACGGCGATCTCGCTTCCATCGAAGGCTGGGCGAAGAAGCTGCCGGGCCAAGTCCTGCGCCTGGCCGCCGTGCTGACGCTCTTCGAGGACCCGTCCGCGCTGACTGTCCCCGGGGACGTGATGGACGACGCCGTATCGCTGGTTCCGTACCTGATCGCGCACGCCCGGCTGGTGTCCGACCTCATGTCCGCCGAGCGGCAGTCGAAGTTGGGGCCGGCCCGCGCGGTGCTGGACTGGCTGCGCCGGAAGATCGCAGACGAGCAGATCGAGGGCCGGTTCTCGGCGAACGATGTCGAGAAGGGCGTGCGCGGGCAGAGCTGGTGCACCGAGATGGCGGACGTTCACGACGCGATCGACGTCCTGGTGCGCTCGGGCTGGCTCCGGCAGATCGACCCCCCGGAGCGCAAGGAAGGCCAGCGCGGACGTCCTCAGAAGCCCCGGTATGTGGCGCATCCGGACGTCGCTGGGACCTCCATGAGCCGAGTTACTTCCATTAATTCCATGTCCCGGGGAGCGGCCTGAGGGGCTGGGAGTTAGTTCCAGGGTCTCTATAAAGCTCATTTTTCAACTAATTATTACTCTCCGTAACTACATAACTAACGCTGTGTGCGCCACAGCACCACGACTCGCATCCCTTACCGGTACGGCCGCATGGAATTAATGGACGAAAGTCCGGCGGCCAGTCCTCACCCGAGGAGTCCGCCCGTGAACGTCGATGACGTCGTCGCCGAAAAGATCGCCGCCGCCCGCGCCCGCGCCGAGGCCACCAAGCGCCGGCGCGCAGCCCTCGCCGCCGCCCGGCAACGCGGCCTCGCCGCCCGCCACGCCCAGAAGCTCGCCCGCCTGCGTGCTCAGGAGAGCAGCGCAGATCCCGAGAAGGAGAACCAGTGATCACCACAGCCACCGCTCGCAGCTTCGGCCGTATCGACGAAGCCACCGCCGCCCAGGTCGCCGACCTGTGGAACGCCGCCTACCCCACCATGCGAGCGATCCTCACCGGCCGCATCGACAGCTACCGCACGCAGATCCGAGACGAGGCTTGGATCGTCGACCCGAGCCGGCCGAACGCCGACGTGCTACAGGCCTACGCCCCGTCGGAGGCCAAAGTCCGCCGGGGACTGAAGCGGATGGAGGAGCTGCGCCGCGACCTCGGCCAGCTCGACCGCGGCACCTACCGCGCGTGCACGCGGAGTCCCGGCGGCTTCGACCTCACGTCCGCCTACTGGGCGGTGCGCTACGTCCTCAACGCCAGCTCCAACAGCACCCGCGACCTGGCCAGCGTGTACCACCTGGCCGCTGTCCTGTCCCGCATCTCCGACGCCCAGGCCCGGGAGTGGGCGTCGGCGCAGCCGCAGTCGGCCTGATCCGCACAACAGCGGCCGGGCCCGCGGATATCGGGCCCGGCCTCCCACCCAGCACACCACAGAAGGAGCCCGCCATGGCAGGCGAGACCGTCATCACCGTCGTCGGCAACCTGGTCGACGACCCCGAACTCCGATACACCCCGGCCGGCGCCGCCGTCGCCAAGTTCCGCATCGCGTCCACCCCGCGCGTCTACGACAGGCAGACCAGCCAGTGGAAGGACGGCGACAGCCTGTTCCTCACCTGCTCGGTGTGGCGGCAGGCCGCCGAGAACGTCGCCGAGACCCTCGCCCGCGGCGTGCGCGTCATCGTGCAGGGCCGCCTCAAGCAGCGGTCCTACGAGGACGGCCAGGGCGTCAAGCGCACGGTCTACGAACTGGACGTCGACGAGGTCGGGCCGAGCCTCGCCCGGGCCACGGCGAAGATCACCAAGAACGCGGCGAGCGGCCAGGCCTCCGTGGGGCAGAGCCCCACACAGGACCCGTGGGCCGGCGCGAAGCCCGCGGCCAACGGCCAGCAGCAGGGCGGCGGCTGGGGCAACCAGCCCGCCCAGCAGCAGCCCGCCGCACAGGGTGCCGGGCACTCCGACGAGCCCCCGTTCTAACCGAGGAGACGACCATGACCACGAACGAGGCGCAGATACTGGTCTGCGGCATCACCCTGGGCGCAATGCTGATGAACCTCATGCACATGTGGTGGTCCCGACAGGACGCCCGGCGTGATCGAGTCGCCTCTGCCGCGGCCGTCAAGCGCGCAGCGGGTGACCGCTTCCTGGGAAGCCTCCGCCTCCACCAACTGCAGGCCAAGTGGGAGGCGCACCATCCCGCCGAGGCACTAGAGGCGGCCGTCCGGGACTTCGAATTGGACCTGCGCGATGGCCTCGACCGCGTCGAGCGCGCGGCCCGCGACGAGGGACTGCTGTGATCGGCTGTGAACTGTGCGGCGAGGGCTCGTCCGGCCGCTATCTGTGCGAGCGCCACACCACCGCGCTCGCCAGGCGGCTGGCCGACCTGCCCACCCTGTACGACGAGGTTGGCGAGTGCCTGGTGCCTCGCCGATCCGGCTGGGGCGAGATCGTCGCGACCAAGGCCGCGGCCGGCCCGCGGTCCCCGCTCGATGAGGACGTCGTCGACACGGTGAACGTCGCCCGAGCCGCCGAGGTCGTGCATCTGTGGCGGGTGGACGTGCAGCGTGAGCGCTGGCCCCGCCACGGCGCGCCGCCCCCGGGCGGCCTGACCGCAGACTGTCGCTGGCTCGGCATGGAGCTGGAATGGATCGCTAGCCACTACCCGGCCGCCGGCGACCTGGCTCACGAGGTGCACGAGTTGGAGAAGCACGCGCGCACGATCGTCGGCGACCCCGCGCCCCGGCCGCAACGCCTCGGCACGTGCGTCGCCATATCGGGCGAGGGCGTGGTGTGCGGCGCGGTGATTTCGCGCCTGCCCGGGCAGACCCGCGTTCAGTGCCAGTGGTGCCAGTACGTCTACGAGACAGGGCTGGACTGGATCCGGCTGCAGCACTTTCAACCGAAGGAGGTCGCGTGATGGGCAGCTATGTGACGTGCCGTGTCCTCACTGGGCGGGGCAACCGGTGCACCGGTGAAGCGGTCGACCCGAACGCCGAGCTGAAGATCTGTGCCCGGCACCTGGCCGAGGCGCAGCGGCTCATCCATGAGGCGTTTACCCGGACGCGCCGGACCAAGGCAGAATCATGAGCGCGTCTATCGCATGGGGGGTTGCATATAATCCCCTATGCGATATCCTTACGGAGGTGGAGACATCCCCCTGGCGGGACCGGATCCGCGCTGAAGACGAGTTGCTGGAACAGCTCGACGACCAGGCGGAACAGGCCCGCAGACGACGAGCGAACGCCCTGAAGGAAGGGGCCGACGAACTCGGCAGCGTCTACGCCGTGGCGAAACAGCTGGACCTCAGCTGGACCGCCGTAGCGAAGGCGATCAAGAAGTACACAACCGAATAGACAGTGAGGGCCGGACAGTAGCTCCCCACGGTGCTGGAACACCGAGGAGGCGCGCGCACCGCCCGACCCTCTAGCCCACGAACGAGATCGGACCTCGTCATGGACCAGCAGCACCTTAGCGCGCCCGCATGCGCGCAGGTCAGCCCCGCCCGGCGTCTCATCGCCGCGGGCATCATCCGCCGCACCCCGGACCGCACCATCACCGTGCGCGTCACCGCGGCCGGCGCTACCGGAACCATCCGCAAGGCGGTGATCCGGTGACCGCCACCCACAACCCGCGTGATTGCCAGCTGTGCTCCAGCCTCCGCCACCCGGCCACCGCCGCGCAGGCCCGCCAGCTCGCCAAGCACCTCGCCGCCCAGCCGCTCCCCCAGCAGAACAAGGGGGTCGGCGACCAGTGAGCACCCGGGAACTGACTCGCGGGCAGAGCGTCGTCCTCGGCGGGGCCGCCGTCATCATGGCCGGCGTCGGAGGCCTTGGCGCCTGGGGTACCTACAGCAACGTCATGGCCGCCTTCCACCGGCAGGCGACCGCCGCCGGCGTCGTGGCCGCCGGCGAGGGCCTCACCCTCATCCTCGCCCTCACCATGCTCGGGCTGACCATGCTCGGCCAGGCCGCACCCGCCGTGATCCGCGCCGGACTCTGGCTGGCCCCGCTCAGCGCCTGCTTCACCGGCCTCTCCGTCGCGGCCACCCGCACGGATGCTGTGGTGTACGCCGTCACCCCGCTCGCCATGAGCGGGGCCGCTGAAGGGCTGGGCCTGATCGCCCGCCGGATTGTCGTCTACCGCACGGGCCGCGACGCCGAGACCGACCGGCGCAACGCCGACGTCGTGCAGCAGCTGGCGTATCAGCAGGCGCTCGCCGCCGGCCACCCCGACGAAGAAACCCGGGAGAGCGCGACTCGGAAGGCGTGGAAGCTGATCGGTCGTGTCGGCGTCGGCGACTCCGGGCTCGCCGAGGGCCTGGTCGACGTCTCCCGCACCCGGCTGCGGCAGGGTGCGGACAAGGCTCTCGCCGGGATGCTCGACGTCACCCAGCCCACACCCGACCGGCCCCGCCCGGCGTCCGCCACCGAGGTTCTGCGCGAGCGGTTCGCCGCGATGGACCCGGCCGCCGCCATCCGCCTCGCACACGATGCGCGACCTGATGCGCCCCCGGCCGAACTTGCCCACCTGCTCGGCACCTACGGCGTGCCCGTCGACCCCGTCGCGGTCGCCCTGGTCCTTGGCGCCGAGCCTCCGCTGTACGACGTGAAGCGCGATGATGCGCCCGCGCATCAGCAGGTCAGCGCTCTGGAACCGGTCAACCTGCAGGGAGCCGTCGAAGAGGCCGCATCCATCCTCGGCCCCGACGTCAAGGCCCGCGAGATCGCCGAGCATCTCGCCACTCACCGACGGCTCCTCGTTGACGAGCCCTACATCCGGGCCGCCCTGTCCCGGGCCGCGAAGAAGCCCAAGCCGGAGAAGCCGGCCGAGCCGATGGAAGGCGGATACGCGTGATGCGCTGGCTCCTCTTCGGCGCCCTGCTCGGGGTGCTGCTCGCCGTCCCGTCCCTCCTCACCCTCGCCGCCGCCCTCGCCACCGCGCTGCTCGGCAAGCCGCTGCTGGTCGCGTTCGGCCTCGGCCTGGCCGCCCGCCCGCATCTGCCGCGCATCCGGCGGTGGTCCCGGTGACCGATCCCAGCCCGCTCGCCAAGGCGGAGGCTGCCGCGAGGGAGGCCGCCGCGGACACCGACGTCGTCCGCATCGTGGCCGCCGTCCTCGCCGCCCAGCAGGCCACCCAGCAGCAGCCGCAGCAGCCGGCGCCCGTCCGCCGGGAGTTCAGCCCGACGCAGTGGCTGGTCGTCGGCGGAGTCGTCGTCTCCGTCGGCCTGGTCGCCGCGGTGTTCGCGGTCGCGGTCGCCATCGGCGCCGTGTCCGTCGCGATCCTCGCCCTCGTCCTCCGCGCCATGTGGCGCGACCTCCAGAAGGGCCACTGACCATGGCGCTCACCAGCAAGGACCCGCACAACCTGCGGGAGCTGGCTCGCACCGTCGCCCTCGGCGTCAAGATCGCCCGCCGTCAGGAGTTGGGCAAGCCCACCAAGGCGCTTGAGCGGGAGGTGGAGCGCATCCGTGAGAAGGCGCAGGCCCGCGAGGACGCCCGCGCGAAGGCCCGCCGCAAGTAGCTACGCCACGGGGCGGCCGTCCACCGGCCAGGACGTCGGCCGCCCCGTACCCATCCCCGCCAGGGAGACAGGACCTCAGCATGACGAACAACGTCATCCAGCTCCACAAAGACCAGCCGGCCGCCCCGGCCCCAGTCGCCGACGCCGCCGCCGACACCCTCACCGAGACCATCATCGACGTCGTCCAGGACGCCCAGCCCAGGCCCGTCGACCCGCCCGAGCAGAGCGCGGCCGCCGGCAGCTGGCTCGCCGACAAACAGGCCTACCTCGCCGAAGCCCCGCCCGTCGTGCCCACGTTCCTGCGCAGCGCCACCGAGTTCGCCGACGCCACCCGCTGGACGCTCTCGTACTACGCGCACACCCTCGGCTTCCACGCCCTGCGCGCCCCCGTCTACCTCGGCCGTCTCCTGCTACGCGCACCGCGCGGCGCCGGACGCCTCCTCATCCGGTGGGGCAAGTGGGTCGCCGACACCGACGCCCGCCCGGTGGAGGCCAAGGCCGCCGCCTCCGCCGACATCGAGGCCTGGCTCAGCCTGTCCCGCGAGCACTCCCGCCGGGTCCGACCGCGCCGCATCGCCTCCATCGCCGTGGCCACCGCCACCGGCATCACCACGCTCGTCTCCTCGTTCCTGGTGCCCGGCTGGACCCTCACCGCCGCGATCGCCGCCGCCGCCCTGCTCGGCCTGGGCGGCAAGCCCCGCGACGGCAAACCACTGGTCACCCGCTACGTCGCCACCAACGTGCTCCGCCGCCTCGACTCCACGGAGGTGATCGAGGCGCTCGCCGCGATCGGCATCGAGGGCAAGAAGGGCCGCCGCGGTGTCGAGTTCGCCGCCGAGGTCATGCGCGACGGCCCCGGCTGGCGCGCCGAAGTCGACCTGCCCCCGGGCGTGGAGGCCACCGCCGTCCTGGAGAAGCGAGCCGCGCTCGCCGCCGCCATGCGACGGCCCATCAGCACCGTCTGGCCGGAGGGCGACCGCACCGCCCACCCCGGCCGCCTCGTGCTCTGGGTGGCGCAGCGGGACCCGGCGAAGGCCGGCCGCAAGCTGTGGCCCCTCATGCGCGAGGGCCAGGCCGACGTCTACCAGCCGCTGCCCTACGGCTTCGACCCGCGCGGCAACCTCATCGAGATCACCCTCATGTACTCCAACCTGCTGGTCGGCGGCATCCCCGGCTCCGGCAAGACCTCCTGCGCGCTCGCCATCGTCCTCGGAGTCGCCCTCGACCCCACCGCCGAACTGTGGATCTACGAACTCAAGGGTTCTGGCGACCTCGACGCGGTCAAGCCCATCTGCCACCGGTACGTGTCAGGTGACGAAGACGAAGACCTGGAGGCCGCCCTCACCGGCATGCGCTCCGGGATCGCCGAGTACCAGCGCAGGGCCGCGTTCATCCGTGGCCTGCCCGCCTCCGAGGTCCCCGAGGGCCGCAAGGTCACCCGCGCCCTCGCAGAGAAGTACCCCGAGCAGAACCTGGGCCCGCGGGTCATCGTCATCGACGAGGTGCAGGAGCTGTTCACCCACGCCGACTACAAGGACGAGGCCGCAGCCCTGGCCACACGGCTCATCAAGAAGGCCCGCGCCTACGGCATCATCCTGATCCTGCTCACCCAGAACCCCGACGCCCCGTCCCTGCCCACCTCGGTCTCCTCGTCGGTGGGCACCCGCCTGTGCCTCGCGGTCATGGACTGGCGGGCCAACAACAACGTGCTCGGCACCAGCGCCTACGAGCGCGGCCTGCGCGCCACCGACATCAGCATCGACGAGCAGGGAACCGGCATCCTCGCCCGCGGCCGCGAAGGCATGACGGTGCGCGCCGCGTTCATCAAGCAGACCGAGGCCGAGGACATCGCCAAGCGCGCACTCGCCCTGCGCACCGCTGCCGGCACCCTCTCCGGCCAGTCCGTCGGCGAGCAGGTCGAGGAACTGGACGTGGAGACCGTCGTCGACCACCTGCGCGCCATCTGGCCCGACGGGGTGGAGTCGGTGCACTCCCACCGCCTTGTCGAGGCCCTCGCGACCTACCGGCCGGACCTGTACAAGCCGTGGACCGAGATGGACGCCGCCGCCGCGTCCACGGCGCTCAGCGCCGCGCTGAAGCCCTTCAAGGTCTCCACCCGGCAGCTCACCATCCGGGACTGCTGCGGCGGCGCCAAGGGCCTCCGCCAGGCCGACATCCCGGCCGCCGAGGACGACGAGTAGAGGCCGCCGAACCGGTTTCGGATCAAGGATCTGGTTTCACCGTGATCCGAAACCGGTTTCGCCCCCGATACCGGCCCCCACCTGCACAGTTTCAGGTTTCGGCCCGTGCCGCAGAGCCCCGCTCCGCCCCCGAAACGGCCCTCCGGGAGCTGCCCTGCAGACGACACCGGTACGCCACACTGGGCCCATGGAGTCGCAGATCATCCGGCCCGGCCACCTCACCGCCCACCAGACCGCCCAGGTCCTCGGCATCGGCCTGGCCGGCGTCCGCCAGCTCGTCCGGCGCGGCCAACTCACCCGCTCCGGCGGCACACCGCGCCAACCCTGGTACGCCGTCGCCGACGTCCAAGCCCTCGCCCTCAAGCGCGCCACACGAGACGCCGCTTGACCCCAGCTCAGGGCGGTGTCACGATCTCGGTGTACAACTGTGCCCACACGCGGCACCACAAACACACGCGAAGCCCCGGCCAGGTCCCCCCGGCCGGGGCTTCGTCGTGTCACAACCCAGCCACAACGCCTACACGCCACCTGCACACGGCGACACACTGGGCCCCTCACCACCACTCCAAGGGGGGACCATGGGGTTCATCAACAACGCCAAGGCGAACATGGCCACAGACGAGGCAAGGAAGGCATACGCCAACGGCCAGCACGTACTCGTCTACAAGTTCATCGAGGCGAACAAGACCAGCTCAACCACAGCGCCCATGACCGGGATCGGCGAACAAATCCAAGCCGTAGAGGCAGAAGGCTGGGCGCTCGCCAACATGGCGGCCGCCGAGAGCAAGACCCTCGGAGGCGAACGCATCGGACTCGTCTGCCTGTTCCGCCGACGCTGACCCAGCACCACCCGGCCCGGCCCGCACCCCGCGAGGCCGGGCCTCACCATGTCCGGGGGTGAGCGTGGCAACCAACCGCCGTGAACTCACCACCTACCAATACCGCCGGCTCCGCGCCCGCGTCCTCGCCGAGTCCGACATCTGCGTCGTCTGCGGCCACGGTGCAGCCACCGCCGTCGACCACATCCAGCCCGTCAGCAAGGGCGGCGCCCGCCTCGACCTGGACAACCTCGCACCCATCCACGGCGTGACCGGCTGCCCCGTCTGCCTCCGCAAGTGCAACAGCGAGAAGGGCAACCGCCCCCTCGCCGACGTGGTGCAGCTGGTCACCTCGGTCGACTGGTTCGCCGGACCATGACACAAACATGCAGGTCAAGAGCCTTTCGATCTTGGTCGGATTGAAATGATCAGATCAAATCTGATCAAGATTCCCAAGATTTTTTAGCCAAGATCGTCTTCTCAACCCCGCGACCAGCTTTCATTTTTCTCCCCCCGGCCCGATCTCGGCCGGACGATCATGGAGGGGGCGCGATGGCCACGCCCGAGCACGCCGCCGGCCAGGCGGCCGGGGGGCCCGTCGAGCGGGCCGTCCGGGACGACGTCGAACAACTCGGCGACCTGGTCGGCGTCGAGCCGACCCTGTCCGAGATGGCGTTCACCCTGGCCCGCGAGATCGACGCAGGCGGCGGGGAGGACGGACGCCAGCTGCCCCAGTTGAACCGCGAGCTGAGGCAGACGCTCGCCCAGCTGCTGGAGGGGCGGGCCGCTGACGATGACGACGACCTCGGAGACCTGGGATCCCCCGACTGAGTTCGCCGAGGACCTCAAGGAGCGGTACGGACTGACCTGCCCGCCGCGCTGGGGCACACCCCGGCATCCGGGCCGGCCGTCGCTCGGGCCGAAGCTGTGGAAGGTCATGACCAAGCTCGGGGCACCGCCGATGCCCTGGCAGAAGTACGTCAGCGACGTGGCCCTGGAGATCGACCCCGACACGGGGTTGTTCGCGCATCGCGAGGTCGGGCTGTCGGTGTCCCGGCAGCAGGGCAAGACGGAGTTGTGCCTGGGCGCGCAGGTGCACCGGGGGCTGGCCTGGCAGCGGCAGAACATCGTCTACGCGGCGCAGACCCGGGGCATGGCCCGCCAGCGGTGGGAAGACGAGTTCTGGGAGAAGATCTCCGGCTCGGACCTCGCGCGGCTGGCCCGCATCCGAAAGTCCAACGGCAACGAGGCGATCCTGTGGGGCCGCACGCGCTCACGGATGGGCATCACCGCGAACACGGAGAAGGCGGGCCACGGGCCGCCGCTCGACCTGGGTTTCATCGACGAGGCGTTCGCCCACGAGGACGACCGCCTGGAGCAGGCGTTCAGCCCGGCGATGCTGACCCGGCCGATGGCACAGCTGTGGTGGGCGTCGGCCGGCGGCACCACCAAGTCGGTGTGGCTGAACAAGAAGCGGGCGAACGGCCGCGCGCTGATCGAGGCGCTGTGGGCGGCGCTCGCCGAGGATGCGGCAGCGGCCCGGCCGCGGGCGGCGTACTTCGAGTGGTTCGCGCCTGAGGACATGGACCGTGCGAACCCGGCGACCTGGCGGGCCACGCTGCCCGCGCTCGGCTACACGGTGACCGAGGAGATCATCGCCGCCGAGCTGGAGAAGATGGACCCGGCCGAGTTCGACCGGGCCTACCTGAACCGGACGCGGAAGCCGACCCCGCCGTCGGATCCGAATGTTCCCAAGGCCAAGTGGCCGGGCCTGGTGGACGCCAAGAGCCGGCCGGTGGCCGAGAGCGTGGCGCTCGCCGTGGACGTCTCCCAGGACCGCTCGTATGCGTCGATCGCTGCGGCCTCCAAGCGGGCGGACGGCCGGGTGCACCTGGAAGTGGTCGCCCGCCGCCCGGGCACCGACTGGGTGGTCCCTGCGGTGGTCAAGCTGCGGACGCTGTGGAAGCCGGTCGCGGTGGCCATCGCCTCGTCGGGGGCGCCGGCTGGGTCGCTCATCGACGACCTGACGGCGGCCGGGATCGACGTGCCGAAGGACAAGGAGCATCCCGAGCGCGGGGACCTGGCCGTGATGCGGTCGGGGGACATCACGGAGGCGTGCGGGCAGCTGGCCGACGCGCTGAACCAGGGCACCGTCGCGCACATCGACCAGGTGCCGCTCACCGCTGCGGTGAACGGGGCCAGGACGCGCCGCAACGGGGACGCCTGGGTGCTGGACCGCACGGCCTCTCTGGTCGACATCAGCCCGCTGTGCGCGGCTGTCTTCGCCCGCTGGGCGCTGCTCATCCGGGGCCCGCAGGTCGAAGAGGACTACGACGTCGGCGACTCGTTCGCGTAGGGAGGCACGTATGGGCACCTGGTCGAAGGTGCGGCGCGTCTTCAAGCGGGACGCGAACATCGTCACGGCCGAGGATCTGCTGAACCTGGCCCGCGAGGATCGGCTCGGCGGACACAGCGTGCATGTCACCAACGACACCGCGCTGCGGCATTCCGCGGTGTGGGGGGCGCTGCGGCTGCGTGCGGACCTGGTGTCGATGATGCCGATCGACGTGTACCGCAAGGTGCAGGGCCTGCAGGTGGAGGTGCCCAAGCCGCCTGTCCTGGTCAGTCCGGGCGGCGGTGAAGTCGGCATCAAGGAGTGGATGTACTCCACCGAGTTCGACCTGGACCGGGCCGGGAACTGCTTCGGGCTGATCACGGAACGCACGGGGGTGATCGGCCCGGACGGCCGTGGCCTGCCCGGGCGTATCGACCTGGTGGAACTGGGTGACGTCACGGTTCAGGCGAACGGTCCACGGATCCGCAAGTACAAGATCTGCGGCGTCGAGTACGACCCGTGGGACGTCTGGCACGAGAAGCAGTACACCGTCGCCGGGTTCCCGCTCGGCCTGTCCCCGGTGGCGTATGCGGCGTGGACGATCGAGGAGTCCCTGAACGCGCAGCAGTTCGCGCGGGACTGGTTCGGGGCCGGCATCATCCCCTCGGGCACGCTGAAGAACACCGCCAAGACGATCGACAAGCAGGCAGCGCGCGGGGCCAAGGAAGCGTTTCGGGCGGCTGTCTCCAACGGGGACGTGTTCGTGCACGGCGCCGACTGGGAGTACAAGCCGATCCAGGCCGTCGCCCAGCAGGCGCAGTTCATCGAGGCCCGCCAGTTCGGCATGGGGGACATCGCCCGGTTCTTCGGAGTGCCCAGCGACCTGATCGACGCGGCCGTGTCCGGCAGCAGCGTCACCTACGCCAACATCAGCCAGCGCAACCTGCAGTTCCTCATCATGAACCTGGGGCCGGCCGTGGGCCGCCGCGAGGACGCGTTCAGCCGGAAGCTGGTGTCGAACCCGCGGTACGTGAAGCTCAACACCGATGCGCTGCTGCGGATGGATCCCCAGTCCCGGGCCAGCATGATCGCCTCGCAGATCAACTCCCGCACGCTCGCGCCGTCCGAGGCCCGCGCGCTCGAAGACCGGCCGCCGTTCACCGAGGAACAGCTCGCCGAGTTCGACCGGCTGTTCGGCTCGCGTTCCGTGCCAACGCCTCCTCCTCCGACCGCACCGACGGGAGCCACGTCATGACCGCACTTATGCTCGCCGCCGCTGCGGCGGAGCGCGCCCAGCATGTCCGCCAGCGCGGCGACCGGCCCTCGCAGCGGCGCAGCGCTGAGCCGTCCGGGTCCCGGGCCATGGTGCGCGCGGCGTTGTCCGGCGTGCAGGTCCGCGAGGCCGCCGACGGCAGCACCCTGGAGTTCCAGGGCCATGCCTCGGTGTACGAGCAGGCCTACGAGATGTACGACATGTTCGGCCCGTACACGGAGATCGTCACCGAGGGTGCGGGTGCCGACTCGCTGGCTCGCGCCGACCTCGACGTGCCCCTCGTACTCGGTCACGATCAGCTGCGGCGCATGGCTCGCACGACGACCGGCACGCTGTTCCTGTCCGAGGACGGCACAGGCCTGTCGGTGCGCGCGCCGGCCTTGGACCCGTCCGACTACGACGTCGCCTACATCGCGCCGAAGCTGCGGTCGGGGCTGATCGACGAGATGTCGTTCGCGTTCCGGATCGAGTCGGGGCAGTGGTCCCCGGACTACACCGAGTACCGGATCAACCGGTACGACATTCACCGCGGCGACGTCGCGATCGTCGGCTACGGCGCCAACCCGTACACCGGGGCGAGCATGCGCCAGAGCGCGGCCGCACCGAGCAGCAGGGCCCGCGCGCTCCTGGAGATCGCGCTGGCCCGCTGAGCATCTCAAGCTTCCCGCCGTCCGGCGGGAGTTGAAGCCCTGCGCTCTACGCGCACGAGACCGCCCGGCGCCATGCCTCGGGCGGCCGTCTGACCTGGACACGGGGCGCCTGGAATCCACACGTAGAGAGGACCGACGAGATGACTCTCGCCGAGCTGATCGCCCAGGCGCGCACCGCGCTGGACACGGCGATCACCACCCGACAGCAGGAGCAGGACGCGCTGGTCGCGCTGCGTTCCGACGAGAACCTGACCGAAGAGGCCGTCGCCGCACAGGTCGCCCGCCGTGACGCTGCGGACGCCGAGGTGACCCGCCGCCAGCAGGCCCTGGAGCAGCTGGAGGCGGAGCAGGTCCGGGAGGACGAGCTGGCTGCGCTGCAGGCCCGCACCGTCCCGGCCGTCACCCGCGCCCCGGCCTACGACCGGGTTGCCCGTGTGGGCGCCGAGGAGCGCACCTACCGGCCCGACCAGGACCGGCGCGGCTCCGCCTTCGAGCGGGACGTCGCGGCGGCGTTCCTCGGCGACTACGAGGCCCGTGACCGGCTCGCCCGGCACATGGCCGAGGAGCGTGCCGAGCGCGGCGACCAGCTGGTGCGTGCGGCCGGTACGGGCGCGTTCTCCGGTCTGGTGGTGCCGCAGTACCTCACGGACCTGTACGCGCCGGCCGCGGCCGCCCGACGCCCGTTCGCGGACGCCATCCGCGGACACGATCTGCCCGCGCAGGGCATGACGGTCAACCTGTCGAGGATCACCACGTCGACGAGCACCGACCTGCAGACCGAGAACAGCGCCGTCGACGAGACGAACATCGACGACACGCTGATGACGATCAACGTGCAGACCAACGCGGGGCAGCAGACCCTGTCCCGGCAGGCCATCGAGCGCGGCTCCGGCGTGGAGCCGGTTGTGCTGGACGACCTGTTCCGCCAGTACTCGACGACGCTGGACTCCACTCTCATCAACCAGGCCACCAACGGCCTGAGCGCCGTGGCCACGTCCGTCGCCTACACCGACACCACGCCGACCGTCGCCGAGGCCTACCCGAAGGTTCTGGAGGCGCTGGCGGGTGTCGAGTCCGCGCTGCTGGACATGGCGTCCGGGGAGAACATCGCGGTGATGCACTCGCGGCGCTGGTACTGGATGCAGAACGCCATGAGCAGCACCTGGCCGCTCATCAGCCAGCCGGGTATCGCCGCGCAGATGTCCGGCACGAACCTGGGCACGACCTACGGCAGCGGTGTGCGTGGCGCGCTTCCGAACGGCACGCCGGTCATCGTCGACAACAACATCGCGACGAACCTCGGTTCGGGCACCGACGAGGACGAGATCTATCTCGTCGACCGCAACGAGTGCCACCTGTGGGAAGACCCGAACGCCCCGATGTACATCCGGGCGGAGCAGCCGAAGCTCGCCAACCTCGGTGTGCTGATGGTCGTGTACGGCTACTTCGCGTACACCCACGCCCGGTACACGCAGGCCCGGAAGATCGCTGGCACCGGCCTGGTGACGCCGACGTTCACCGGCGTCTGATCCCTCATCCGTGCGGGCCCGCCCCGACTCCGGCGGGCCCGCACCGCGCTTTCTCTCACAGTCTGGAGCAACCCGATGAGCGAAGACACGATGGTCGCCGCGCTCCTGCGTGAGCGTGAGGGCCTGGTCCAGCGTGGCCTGGTCGACCGCGTGGCCCAGGTCGACGAGCAGCTGCGGCTGCGCGGCGCCACACCGCCGGCGGACGGCCGGTCCGGATCCGGGGCGCCGTCGACCCGGTCGACCCCGCCCAAGGGGCGCCGGGCCAGGAAGACAGAGACCACCTGACATGGCCACGGAGTACGCCACCCTCGACGAGCTGAAGGCCCAGATGGGCATCGAGACGGACGACACCACCCGCGACACGCTGCTGAGCAAGGCGCTCACCGCAGCGTCCCGGGGGATCGACCGGGCGACGGGCCGCCGGTTCTGGCTGGACGATGCGCCGACGGCGCGCACGTACCGGCTGCACCAGCGGATCTGTCGCGAGGAAGACGGGGACGTGCTCCTGGTCGACGACATCGGCGACACCACCGGCATGACGGTGGAGTCGGCATCGACCGGGGGCGGCACGTTCACAGCCGTCACTCGCTACGAGACAACCCCCGACAACGCGATCGTCGACGGATACCCGGTCACTGGTCTGTTGCAGCCTCTGACGATCTGGGGCACCGCCTTCACGCGGATCCGGGTCACGGCGAAGTTCGGATGGCCGGCTGTCCCGGACGACGTGGCGCAGGCCTGCCTGATCCAGGCCTCGCGGCTGTTCAAGCGGAAGGACTCCCCCGAGGGCGTCATGGGGTCCGCTGAGTGGGGTGTGGTCCGGCTGTCCCGCCGGGACCCGGACGTGTGGAACCTGATCGAGCCGTACATCCTGGCCGGCTTCGGATAGGGGGTGCGTCGTGCAGATCTCTGCTGTCCGTGACGCCATCGCGGACGCGGCCGCCGCGGTCGTGTTGCCCGACGGCATCGGCAAGCTGACGTGCTCCGGGTACACGCCGGACTCGATCGTCGCCCCGCACTTCTTCGTCGCCGAGTACACCCAGGACTACGACAAGGCGATGCGCCGCTCGCTGGACGAGTTGGAGTTCACCTGCCGGGTCCTGGTGTCCCGCTCGGATGACCGGGCGTCTCAGCGAATTCTGGACGGCATGCTGTCCGGCTCCGGGACCGCCTCGTTGAAGGCGGCGATTGAGACGGCGCGGGGTGCGCCCGGCGAGTACGCGCTCGGCGGCCTGGCCCACGACCTGCACGTGATGCGGGTCCAGGGATACCGCTGGTACGAGCACGAGGGTGCCCAGTTCGTGGGCGCCGAACTGATCGTGAAGGTCATCGGAGACGGGAGCAGCTGATGCGGATCCGCATGCTGGTGCAGATGCCGCCGGGCGCCCGCCGCAACGGGCAGCCGTGGCCGGACAAGGGCAAGGCCGAGGACATTCCCACCGGTGAGGCCCGGCACCTGGTCGCCGCCGGGGTCGCCGAGCCCGTGGCCGCCCAGCGGCGCGTCAAGACCAAGAAGGAGGCGGACTGATGAGCAAGATCGTGCTGACCAATGTGCGCCTCCTCACCGGCGGCGCAGACCTGACGTCCGTCTCGAACAAGGTCGAGGTGACCACGAAGGTCGAGGAGAAGGAGACCACCAACTACGGCTCCGAGGGCTACAAGGAGCTGCTCGGTGGCCTCGCCTCGGCCGAGGTCGCGGGCGAGGGCCAGTGGGAGGCCGGCGACGCAGGCAAGGTCGACGATGCGGCCTGGACGCAGCTGGGCGGGGTGGGCGCCTGGTCCATCGGCCCCGTCGGCGCCTCAGTCGGTGATCTCGCCTACGCGACACGGATGCTGCGCTGCGACTACAAGCTCGGCGACCAGGTGGGTGAGGTCGCCCCGTGGACGTCCGGCGGGAAGAGTGCCTGGCCGCTGGTGCGCGGCCAGTTCGCCCACCCGCCCGGCACGGCGCGGACCGCCGACGGCAACGGCACCGGCCTGAACCTGGGTGCGGTGGCGACCGGGAAGCGGCTGTACGCGGCGCTGCATGTGCTGTCCGCCTCGGGTACGACGCCGAGCCTGACGGCCCGGGTGGAGTCCTCCGCTGACAACACCTTCGGCTCGCCCACCACACGGCTGACGTTCACCGCGGCCACGGCCGGCGGCGGGCAGATCCTGCGCACCGACGCCAGCGCGATCACTGACGCCTGGTGGCGGATCGCCTGGACCATCACCGGCACGTCGCCGTCGTTCCTGTTCGCTGCGACGCTCGGCGTCCAGTAACCGCCCCCGCGCGGCTACTCCCTGATCTGGCCCGGCCGGGGCCGTCTCTCACGCCCTGGAAGGGGGCTTTGTCATGGCCAAGATGGTTCTGCTCGCCGAGTACGTGGCGATCAACGGCACCGACCTGTCCGACTACGCCAAGAAGGCCGAACTGACCACGAAGGTTGAGGAGAAGGACGTCACGACCTACGGGTCCGAGGGCTGGAAGGAACTGCTCGGCGGCCTGAAGTCCGGCGAGCTGGCCCTGGACTTCCTGCAGGACTTCGCCGCCTCCGCTCTCGACTCGATCATGTGGCCGCTGCTCGGCACCGTGGTCACCTTCGAGGTGCGGCCCGACAACGCGGCGGTGGGTACCTCCAACCCGTCCTACACCGGCAGCATCCTGATCAACGGCTGGAACCCCGTGAGCGGGTCCGTCGGTGACGAGGCCACCGTCGGCGTCAGCTACCCCACGTCGGGCGCCGTGGCCCGCGCGACCGCCTGATGGCCGGCGGGCCGCCGTTCGAGATCCGGGCCACCCATGAGGGCCTGGACCAGCTCGCCCGTGCGCTGAAGGCGGAGGCCGACGGCAAGGAACTGCGCAAGGAACTCGCCGCGAACCTGCGCGAGGCCCTCAAGCCGGGGGCGGAGCAGGCCAAGGGCAGCGTCATGGGAATGATCTCCCTGCACTCCCACCCGGCGCCGGCCCTGCGGTCGGCGATCGCGAAGAAGATCCGGCCCGAGGTGAAGCTCGGCGGCCGGTGGACGGGTGCCCGGGTGAAGGCCTTCAAGACGAAGAACGTCCGCGGCTTCCCCAACGCGCCCAAGCGCACCAACAACCCGCGCGGCTGGCGCCACCCCGTCTACGGCAACCGTGAGGTGTGGGCGCACCAGCGCGGCAAGCTCAAGTGGTTCGACCGCTCCTTCACTGGCCGTGAGGGCATCTACAAGCAGGCCGTCCACGACGCGATGGAAGAGATGGCCCAGCGCATCGCCAGCCGGGTCCGCAACTGAACAGAGGAGCCCTTCCGTGTATCTGGTGTACAAGCCCGACGGGGGCGAGGCGCAGCGCTTCCCGTACAAGCCGCAGAAGCTGATGTCGGCGGAGCGGGAGGCGCTGGAGCGGCGCTCGCGCATGGACTTCGCCGACTTCACCAAGGGCGTCCTGAACGGCAATGCGGTGTGCCGGCGGGCGCTGCTGTGGGTGCTGCTCAAGCGTGAGCACCCGGTGCTGAAGTACGAGGACGTGGACTTCTCCTGGGACGAGCTGCGCCTGGAGTACTCCAAGCAGGAGTACGAGCTGATGCGGGACCAGATCATCGAGGCCGGCAACGCCGACCCCGAGCAGATCGACGCCCTCAACCGGGAGATCGCCACCGCCATCGACGAAGAGTCCGAGGGAAAAGCCCTGCCGCCGATCGCCGTCTGAGACAGCTGGGCAACGCGGCGAACCTGCTGCACGTGCGGCCCTGGGAGTGGGCGCTCCTCACGGTCGAGGAGACGGACGCGCTGCTGGCCTGGCTGGACGACTACGAGCGGCAGATCGACGAGGCCCGCCAGGACCTGGACAACTGAAGACGGATGGGGGGTGATCTGTCGTGGCGTCGGATACCTCCCTGGTGTTCAACCTGGTGGCCCGCGACCAGGCGTCGGAGGAACTCGGCTCGCTGCAGGAGAAGTTCTCCTCGGCCGGCACCGCGATCGGTGCGGCGCTCGGCGTGGGCGTGGGGGCCTCGTTCGTGTCCGCGATGGACGTGGAGGCCGCCAACGACAAGCTGGCCGCCCAGCTGGGCGTCGGGCAGGCGGAGGCCGCCAAGCTGGCGAAGGTGAGCGCGAACGTCTACAAGAACGCGTGGGGGGAGTCCACCGAGGACGTCAACGACGCCATCCGCGGCGTCTACCAGAACATCGGGGACGTCTCCAAGGCCGAGGGCGGTCTGCAGGGGGTGACCACGAAGGTCATCGCGCTGCGCGACACCTTCGGCCAGGACCTCGAAGGGGTCACCGCCGCGGTCGGGCAGATGATGAAGACCGGCCTGGCGAAGAACGCCGACGAGGCCCTGGACATCGTCACCAAGGGCTTCCAGAAGGGCGTCAACAAGGCCGACGACTTCCTGGACACCCTCAACGAGTACGGGGTGCAGTTCAAGGCGCTCGGCCTGAACGGGCAGATGGCGACCGGGCTGCTCTCCCAAGGCCTGAAGGGCGGGGCCCGGGACGCCGACCTGGTCGCCGACTCGCTGAAGGAGTTCAACCTCCGGGCCCGTGACATCACCTCGACGGCGCCGGCCGGGTTCAAGGCGCTCGGCCTGAACGCCAAGCAGATGGCCGCCGACGTCGCCAAGGGCGGCCCCAAGGCCACCGCCGCGCTGCAGAAGACCCTGGACGCGCTGCGGAAGTACCCGGACAGCTCCAAGAAGGCCTCCATCGCCGCGTCCATCTTCGGAACCCAGTCCGAGGACATGCAGAAGGCGCTGATGTCGTTGGACCCGGCGCACGCCGTGCAGGCCCTCGGCAAGGTCAAGGGCGCCACCGACAAGATGACCGACACCCTGGGCAACAACCCGAAGGCCGCCCTGGAGTCGTTCCAGCGGTCCGCGACCGTGGCGACCACCCAGGTCGCGGGCAAGTTCATCCAGTTCGCGATGAAGAACAAGGCGATCTTCGGGCCGCTCGCCGGGATCCTCGCCGGGGTCGCCGTCGCCGTCCTCGCCGTGTCGGCCGCGCAGAAGGTGTACGCCGCCTACACGGCGATCGCCTCGGCCGCACAGACCATCTGGAACGCCGAAATCTGGGCGTCCACAGCGGCGCTGCTGGCCAACCCCATGACGTGGATCGTGATCGGCATCATCGCGCTGATCGCCGCGATCGTGCTGATCGCCACCAAGACGCACTGGTTCCAGGACGCCTGGAAGGCGATGACCCAGGCGGTTTCGGTGGCCTGGACGTGGGTGGTCGGCATGGTCAAGCAGGGCTGGGACCTGCTGGTGAAGCTGTTCATGAACTTCACCCTGGTCGGCCTGATCATGGGCCACTGGAACAGCATCAAGCACGGCACGACCACCGCGTGGAACGCCGTGGTCAACTTCGTGAAGGCCATCCCCGGCAAGATCGTCCAGTTCTTCCTGAACTGGACCCTGCCAGGGCTGATCATCAAGCACTGGAACAGCATCAAGTCGAACACGGTGCGCATCGCGACCGGCATGGTCAACTGGCTCAAGGGCCTGCCCGGCCAGACGATCGCCGCCCTCGCCTCCCTGGGAGGCCGGCTCTATGCGACCGCGTCGTCGGCGTTCAACCGGTTCAAGTCGGCCGCCGTCTCCCGCGGCACGTCTGCCGTCAACTGGGTGCGCGGCCTGCCCGGCAGGGCCCGCGCGGCCCTGGGCAGTCTCGGAAACTACCTCTACAACTCGGGCCGGTCGCTGATCGCCGGCTTCGTCAACGGCATCAAGTCGATGGCGTCCGCCCCGGCGAACGCGGTGAGCGGCGTGCTGTCCAAGGCCCGTAACTACCTGCCGTTCAGCCCGGCGAAGGTGGGCCCGTTCTCCGGGCGCGGCTGGACCCTGTACTCCGGGCACTCCCTCATGAAGGGCCTCGCGCAGGGCATCCAGGACAGCTCCGGCGAGGCGCAGACCGCGATGACGGACGCCCTCGGCGCCACGGCGGCCGGCGGACGTCAGGCAATGGCCGCCCCCGGAGCCCGCGCCGCGCTGGCCGCGCCTCTCAACGCACCCGGAGCGAACGTCCTGGTCATCCGGTACGAGACCGCCGGAGCCGAGGACGACCTGCACAAGCTCATGCGGAAGATCACCCGGGTCAAGGGGCGCGGCAACGTACAGACCGCCTTCGGACAGTAAGGAGCCGTCGTGACGTTCCCTCAGACGCCGCTGGACGTGCGTGTCGAGCTGTCCCTCAGCGGGGTGTGGACCGACGTCACCGACGACGTCTACGTCAGCGAGAAGATCAGCATCTCCCGGGGGCGGGCGGACGAGGCGGCCCGCACCGACCCCGGGAAGTGCACGCTCACCTTCAACAACGGCGACTCCAACATCGTCGCCGGGATCTCGGGCCGGTACTCGCCCCGCAACCCGCTCAGCGACCTGTACGGGCTGATCGGCCGCAACACCCCGCTCCGGGTGTCCGTGCCGGGCCCCACCACCTACCTGGAGGTCGACGGGAACCCGGCCAACACCGCCTCCACCCCCGACGCCGCCGCCCTGGACATCACCGGCGACCTCGACATCCGTTGGGAGGGCGAGGCCGACTGGAACGCGGCCGGCGCGCAGATCCTCATCGGCAAGTGGGGGGACGCCGGGCAGCGGTCCTACCATCTGCGCCTGCAGAACGGTGACCTCTACCTGCACACCACCCAGGACGGCACATCCGGTCACAGCTGGTTTGCGACCCTGCCCGCCCTGCCACCCCACGCAGCGTTGCGCGCCACCGTGGACGTCGACAACGGCGCCAGCGGCGCCACGGCCCGCATGTACTGGGCGCCTACCCTGGACGGCCCCTGGGAGCAGATCGCCTCCGACATCGTCAGCAGCGGCACACTCACCATCTTCGCCTCCACCGCACCGCTGACCATCGCGCCCGAGCAACTCGACCTGGTCGACCCGCAGCGGCTACCGGTCACCGGCCGGGTGTACAAGGCCGAGGTCCGCAACGGCATCGACGGCACCGTCGTCGCCGCCCCCGACTTCACCGCGCAGGCCGCCGGAACGGAGAGTTTCACCGACTCCGCCGGCCTGGACTGGACGGTGAACGGTGACGCGGTCGTCTCCAACCGGCGCACCCGGTTCGTCGGCGAGGTCTCGTCCTGGCCCGCGCGCTGGGACGTCTCCGGCAAGGACGTCCGCGTCCCCGTGGAGGCCGCCGGCATCCTGCGCCGCTACGGCCAGGGCGCCAAATCCCTCGACTCCGCCCTGACCCGCCGCGTGCCCTCGTTCAACCCGGTGGCGTACTGGCCGATGGAGGAAGGCGCCAATGCCGTCCAGTGCTACAGCCCCATCGACGGCGTGGCGCCGCTGACCCTGTCCGGCTTCGACATGGCGTCCAACGACACCCTCGCCGGTTCGAAGCCGCTGCCCGTCATCCGGGAAGGCGCCACCCTGTCCGGGACCGTGCCCATGCCGGCCGGATCCCCGACCGAGTGGCACACCGAGTTCCTGTTCCGCATGGACACGGCCCCGTCGACCACGCAGACCCTGCTGCAGTGGGTCGGCACGGGCACCGTCAAGACGTGGACGATCGAGGTCACGTCCAGCGGTGCGAACCTCCACGGGTACGACGCTGACGGAACCGCCGTCGTCACCTCACTGGGCGCGTTCTCCGCCCTGTACGGCAAGTGGTACCGGTGGAAGATCTACGCCACCCAGAACGGCAGCAGCGTGGACTGGGTGGAGAACTGGACGGCTGTCGGCGAGTCCGCCAGCCAGTTCAGCGGCAGCTACACCGGGACGCTGGGACGGATCTCCAAGGTGATGGGGCCGCCCGGGTACTCCAGCGAACTCGCCGGGGCGTCGATCGGGCACATCGGAGTTTTTACCGAAGCCAACACCGTCGCCTACAACCTCGGCGACATCGGTTTTGCCGGGGAGACCGCCGCCGAGCGCATGATCCGGCTGGGCAGCGAGGAGCACAAGCCCGTCACCGTCTACGCCGACGTCAGCGAAGACGAACTGGTCGGCGCGCAGCGCCCGGAAACCTACCTCGACCTCATCGAGGAGGCCGCGGACGTCGACGGCGGCATCCTGTACGAGCGCCGTGACGTCCTCGGCCTCGTCTACCGGGACCGCGCCACCCTGTACAGCCAGGTGCCGGCCCTGCTGCTGGACTACACGACCCGCGGGCACGTGGCGCCGCCGCTGGAGCCCGTCGACGACGACCAGAAGGTCCGCAACGACGTCACTGTCACCCGCGACGGTGGCAGCTCCGCGCGGGTCACCCTCGACAGCGGCGCCCTGTCCACGCAGGCCCCGCCGGACGGGGTCGGCGTCTACGACGAGCAGGTCACCCTCAACCTGTACGACGACGACCAGACCGAGCCGCAGGCGGCATGGCGTCTGCACCTGGGTACCGTGGACGAGGCCCGCTACCCGGTCGTCAACATCAACCTGGCCGCCGGCCCGTCGCTGATCGACCAGGTCACCGACCTGGACTCCGGGGACCGCATTCAGATCGCGAACCCGCCGGCCTGGCTGCCTCCCGGACCGATCGACCTGATCGTGCAGGGCTACGGCGAGGTGATCGGGCACCCCAACGACTGGGACGTGCAACTGAACTGCACCCCAGCCTCGCCGTGGACGGTCGCCGAGGTCGCCATCAGCGAGGACTTCGAGGACAGCACCCTCACCGTCACCGCATCCGATGGCGGGGACCTGCCCTGGGGTCGCACGCAGACTCACTTCAACACGGGGTCCTGGTCGCTGCAGTCGGGCGCGATCACCAACAACCAGACCAGTGACTGGGTCCTGACGGTGCCCACCGGGGCGACCGAGCTGACGTTCTGGTACCGCACCTCGTCCGAAGCGGCTGGGGCCGGTTTCGAAGGCGACCGGCTCCTCGTCCTCGTCGACGACACCCAAGTGCTGCGCGCGCAGGGCGAGACCGCCTGGACGTCGACCACCATCGACGTGACCGGCGCGGCCGCGGTCACCTTCCAGTACGCCAAGGACAACTCGGGCGGCGACGGGGAGGACGCCGTATGGATCGACGACCTCACCTTCAACCGGTCACCCATGCGGGCAGACACCGACGGCAGCGAACTCGCCGCCGACGCCACAGCCACGGCAACCAGCCTGTCCGTTGCCACCACGGCGGGCCCGGTGTGGGTGGACTCGACGACGTACCCGGCGGAGTTCCCCTTCGACATCACGGTCGGCGGGGAACGCATGCGGGTGACCGGCATCTCCGGCACCACGACGCCGCAGACATTCACCGTCGTCCGCAGCCTGAACGGCGTGGTCAAGGCGCAGACCGACGGCACCGACGTCCGCCTCACCGACCCGGCGATCGCCGCACTGTAAGGAGCAGCCTGTGACCTACGAACCGTGGCAGGCCGGCATGCGGATCACCGCTGGACGGCTCGCGTCGATCTCGGCGACCTGGCAGACGTGGACGCCTGCCTGGACCACAACGACGGGCGCGCACTCGCCGTCGTATGGGAACGCGACGATCGCCTGCGACTACTGCCAGACCGGCAATCTGGTGGTCTGTTCGTTCGACATCGCGTTCGGGTCGACGACGAGCTTCGGCGGCGGAGGCGGATCGGACAACTACGCGTTCGGTTTGCCAGTGGCGTGCGCGGCATCGTCCGGGGACACCCTCGGTTTCATCACGATGCGCCAGTCCGACAGCGCACAACTGATCGGCCGGGTCCAGTACAACGGATCCGACTCCATCCGGCTCAGCATCGACTCCGGTCGCGTCGACTCCACGGCCGTCACCAACGCCGGGATCATCGACGCCGTATCCCCGTGGACGTGGGCGTCCGGGAATGCCCTGCACGGTCTGTTCCAGTACCGCGCCGCCTCCTGATCCGGCCCCACCCCCGTTCGCCCCTCGCCGTCCGGCCTGGGGCCTTTCTCATGCCTGGAGGCCTGATGATCCACGGCATCGACGTCTCCGCCTACCAGTCGGCGACGTATTCGACGTCCGGTCTGGACTTCGTGTTCACGAAGGTCACGGAGGGACTGACGTACACCAATCCGCGCTGGGCGCAGCAGCGGGACCGGGCCAAGGCTGCCGGGCTGGTGTGGGGTGCCTACCACTACCCGCACATGGCCAACGACCCGCGCGCGGAGGCCGCCTACTTCCTCCAGCAGGTGAACTGGAAGCCGGGCGACATCATCGTCCTCGACTGGGAAGGCTACGACGCCTACAACAAGGGCGTCCCCAAGTCCCGGCAGGTCGCCTACCGCGACGCGTGGCTGAAGTACGTGAAGAGCGTCATGCCCGGCCACCGGGTCGGCATGTACGCGAACACCGACTACTGGCTCCACGTCGACACCACCGGCAACTGTGGGGACTTCCTGTGGATCGCCACCGCCGGCGCCGCAGCCGGCCAGCCCGGCATCAAGGCCAAGTGGACGTTCCACCAGTACTCCACCGCAGGCGGCATCGACCACGACGTCGCCGCATTCCCCACCCGCGCCGCACTCGCCGAATGGGCGGCCAGTACTACCCCCGAAGAGGACGACATGCCGACAGCCAGCGACGTGTGGAAGGCGGACGTCATCCCGGCCGCCGCCCCGCCGTACAACAACAGCGACTTCGACAAGAACAAGTTCTGGGAGGCGAGCTACGCCCTCAGCACCGCAGTACTCACGGGCCGGAAGACCGAAGCGAAGGTCGACGCGCTCGCCGAGGTAGTGGCCGGCATCAAGACGAAGGTCGACTCCCTCTCCGTCGGCGGCGTCGACCTGGACGCCCTCGCCGTCAACGTCGCCGACCTGCTGGCCACCCGACTGAAGGACTAACCCATGAAGATCAGCGCTGTGTGGAAGGCCGTCGCCAGCGGAGTGGCGGCGGGTGCTGCGGCGGCCGTCACGGCGGTGCAGGACGGCAAGGTGACCCCGGCCGAGGCCGTCACCATCGTGCTCGCCATCCTGGGCGCCTACGGCATCACCTGGCGGGTGCCCAACCGGACGCCGACGGAGGGCGCATGACGACCCCCGACCCGGGCGTTTACATCAGCCCGGCGCAGATGTACCAGGAGGTGAGGGGACTGGCGCAGGCGGTCGGCAGGATCGAGACGAAGATCGACGGAATCCTCAACGAGACCAAGGACATCCGCACCGACGTCGCCGACCACGAGTCCCGGCTCCGCACCCTCGAACGCGCCCGCTGGCCCATGCCCACAATCGGTGTCCTCGCCGGAGCCGCCGGCGCAATCACCGGTGCCCTCGCTCTCTTCGCCCACTGAACACGCTGCGGCCCCGCTCTCCTTCGGGAGGGCGGGGCCGCTTTCGTGCGTTCCGGATCAGGCCCCGAGGGGCTGCTGCCCGTACACCGCCACCCACCGGTCACCGCGCATCACAATGTCCGCTGTCTCCACCGGGCGGCCGGTGGTCTGGTCGTAGTAGGTTCGCTCGATGAACAGGACAGGCGCGGCCGGGTTGATGCCCAAGGCTTGTGCCTCGGTGCGAGTCGCAGCGCGAGCCCTCACCTTCTCGACCGGGTCTCCCACGTCCACACCGATCACCCGCATGCGCGCGGCAACCCCGACGCCGGCATACGGGCCCGCCTCCGGCAGCACGATCATCGACTGGCCCGTGATTGCGATCGGTTCCCACGACGTCGCCAACTGCACCGGCACCTCGTCGAGGAGGTACACGTACTCGGTTCGCATCACCGGGTCGCCCTCGACGACGTTCAGCCGCCCGGCTGTGCTGGCGTCGGCCGAGGCCGTGGTGGACTCATGCCGCCAGGTGCCGGCCGCGCCCTGCTCGGCCGCGCCCTGCGCGAACGGGCTGTCCTCGCTGCGCCGACGGTGCTGCCGGACGAGGACCTCCGGGGTCTCGGTGCCGCGCACGTAGTGGCCGGCACCGTGCCGGGACACGACCAGCCCGTCCTGGACGAGGACCGAGTAGGCGCGGGCACCGACCGACGGCGACACGCCGTACTCGCGGCCCAGCTCGGCCACGGACGGCAGCCGGTCACCGGGCTGCAGTTCGCCACCGACGATCCGGCCACGCAGCTGCTCGGCGATGACGAGGTACGGCGCCGGGTCCGCCACGGGGGACCTCCAAGGGTGGATTCGGGTGTGACGCACCTGACAGACTACGGCCCTTCGGTCTACTCTTCGAGATGAGTTCGGCTCTACTCGAAGAGTCCGGGGGTTCCGTCATGCCTGCTGCCCGCTTACCGCTGCACGCCCTTCGCTCCGCCATGGAGCAGGCGACCGGCGCCAAGTCGACCGTCAGCGACCGTGGCACACACATCCGGGTGTCCGTTCCGGCGCCTGCCCGCGGCGAGGTGTTCCAGGCACTGCTCGAAGTGCTGCGTCGCGCCGAGGCATGGGGGAGCAGCGACGGCACCGGCGAGGTCCGCATGTGGGCCTCCGTCCGGAAGGGCGAGTAGAGATGAGCGGCCGCCAGCTGCCGTCCGCGCTGCACCTGCCGCGCGCGGTGTACTCCGGCTGGGCGTGCGCCTGGTGCGGCGCATCCCTACTCCACACCGGCGGCACCAGCGCCGGAATCGCGCGAGGCAGGCTCGGCGCCCACGTCCTCGACACCGAGGTGTACGCCTGCCCGGCCTGCGCGCCCACGATCTCCCGCCCTTCTCACCAGCCCACCAGCGAGGCGGGCGGGGCCAGGCCCTCAACCCAGGGGGCAACCGTCCACAACAGGAGGAACCTGTGACCGTCGCCTTAGACCACGCCGCCGTGACCAGCACCCGCGACCCGCAGGAGCTGCTGAACGCGGTCGCACCGCACATCACCGAGCTGACCGTCAACGTCTTCGACTCCGGCATGAGCCTGTGGGAGCGCGAAATCGCGCTGCTGCTGCGTGACCACACCATGGTGCGGGACATGGCGGAGCGGATCCTCGGCAACGCCGTCATGTACGTCATGGGCTCCATCGAGAACCCTGACGTACACCTCGGCGTCGGCAAGCTCGTCGACATCGGCGTCCACCAGCTCATCCTCGACACACCCGTCTGGTGGGGCATCTGCCGCCTCTACAACGGCGGCCGGTTCAAGCATCACGCCCCCTTCATCCAGCGCCGCCGCGACGGCCTGTGCCTCCGCACCGGCGAGTTCCTCCGGTCCCAAGGCTGGCCGATCGACGACGAGCTGTGGGCCATCGACGGCGCGGACTGCTCGCCGTGCGACGACAAGGTCCCCGACAGCCACTGACCCCGCTACAGTCGGCCCCTGCCCTCACAGCACCTTCGAGGGCGGGGGCCTCCCGACGACCAGGAGAACCGCTGTGCCCGTACCGCACGACATCCCCGCCGAGACCGAACTGTGGGACGCCTTCGCGCAGAGCGCGTTCGACGCCGAAGCCGAGCCCTCGTTCCACTGGACGCAGTACGCCGGCCACGGGCCCGGCCCCGAACTGCTGAACTCACCGGAGTCCGTACTGGAGATCGGCTGCGGCACCGGCCGCGCACTGGCCTACCTCGCACAGCAAGGCGTGAAAGCGACGGGCGTGGACCTGTCGCCGCGCATGGTGCAGCTCGCGGGTGAGCGGTGGGCGCCACTCGGGGCCCGGATCGAGCAGGCGGAAGTCCTCGACTGGCTCGCCACCGACACCAGCCGGTATGACGCGGTGTACTCCATCTTCGGCGCGGCCTGGTTCACCGACCCGTCCCGGCTGTTCCCCCTCGTCCGCAAGCACCTGACGCCGGGCGGAGTGTTCGTGTTCTCGCAGCCGCCGGCCATCCCGGGCGCCTACGGCCCGCAGGGCATGTACAAGGGCGGGTTCGCCGGGAAGGCGATGTTCACCTACCGGTACAGCTACAAGCCCGCCGTGTGGGAACGCCATCTGCTCCGTGCGGGGTTCACCACCGCCGATGCGCGGGTGGTGGAGGCCCCGAAGGCGGGGCACATCGGCACGCTCGTCGTGAGCGCGTGCGCCTGATCGTCTCCTCGATGCGGCCCCGGACGGCGACCTCAACCACTGGCCGGGGCCGTTTTTCATGCTCACCTTGGATTCGAAGGCTGGTCCACAGGCTGTGGAAATCGGCTCCATAACCGCAGGTCAGAAGGCTGGGCGTGCATGACACACGTCCAGCTTGTTCATGATCCATATAGAGGTGTCCTAGCGACATATTGGGGTTCCCCGTCCCCGTACCTCCGCTGACCAGAAAGGAGAGGCGGGCGTCCAGGAGCGCCCGCAGGACGCGGTCCCCGCCGGGTGGCACCGTGCCGGCCGCGACGAGTTCGTCGAGCGTGAACGCCCGGGGCCGTACGACCCGCAGGGAGAGGCACGTGCATCCGACGGCCACCGGGGGCAGCACCGCGTGCAGCCGGGTGCCGTCGGGCAGCCGGGCGTCCGCCCAGGGCCGGGCGTCGTCCAGCCTGCGTCCGGCGACGGCGGCCAGGCGCTGCGCGAGGCGTCGTACGGCCGCGGCGTCGGGGAAGGTCACCGCGGTCAGCTCCAGGCCGCGGCCCCGGTCCACCCAGACCCGGTCGGGTGCCGACACCAGGACGTCGGTGACAGCCGGTTCGGCGAGCAGTGGTTCCAGCGGGCCGCTGCCGACGAGTTCGGAGCGCAGGTGTTCGGCCGCGCCGAGGACTTCGGCGTCGCCGAGCACCCGGCCCTGTTCGCGCAGGGCCTGGGCCACGCGCGCGGGGGTGGGTTCGGCGCCGCTCTCGGCCAGTCTGCGCCGGACCCCGTCGAGCAGGGCGGCGCCGTCCGCCCGGTCGAGTCCGGGGAGGCTCATCGGGGGCCTCCCGCCTCGGCGAGGGTCCGTTCCCAGAAGTCCGAGCAGAACCGGGCCAGGAGCCCGCGTCCGCTCGCGCCGGGTGGTTTCGCCGTGCCGTGCGCGCGCAGAAGGGCCGGTTCGACGGGTACCTCGCCGGCCAGGGGGAGGCCGAGCACGCGGGCCACCTCGCGGTCGTCGAGCCCGGGCGCGTACGGTCCGCGCACCGCGACGCGCAGGTCCCGTACGACCATGCCGACGGCGGACGCGACCCGTCCCGCGGCCGCCACCGCGCGCAGTTCGGCGGGGACGACGAGCAACGCCAGGTCGAGTTGGGCGAGCGCCTCTGCGACGCCTTCGTCGAGGCGGCGCGGCAGGTCGACGACGACTGTGCCGCCTCGGCGCCGGGCGGCGGCCAGCACGGCGCGCACGGCGGGGGCGGGGACGGCCACGCAGTCGCCGCGGTCCCAGCTGAGGACCCGCAGGGCGTGCAGTTCGGGCAGCGACTCCTCCAGGGCGCCGCCGCCGACCCGGCCGCGAGACGCAGCGAAAGCGGGCCAGCGCAGTCCCTCGGCGCTCTCGCCGCCGAGGAGGACGTCGAGCCCGCCGCCGAGCGGGTCGGCGTCGACCAGCAGGGTGCGCAGTCCCTCGCGGGCGGAGGTGACGGCGAGGGCGCAGGCCAGGGTGGAGGCCCCGGCTCCGCCGCGGCCGCCGATGACGCCGACGGTGAGGGCCGGGCGTCCGACGCCCTCGGCGACGTCGGCGATGCGGTCGACGAGCCACTGCTCGCCGTCGGGGAGCATCAGGACGTGGTCGGCGCCGATCTCGACGGCCCGCTTCCACACCTCGGAGTCGTCCTGGTCCCGGCCGACCAGCACCACCCCGCCGCGCCGCACGGCGCCGCGGACCCGGCGGGCGGCGTCGTCACCGACGAGGACGAGCGGGGCGGCTTCCCAGCCACCGCCCGGTTCCGGTACGCCGTGGTGCACCTCGGGGGTGGCGCCGGCGGCGGCGCACAGGCGCAGCAGGTCGTCGAGGAGGCTGGCGTCCTCGGTGACGATGAGAGGCTGTCCGGGCCGCCCGGCGGTGGCGGACGACGGGTCGTGGGTGACGGTTCCGGTCATGTGTGTTCCCCCTTCGCTGCGTGGGCGGCGCGACCCCGTGGCCACGCCATTCCCCACCGTGTGGAGAACCGGCGAGCGGCCTCCATATGAGCGGCCGGCGGAAACCGGCCATACGCGCTCCGGCATTCGGAACCGGCCATGAACTCGCCGTCGCCGGAGTGCGCTGGAATCACGGTGCAGCGATCCCGGAAATCTTGTGGATCTTGGTCGAAAACTGTGGACAAGTCGTCCCTTGTGGAAATCGTCTTCACCCATACCGGTGACCTCTGCGCGGTTCGTCGTACGACTTCCGGAGAGCAGCCCGTGGATTACCATCAGTAATCAAACATGGGCATGACAGAACGCCGCACGCGGAGGGACCGCCTCCGGCCATGCGGCCACGCGGAATGCTGGAAAACCCACCCGGACATGCGACGACCCCCGCCGGGGGGGAGAGCGGGGGTCGTCCCCACGGCCGACTCGGGGGGGGAGGAGCCGGACCGGGTTAGCACGGTCGCGAACGATCCGTGACTTCCATGGTGTACCCGAGAGCCCTCTCAGGCAAACCCACGCGCCCCACCTTACGCCGAATGGTGGGCGCCTATGCTCAGAGGCGTGGAAAACCACTCCTTGCCTCGCGCGGCAGCCTTCTTCGACCTGGACAAGACGGTCATTGCGAAGTCGAGCACGCTCACCTTCAGCAAGTCCTTCTACCAGGGCGGACTGATCAACCGCAGGGCGGCACTGCGTACCGCATATGCCCAGTTCGTCTTCTTGGTCGGCGGCATGGACCACGACCAGATGGAGCGCACCCGCGAGTACCTGTCCGACCTGTGCCGGGGCTGGAACGTCCAGCAGGTGCGGGACATCGTCGCCGAGACCCTGCACGACCTGATCGACCCGATCATCTACGACGAGGCGGCCTCCCTCATCGAGGAACACCACGCGGCCGGGCGCGACGTGGTGATCGTGTCCACGTCGGGCGCCGAGGTGGTCGAGCCGATCGGTGAACTGCTCGGCGCCGACCGGGTGGTGGCCACCCGCATGGTCGTCGGCGAGGACGGCTGCTTCACCGGCGAGGTCGAGTACTACGCCTACGGCCCGACCAAGGCGGAGGCGATCAGGGAACTGGCCGCCTCCGAGGGGTACGACCTCGACCGCTGCCACGCCTACAGCGACTCCGCGACCGACCTGCCGATGCTCCAGGCCGTCGGCCACCCGCACGCCGTGAACCCCGACCGCGCGCTGCGCCGCGAGGCCTCCGCGCGCGGGTGGCCGATTCTGGAGTTCCGCCGGCCGGTCCGGCTGAAGCAGCGGCTGTCCACGTTCTCCGTGGCGCCCCGCCCGGTCCTCGTGGCCGCGGCGGCCGTAGGAGCGGCGGCCGCCACCGCGGGCCTCGTCTGGTACGCGAGCCGGCGCCGCGCCACGGTCTCCTGACGCCTTCCCGTCGAGCGGACCGACATCGAAACGGCGTCGGGCCGGTGCCCGGTTCGCACCTGTTTGAACCTACAAGTAAAGAAGTGCGAGCAGGGGTTCCGCTTGGTGCCCGACGTGCAGTACAAAGGTTTTAACGGCCCGCGAGACCAGAGGACATCCGAGAGGATCCCCTACCACTACGCAGTTGGCCCCACGGACCCCGTATGAACACCAGGCACCCACGCGACGTCGACCCGTCGATTACGGGCCAGCCGCACCAGGTGACGGGCAAAGACCCCGACCTGATGGGCAATACATCGAGGACGCTTGGTAACCCGGTGCTCATACCAGCGGCGGTACGAGAACTCGTACCGCCGCAACCCGTTCCGGGCCGCCTTCATGCCGCTCCGCGCTGCAGCGCCTCGCACACCGCCGTCGACTCGCGCACACCCAGCTCGACCGCCTTGCCGCAGTGCTCGATCCACGCCGCCATGCCCTCCGGGGTGCCCGAGACGTATCCGTCCAGAGCCGCCAGATAGGAGGCGCGGCCCAGTTCGGCGTAGCCCACCTCGGCCGGGCAGACCGCCTTCGGATCGAGGCCGCTGCCGACCAGGACGATCCGCTCCGCCGCGCGCGCGACAAGGCCGTTGTACGAGACGAAGGGGCGCAGAGCGAGCAGCTCCCCGTGCACCACGGCGGCCGTCACCAGTGCGGGCGCGGAGGTCCCCGCGATGATCAGGTCCGCCAGGCCCTCCAGCCTGCCGGTCACCTCCCGCGCGTCCGGCAGCGCCAGCTCGACCAGCGGTTCGTCGGCCTCCTCGCCCGCCTGCCGCGGCCGGCCCACGTCGTCCCCGTCGGTCGCCGCCGCCACCAGGTGCAGCCTGGCCAGCACCCGCAGCGGTGACTGCCGCCAGATCGACAGCAGCTGGCCCGCCTCGGCGGTCAGCCGGAGGGCGGCGCCCATCACCCGCGCCTCGGCGCCGGCGCCGAAGTCGGTGCGCCGTCGCACCTCCTCCAGGGCCCAGTCGGCACCGGACAGCGCCGCCGAGCCGCGGGACGCGCGCAGCGCCGCCTCGGAGGTGATCTCGTTGCTGCGGCGCCGCATGATCCGGTGCCCGTAGACCCGGTCCACGGACTTGCGCACGGACTCCACGGACTCGGCCACGCCGGGCAGCGAACCCAGGGCCGCGAGCGGATCGGCGGACGCGCCTGTCGTACTCATGAGTACGACCCTACGCATGTCCGGGTCGCACCCCACGAAGGAGTGGTCTTCTTCACTTCCACCTGCCACATACAGCTATCGACCGACTACTCTTCGTGAACATGAAAATTGCTTTCGTCGGAAAGGGCGGCAGCGGCAAGACCACGCTCTCCTCCCTCTTCGTCCGTCACCTCGTGGCGGCGAGCGCGCCTGTCGTCGCCATCGACGCCGACATCAACCAGCACCTGGGCCCCGCGCTCGGCCTCGACGAGGCGGAGGCGGCGGCCCTGCCCGCGATGGGCGAGCGACTGGCGGTGATCAAGGACTACCTCCGCGGCAGCAACCCGCGGATCGCCTCCACCGCCACGATGATCAAGACGACACCGCCGGGCGAGGGCTCGCGACTGGTCCGGGTGCGGGAGCCCAACCCGGTGTACGACGCCTGCGCGCGCCCGGTGGAACTCGACGGCGGCGCCGTCCGTTTGATGGTCACGGGCCCCTTCACGGACGCCGACCTGGGGGTCGCCTGCTACCACTCCAAGACGGGAGCGGTGGAGCTGTACCTGAACCACCTCGTCGACGGCCCCGACGAATACGTCGTGGTCGACATGACAGCGGGTTCGGACTCCTTCGCCTCCGGCATGTTCACCCGCTTCGACATGACGTTCCTCGTCGCCGAGCCGACCCGGAAGGGGGTCTCCGTCTACCGCCAGTACAAGGAGTACGCCCGCGACTTCGGCGTCGCCCTGAAGGTCGTCGGCAACAAGGTCCAGGGGCAGGACGACATCGACTATCTCCGTGCGGAGGTGGGGGACGACCTGCTCGTGACGGTCGGGCACTCGGACTGGGTGCGGGCCATGGAGAAGGGCCGGCCGCCCCGGTTCGACCTCCTGGAGGAGGACAACTCCCGCGCCCTGCAAGCGCTTCGGGCCGCCGCCGACGGCACGTACGGGATGCGGGACTGGGAGCGCTACACCCGGCAGATGGTGCACTTCCACCTGAAGAACGCGGAGTCCTGGGGCAATGAGCGCACGGGGGCCGACCTGGCGGCCCAGGTCGACCCGGCGTTCGTGCTCGGCGAGGACGTCCGGTCCCCCGCTGCCGCTCCCGCCTGACGGCGGCCGCCGGACCGGCTGTCCGGCGGCCGCCAGGCGGCTACTTCTTCTCGGCCGGCGCCCCGGGCACACCCTTGGGCGCCGGTGCCGGCTTGCCGGAGAGGAAGGACGCCCAGCCCTGCCTGGGGGCCTCGCCCACGTTCAGGGTGCGCAGCTTCTTCAGGGTCTTGGGGTCCTGTGCGTCCAGCCAGTCGGACAGCTCGTGGAAGGAGACACAGCGGACGTCCGGCTTGCCGCAGACGCTCTTCACCACGTCCTCCACGGCGCGCATGTAGGTGCCGCCGTTCCAGGACTCGAAGTGGTTGCCCATGATGAGGGGCGCGCGGTTGCCGTCGTAGGCCCGGTAGAAGCCCTTGAGCAGGCCGTCGCGCATCTGGTCGCCCCAGTAGTCGAACTTGTCGGGGTCGCCCTGGGTCCTGTTGCCGGACTGGTTGACCATGAAGTTGTAGTCCATGGTCAGCTGTTCGTAGGTGTGGCCGGGGAACGGGACCAGCTGCATGGACAGGTCCCAGAGGCCGTCCTTCTTCTTGGGCCACTCCTGATCGTCGACCCCGCTGGAGTCGTAGCGGAAGCCCATCTGGCTCGCCGCCTTCATGAAGTTCTTCTGCCCCTCCAGGCAGGGGGTGCGGCCGCCGATCAGCTCCTTGTCGTAGTCGAAGGGCAGCGGAGCCGCGTTCTTCAGGCCCGAGTTGGTCTTCCAGGTCTTCACGAACTGCTTGGCCTGGTTGATCTCACTCTTCCACTCCTTCACCGACCAGGTGCCGACGCCACCGTCGGGGCCGCAGAAGTGGCCGTTGAAGTGGGTGCCGATCTCGTTGCCGGCCAGCCAGGCCAACCGGGCCTGCTTGGCCGTGTCGGAGATGCCCTGCAGGTCGTTGAAGCCGATTTCCGAGCTGCCCGGCGAGTGCTTCGGCGGGTGATAGAGGTCGCGCTTGTCCTTCGGCAGCATGTAGACGCCGCTGAGGAAGAACGTCATGTGCACGTTGTTCTCCTTGGCGACCTCGCGGAAGTGGGAGAACAGCTTCTGGCTGTCCTCGCCCGCCCCGTCCCAGGAGAACACCACGAACTGGGGCGGTTTCTGGCCCGGCTTCAGCCGTTCGGGCTTCGCCAGGTGCGGCTGCAGGCCGGTGTACGCGGTCGATCCGTCACCGATCAGACGGAACACGTGCTTGGGTGCCTGCACCGCCTGCTGCGGGCCGTGCGCCCCTTCCTTCGAACCACTGGAGCCGGTCGCGCAACCGGCGAGAGACGCGGCACAGGCCGCGGCGACCATGGCACCAATGGCGATCCTCTGAGTGGCGGCCATGTTCCGCCCACCTTCTTCCTTCTCTCAGACCTACGCCGACGAGGGCGTTTTCTGGCGGTGTGCCGGGTTTGCCGACAGCGCGGTCAAGGTCGCACGGGGTCGAGAAGGAATTAGTACGACAAGCCGATCAACTGCCCGGTTCACCCACTCGAGGGAAGAAATGCGCCGTTCGCCCAGAAAACCTATGCGTGATTTTTACTTTGCGTTACGATTCATTTACCGATCGTTGAACTATTTCCAGCCTGCTCGTGCCCGTACGCCGTGACGCGCGTCCATCGAGGATCTGAAGGAGGCGATCCATGCCGACCCCCGCACCGTGCCGCACCCCGCACCCTCATCCGCCGCACGGGCCGCCCGAGGCCCGGCGTCGCCGCCGGCTCGCCGAAGGCGCCGATCTGTCCGCCTCGCTCGCGGTGTTCCTGATCGCCCTGCCCCTGTCCCTCGGCATCGCCCTCGCCACCGGCGCGCCGCTGAGGGCCGGCCTGGTCGCCGCCGCCGTCGGCGGGATCGTCGCGGGACGGCTCGGCGGCTGCCCCCTCCAGGTCAGCGGACCCGCCGCCGGTCTCACCGTGGTCACCGCCGACCTCATCCACCGCTACGGATGGCGTGCCACCTGCGGGATCACCGTCCTCGCCGGGCTCGCGCAACTGGGCCTCGGCTGCCTGCGGGTGGCGCGCGGCGCACTCGCCGTCAGTCCGGCCGTCGTGCACGGCATGCTCGCGGGCATCGGCATCACCATCGCCGTGGCCCAACTGCACATCGTGCTCGGCGGCACCCCGGACAGCTCCGTCCTCGCCAACCTCCGGGCGCTGCCGGCGCAGTTGGCCGACCCGCACCCGGCCGCAGTGGCGATGGGCGCGCTGACCCTGGCCCTGCTGTCGGCCTGGCCCCGCGTTCCCGGCCGCGCGAGACACGTGCTGGGCAGGATCCCGGCCGCCCTCGTCGCCGTGGCCGGTGCCACCGCCGTCGCCGGGCTCACCGGGCTGGGGCTGCCCCGGGTCGACCTGCCGTCCTGGAGCAGCCATGCCTTGGCGGGACTGCCCGACGGTCCGGCGTTCGGGATCGCCGCCGCCGTCCTGACCACGACGCTGGTGTGCAGCGTGCAGTCGCTGCTCGGAGCGGTGGCCGTGGACAAGCTGGTCGCCGGCCGGCCCGGTCCCCCGGCCCGCGGCGGCCGGGCCGGCCGGGCCGACCTGGACCGGGAGCTGCTGGGCCAGGGCGCCGCCAACATCGTCTCCGGCGCGCTGGGTGGGCTGCCGGTCGCAGGGGTGGCCGTGCGCAGTACGGCGAACGTGAAATCCGGTGCGGTGAGCCGGAACTCCACGATGCTGCACGGCGTTCTGGTAGTAGCCGCCGCACTGCTGATGGTCCCTCTCCTGGAGCGGATCCCGCTTGCCTCCCTCGCCGCCCTGGTGATGGCCGTCGGCATCCGGATGGTGTCCCTGCTCCACATCCGTACGGTGACCCGCCACCGCGAGGTGCCGGTGTACGCCGCCACCACAGTCGGCGTGGTCTTCCTCGGCGTCCTCCAGGGCGTGGCCGTCGGGGTGGCCACTGCGGTCGCGCTCGCCCTGCACCGCCTCGCCCGCACCCGCATCACGCACGAAGAGAGAGAAGGAGTCCATCACGTCCAGGTCCGAGGCCAGCTGACGTTCCTCGCGGTGCCCCGGCTCAGCCAGGCCCTGCATCTCGTGCCCCAAGGAGCCCACGCCGTCGTGGAGTTGCGCGGCTCGTTCATGGACCACGCGGCGTACGAGTCACTGCACGACTGGCGGAGCACCCACACCGTGCGGGGTGGTACCGCCGAGCTGACCGGGCGGCACCGACCGCTGGGCCCCGCCGGCCAGGGCGTCTCCCCCGGCTGAGCAGGCGCCGCTCCGGTTCACCCTACAGGTCTAAACCAATTTTGCCGTCGGCCCTTGTCATCGGGCCCCCCGGTCTGATGAGCTGTGGCCTGGGACACAACGGACACCCTTGGAAAGGGAGATGTCGTGAGCAACGAGAGCCTGGCCAACCTGCTGAAGGAAGAACGCAGGTTCGCGCCCCCCGCCGACCTGGCCGCGCACGCCAACGTCACCGCGGAGGCGTACGAACAGGCCAAGGCTGACAGGCTCGGCTTCTGGGCCGAGCAGGCCCGCCGGCTGACCTGGGCCAAGGAGCCGACCGAGACGCTGGACTGGTCCAACCCGCCGTTCGCCAAGTGGTTCAAGGACGGCGCGCTGAACGTGGCGTACAACTGCGTGGACCGGCACGTCGAGGCCGGGCACGGCGACCGCGTGGCGATCCACTTCGAGGGTGAGCCGGGCGACAGCCGCGCGATCACCTACGCCGAGCTGAAGGACGAGGTCTCCAAGGCGGCCAACGCCCTGCTGGAGCTGGGTGTCCGCAAGGGCGACCGGGTCGCCATCTACATGCCGATGATCCCCGAGACCGCGATCGCGATGCTGGCGTCGGCCCGGATCGGCGCCGCGCACTCGGTCGTCTTCGGCGGCTTCTCCTCGGACGCGCTCGCGACCCGCATCCAGGACGCGGACGCCAAGGTGGTCATCACCGCCGACGGCGGCTACCGGCGTGGCAAGCCCTCCGCGCTGAAGCCGGCCGTCGACGAGGCGGTCGCCAAGGCCGGCAACGTCGAGCATGTGCTGGTGGTGCGCCGGACCGGCCAGGAGGTGGCCTGGAACGGCGAGCACGACCAGTGGTGGCACGAGTTGGTGGGGCGCCAGTCCGCCGAGCACACGCCGGAGGCGTTCGACGCGGAGCACCCGCTGTTCATCCTCTACACCTCCGGTACGACGGGGAAGCCGAAGGGCATCCTGCACACCTCGGGCGGCTATCTGACCCAGTGCGCGTACACCCACTGGGCGGTGTTCGATCTCAAGCCGGAGACGGACGTCTACTGGTGCACGGCCGACGTCGGCTGGGTCACCGGGCACTCGTACATCGTCTACGGCCCGCTGGCCAACGGCGCGACGCAGGTCATGTACGAGGGCACGCCGGACACCCCGCACCAGGGCCGCTTCTGGGAGATCATCCAGAAGTACAAGGTCACGATCCTCTACACCGCCCCGACGGCGATCCGGACGTTCATGAAGTGGGGCGACGACATCCCCGCGAAGTTCGACCTGTCCTCGCTGCGGGTGCTGGGGTCGGTGGGCGAGCCGATCAACCCCGAGGCGTGGATCTGGTACCGCAAGCACATCGGCGCCGACAGGACGCCGGTCGTGGACACCTGGTGGCAGACCGAGACCGGCGCCATGATGATCTCGCCGCTGCCCGGTGTCACGGACGCCAAGCCCGGCTCGGCGCAGCGTCCGCTGCCCGGCATCAGCGCGACCGTCGTCGACGACGAGGCGAACGAGGTGCCCAACGGCGGCGGTGGTTACCTGGTGCTGACCGAGCCGTGGCCGTCGATGCTGCGCACCATCTGGGGCGACGACCAGCGGTTCCTCGACACCTACTGGTCGCGGTTCGAGGGCAGGTACTTCGCGGGTGACGGCGCGAAGAAGGACGACGACGGCGACATCTGGCTGCTCGGCCGGGTCGACGACGTGATGCTCGTGTCCGGGCACAACATCTCCACCACCGAGGTGGAGTCGGCGCTCGTCTCGCACCCCTCGGTCGCCGAGGCGGCCGTCGTCGGGGCCAACGACGAGACCACCGGCCAGGCGATCGTCGCCTTCGTCATCCTGCGCGGCACGGCCTCCGAGGACGACTCGCTGATCGGTGCGCTGCGCGACCACGTCGGTGCCACGCTCGGGCCGATCGCCAAGCCGAAGCGGATCCTCCCGGTGGCCGAGCTGCCCAAGACCCGCTCCGGGAAGATCATGCGCCGGCTGCTGCGCGACGTGGCCGAGAACCGCCAGCTCGGCGACGTCACCACGCTGACCGACTCCACGGTCATGGATCTCATCCAGGCCAAGCTCCCGGCCGCGTCGAGCGAGGACTGAGCGGAAGCACGAGGGGCACCCGGCCGAGCGAGGCGCGGGTGCCCTTCTGCGTCGTCCGCCCGCGGTGCCTATCGTGAGGATCCCCGGTACCGGCCCCCCAGCACATTAGGTAAACTAAACAAAGCGTCGAGAACAGCAGTATGGGTGCGCCGGGAAGTCTGGTCGGCATGTGAGCCGTCCTGCCCACCCACCGGAGGTCTCCCGTGACCGCGCCCCGCCTGTCCCCCCGCAAGGCCCTCGGCCGTCTGTCCCTGCCCGAGCGGACCTTCGTCGCGGACGCGCTGCGCACCGAGACCGTCGGCGGTGTCCTCCTCCTGGTCGCCGCCGTCGCCGCCCTCGTCTGGGCGAACATCCCGGCTCTGCACCACGGCTACGAGACGGTCAGCGACTTCCACTTCGGACCCGGCGCCCTCGGCCTGCACCTGTCCGTCGCGCACTGGGCGGCCGACGGACTCCTCGCGGTCTTCTTCTTCGTCGCCGGCATCGAACTCAAGCGGGAACTCGTCGCCGGTGACCTGCGCGATCCCAAGGCCGCCGCGCTGCCCGTGGTGGCCGCGCTGTGCGGGATGGCCGTCCCCGCGCTCGTCTACACCGTCACCGGCCTCGCCGGCCACGGATCGCTGCAGGGCTGGGCGGTGCCCACCGCCACCGACATCGCCTTCGCGCTCGCCGTCCTCGCGGTCATCGGCACCTCGCTGCCCAGCGCCCTGCGGGCCTTTCTGCTCACCCTCGCCGTCGTCGACGATCTGTTCGCGATCCTCATCATCGCGATCTTCTTCACCGATCGGATCGACTTCGCCGCACTCGGCGGGGCGGCGGCCGGCCTGGTGGTGTTCTGGCTGCTGCTGCGCAAGGGAGTACGCGGCTGGTACGTGTACGTGCCGCTGGCCCTGGTCATCTGGGCGCTGATGTACAACAGCGGCGTGCACGCCACCATCGCCGGCGTGGCGATGGGCCTGATGCTCCGCTGCACCACCCGCGAGGGTGAACAGCACTCCCCCGGCGAGCGCATCGAGCACCTGGTGCGCCCCCTGTCCGCCGGACTAGCGGTGCCGCTGTTCGCCCTGTTCAGCGCGGGTGTGTCGGTGTCCGGCGGGGCGCTCGGCGACGTGTTCACCAAGCCGGAGACGCTGGGGGTCGTCCTGGGGCTGGTCGTCGGCAAGACGCTCGGCATCTTCGGCGGCACCTGGCTGACCGTGCGCTTCACCCGCGCCTCGCTCGGCGAGGGGCTCGCCTGGGCCGACGTGTTCGCGGTGGCGTCCCTCGCCGGGATCGGGTTCACCGTCTCCCTGCTCATCGGCGAACTGGCCTTCGCCGGCGACGCCGTACTGACGGACGAGGTGAAGGCCGCCGTCCTCAGCGGGTCGCTGATCGCGGCGGTGTGCGCGACGGCGCTGCTGAAGGTCCGCAACGCCAAGTACCGCCGGATGTGCGAGGAGGAGGACCGCGACGAGGACCTCGACGGCATCCCGGACGTGTACGAGCAGGACGACCCGGCGTACCACCTGCGCATGGCCGAAATTCACGAGCGCAAGGCCGCCGAGCACCGCCGGATCGCCGCCGAGCGGGCGGAAGAGGCGCGCCACAAGCTTGCCGAAGTACCGGGCGGGGCAGGCGAGGAGGGCGGCCGTCCGGCATGATCTGACGGGACGGTACAAAATCAAGAGCCCCGACAGCCCCGTAGACACGGCTTGAAAGACCTCAGAGGGAGACCGCGATGAGCGCACCCGACGGCAGCCCGGTCGGCGCCGAACGCAGCATCGGCCAGCTGTTCGCCTCGGCGACGACCGAAATGTCGGCGCTGGTGCACGACGAGATCGCCCTGGCCAAGGCCCAGCTGAAGCAGGACGTCAAGCGCGGCGCGGTGAGCGGCGGCGCGTTCTCGGTGGCCGGCGCCGTACTGGTGTTCTCCCTGCCGATGCTCAACTTCGCGCTGGCGTACGGCATCCGAACCTGGAGCCACTGGAACCTGGCGGTCTGCTTCCTTTTGTCCTTCGCGGCGAACGTGCTGGTCGCCGGCGGGCTCGGCCTGATCGGCATGGTGTTCGCGAAGAAGGCCAAGAAGAGCAAGGGCCCGCAGAAGGTCGCCGCGTCGATGAAGGAGACCGCGGGCGTCCTGCAGAACGCCAAGCCGCACCCGCGCCCCGAGCTGCCCGAGGACCGCACGCCCGCGGCGATCGAGGCTGTGGCACGCTCGTCCTCATGACCGAGCCCGCCGCGCCCGCGGCCGTACGGATCGACGTTCCCGGCGGACGAAAAGTGAGCCACCGGGACGTCGCGGCCAACGGTGCCCGCTTCCACATCGCCGAACTCGGCGACGGCCCGCTGGTGCTGCTCCTGCACGGCTTCCCGCAGTTCTGGTGGACGTGGCGGCACCAGCTGGTCGCGCTCGCCGACGCCGGGTTCCGGGCGGTCGCCATGGACCTGCGAGGCGTCGGCGGCAGCGACCGCACCCCGCGCGGCTACGACCCGGCCAACCTCGCCCTGGACGTCACCGGCGTGATCCGCTCCCTCGGCGAGCCGGACGCCGCGCTCGTCGGGCACGACCTGGGCGGCTATCTGGCGTGGACGGCGGCCGCGATGCGCCCCAAGCTGGTACGGCGGCTCGCCGTGGCCTCGATGCCGCACCCGCGGCGCTGGCGCGCGGCGATGCTCCGGGACGCCCGGCAGACCGCCGCCAACTCCTACATCTGGGGCTTCCAGCGGCCCTGGATCCCCGAGCGGCAGCTCACCGCCGACGACGGCACGCTGGTGGGCCGGCTGATCCGGGACTGGTCCGGGCCGCGCCCGCCGGAGGACGCGGCGGTGGAGGCGTACCGGCGGGCGATGTGCATCCCGTCCACCGCGCACTGTGCGATCGAGCCGTACCGCTGGCTGGTGCGCTCGCTCGCGCGGCCGGACGGCATCCAGTTCAACCGCCGGATGAAGCGGCCCGTCCGGGTGCCCACCCTGCATCTGCACGGCTCGCTGGACCCGGTGACGCGGACGCGCAGCGCGGCGGGTTCGGGCGAGTACGTCGAAGCGCCGTACCGGTGGCGGCTGTTCGACGGACTGGGGCACTTCCCGCACGAGGAGGACCCGACGGCCTTCTCCGGCGAGCTGATCAACTGGCTGAAGGACCCCGAACCCGACCGCTGAGACCGGTCGGCGAGCCGCCCCGCGCCACCCATAGTGACGGTGCCGGAGCCTGCCGTAGGCGTCCGCTGGAACACCTGTCCCTCGAACGGCCACATGCCTGCCGCATAGGCCAATTGGGGGGCGCGGAAGCGGTTATCGACCTTGGGGCGGGGGCAGACGTCGGGGTATGGGCTGGACGCACGACTACAGTGACGCACCCCGCAACCGTCGCTCGGCCGCCGGGCTGAGCACCCCTCAGCGCGGCACGCCGCAACTGGCGGAAGCGGACCTCCGCGTGGGGATTCCGCGCATCCTGCGCCGCCGGGCACGCTGGGTCTCCATGCGCCTGCGTCACCCGCGCGGCTGAACCGCCGTCCGCGCCGGACCACCCGCGCGAGGCGACGTACGAGCCCCGCACCACCGCCCGCTCACAGGGCGCAGCTGTCGGTGCCCACCTGCTCGTTCGCCGTACGGCCGCGGGTGATGTCGGGTCGGATCTCGTCCGCCGTCAGGGCGTAACCGGTGTCGGCGTCGTCGAGGGACTTGGCGAACACCACGCCGTAGACGCGCCCTTCGGGGGTCAGCAGCGGTCCGCCGGAGTTGCCCTGACGCACGGTCGTGTAGAGGGAGTAGACGTCTCGGCGGACGGTTCCGCGGTGGTAGATGTCGGGGCCGTTGGCGGTGATGCGCCCGCGCACGCGTGCGGCGCGGACGTCGTACGACCCGTTCTCCGGGAAACCGGCGACGATGGCGCCGTCGCCGCTGGCCGCGTCCTGGCCGGAGAACCGCAGGGCGGTCGCTCTCAGGTCCGGAACGTCGAGGACGGCGATGTCGCGCTTCCAGTCGTACAGGACGACCTTCGCGTCGTATCTGCGGCCGACCCCGCCGATCTGCACGGTGGGCGCGTCGACGCCCCCGACGACGTGCGCGTTGGTCATGACCCTGCGGTCGGCGAAGACGAAGCCGGTGCCTTCGAGGACCTTGCCGCAGCTCTGGGCGGTGCCGGTGACCTTGACGATGGACCGCTGGGCGCGGGCGGCCACCGGGCTCGCGGCGAGCGCCGGGTCGGGCGGGCGGACGTCGGTGATGGGCTCGTCGGAGAACGGGCTGAAGACCTGCGGGAAGCCGTTCTGCGCGAGCACGGACGAGAAGTCGGCGAACCAGGTGTCGGCCTGGGCGGGCAGCGCGCGGGAGACGCCGAGGAGCACCTTGGAGCCGCGGACCTCCTTGCCGAGCGTGGGCAGGGTCGTCCCGGCGAGGGCGGAACCGATCAGCCAGGCGACCAGCAGCATGGCGACGACGTTGACGAGGGCGCCGCCGGTGGCGTCGAGGGCGCGGGCCGGGGTCCAGGTGATGTAGCGGCGCAGCTTGTTGCCGAGGTGGGTGGTCAGGGCCTGCCCGATGGACGCGCAGACGATGACGATGATCACGGCGACCACGGCGGCGGTGGTACCGACCTGCGCGTTGTCGGTCACGGCGTCCCAGATGACGGGCAGCGTGTACACGGCGACGAGTCCGCCGCCGAGGAACCCGATCACCGAGAGGATGCCGACGACGAAGCCCTGGCGGTAGCCGACGACTGCGAACCACACGGCCGCGACCAGCAACAGGATGTCCAGCGCGTTCACTGTTTCGGGCCTCGCCTCATCGCTTCGCGGTCACTCCGGTCGGCCGCGGGCCGGGAGGTTTCGTCGGCCCGGGCGGCCACAGCACGGCAGACACCCTGTCATGACCGCCGGTCGAGCGGGACCAGCTTCCCCCTGTCCCAGGGCCGCTCCCAGCCCGCGAAGTGCAGCAGGCGGTCGATGACGCCGGCGGTGAAGCCCCAGACGAGCGTCGATTCGACCAGGAATGCCGGACCTCGGTAGCCGCTCGGGTGGATGGCTGTGGCGCGGTTGGCGGGGTCCGTGAGATCCGCCACGGGGACGGTGAAGACCCGCGCCGTCTCGTTCGGGTCGACGACGCCGACCGGGATGGGCTCGCGCCACCAGCCGAGCACGGGTGTGACGACGAATCCGCTGACCGGGATGTACAGCCGGGGCAGCACACCGAACAGCTGTACGCCGGCGGGGTCGAGCCCGGTCTCCTCCTCGGCCTCGCGCAGCGCGGCCCGCAGCGGGCCGTCGGCCTGCGGATCGCCGTCCTCGGGGTCGAGGGCACCACCGGGGAAGGAGGGCTGCCCGGCATGGGACCGCAACGACCCGGCCCGCTCCATGAGCAGCAGCTCGGGCCCGCGGCTGCGCTCCTCCGGGCGTCGGCCGCCAGCCGGGCGTGCGCCGCCCTCGGGCGCCCGTATGCCGCCGACACGTGTGTGCCCGCCGGTGCCGGCGACTCCACCGGCTTCTTCCCCGCGTCCTCGGCCGACCGGGTCCGTGCCGCCGTGCGCACGTCCATCGCCGCCGGGGCCTCCGCCCGCCTCACCCGCCGCACGCCCGTCGCCTACCGGGCTCGCGTCGCTTTCGCCTGCACTCCGACCGCCACGGCCCGCGCCGCCTTCGCCGAACAGCACCAGTACGGCCGACTGCCGGCCCGAGCCGTTGGCCGGGGGGAGGAAGCTGCTGAGCTGGAGCGGCTCGACCGTCTCCGCGGCGTGCACCACCGGGTCCAGCCAGCCCGGCAGGCCCTCCTTGCTCAGCGTCACGGGACCGTCCTGCGTCTTGCTCGTGTGCCTCATGCCCACCCCCGTCCTGCCGTGTCCAACGCCCGGGGGTGCCGAGATCGTTCCGCGTCCGGGCCGGATTCACCCGGCAGAGCGGAACCGGGCCCCGCTTGACCCGTCATGCGGACCCCAGCGGCGGCGCCGGCCTGCCGCCCGCGTCCAGGTAGGCCTGCGGGGGCTTCAGCCGCTGCCCCGGGAAGCCGCCCTTCTCGTACTTCAGGAGCTTCGCCGCCTTGTCCGGGTCGGTCTCGCCCTCGCCGTACGCCGGGCACAGCGGAGCGATGGGGCAGGCGCCGCAGGCCGGTTTGCGGGCGTGGCAGATCCGGCGGCCGTGCCAGATCACGTGGTGGGACAGGTCCGTCCAGTCGCTCTTGGGGAACAGCGCGCCGACGGCCGCCTCGATCTTGTCGGGGTCGGTCTCCTCGGTCCACTGCCAGCGCCGCACCAGCCGCTGGAAGTGCGTGTCCACGGTGATCCCGGGCCGCCCGAACGCGTTGCCGAGGACGACGAAGGCCGTCTTGCGGCCGACGCCGGGCAGCTTGACCAGGTCCTCAAGACGGCCCGGCACCTCGCCGCCGAAGTCCTCGGTGAGCGCCTTGGACAGCCCTATGACCGACCTGGTCTTGGCCCGGAAGAAGCCGCAGGGGCGCAGGATCTCCTCGACCTCCTCGGGGTTGGCCGCGGCCAACTCCTCGGGGGTGGGGTACTTGGCGAACAGCGCCGGGGTGGTCTGGTTGACGCGCAGGTCGGTCGTCTGCGCGGACAGCACCGTGGCGACCAGGAGCTGGAAGGGGTCGTCGAAGTCCAGCTCCGGGTGGGCGTACGGATACACCTCGGCGAGCTCGCGGTTGACACGGCGGGCCCTGCGGACCAGGGCGGTACGGGACTCGCCTGCCGGGGACTTCACGGCGATCTTCTTTACGGGCGCCTTCTTATCCGTTTTGACGGTTTTCCTACTTCCGCCCGGGCCCTGTTCGCCCACAGCGGAATCACGACGTACAACCACCCGCCCAGCCCCCTTGGCCTGTGCTCTCACCGGCGATTTGGACACCCGGCCAGCCTAAAGCCCGGCACCGACATCCGCCCCGGACCCGGAAGATCAGCCCCCGATTGGACCCCTGCCGCTTACCTTGGGACACCTGTGCGGCATCCTTGTGACAGATCACACTGTTTGGACCGTCCGGCAAAATGGGGAACACGGTCCCCTGGCACGTGGGGGAGCAAGATCCCCTGAGCAGGTCGACAAGGAGAGAACTCGTGGACGACGTTCTGCGGCGCAACCCGCTCTTCGCGGCTCTTGACGACGAGCAGGCCGCGGACCTTCGCGCCTCGATGAGCGAGGTGACCCTCGCGCGCGGCGACTCGCTGTTCCACGAGGGCGACCCCGGTGACCGGCTGTACGTCGTGACCGAAGGCAAGGTCAAGCTGCACCGCACCTCGCCCGACGGCCGCGAGAACATGCTCGCCGTGGTCGGCCCCAGCGAGCTGATCGGCGAGCTCTCCCTGTTCGACCCGGGCCCGCGCACGGCGACCGCGACCGCGCTGACCGAGGTCAAGCTGCTCGCCCTCGGCCACGGCGACCTCCAGCCCTGGCTGAACGTGCGGCCCGAGGTGGCCGGCGCCCTGCTGCGCGCCGTCGCACGCCGGCTGCGCAAGACCAACGACGCCATGTCCGACCTGGTCTTCTCCGACGTCCCGGGCCGTGTCGCCCGCGCCCTGCTGGACCTGTCCCGCCGCTTCGGCGTGCAGTCCGAGGAGGGCATCCACGTCGTCCACGACCTCACGCAGGAGGAGCTGGCCCAGCTGGTCGGCGCCTCGCGCGAGACGGTCAACAAGGCGCTGGCCGACTTCGCCCAGCGGGGGTGGCTGCGCCTGGAGGCGCGGGCGGTCATCCTGCTGGACGTGGAGCGCCTGGCCAAGCGGTCCCGCTGACCCCGGGCCCGGGCCCGGACCCGGCCGGCCGGTCCCTCGGGACGCCCGGCTCACGGTCACCCGGCTCAGGCCTTCCCGTGCCGCACGGGCTCGACGCCGACGGGTGGTTCGTGCGGGAAGGCTCCCTCGCACGCGTGCAGGACGGTTTCCGGCCGGTCGTCGACGCCGCGCGCGACCGCCTGCCGAGCGCCTTCGGGGCGCGGATGCACAGTGCGTACCTCTACGGCTCGATCCCGCGCGGCACCGCGCGCGTGGGGCGCAGTGATCTGGACCTGCTGGTCGCACTCCGGGAGGAGCCCGGTGCCGGCGACCGGAAGGCCGTACGCGATCTCGGTGCGGCCCTCGACGCGCAGTTCCCGCAGATCGACGGGGTCGGCGTCCTGCTGGCGAGCCGCGACCGGCTGCTGAGCGAGCGGGAGACGTACGACCTCGGATGGTTCGTGGCCTGCCTGTGCACGCCCCTCCTCGGGGAGGACCTCGCCGAGCGCCTGCCCCGCTACCGGCCCGACTCCCCGCTGGCCCGCGAGACCAACGGCGACCTCGCCCTCGTGCTGCCCCGCTGGCGCGACCGCATCGCGGGTGCGGCCGGCACCGAGGAGGCCCGCAGGCCACTGGTCCGCTTCATGTCCCGGCACTTGGTGCGCACCGGCTTCACGCTCGTCATGCCCCGCTGGCAGGGCTGGACCAGTGATCTGCGGGAGATGGCGGAGGTGTTCGGCGCGTACTACCCGGAGCGGGCGGACCGGATGCGCGCGGCCGCCGAGTACGGCCGTGAGCCGGTCGGCGACCCGGACGTCCTGCGGTCCTACGTCGACGACCTCGGGCCGTGGCTGGCGCGGGAGTACGCGCGCGTGCACGGCGTGAAGGCACCCGGGCCCGCGTAGACGCTACGCCGAGGTGCAGTACCCGTACTGATGCCGTCGCTCGGCCTCGGCTCCGTCGTGGCTGGTCGCGCAGTGCCCCGCGCCCCTTCGGGGCGCAAGGAACTAGATCAGGCCGTGCTCGCTCAGATAGTCCAGCTGTGCGCGTACCGACAGTTCCGCGGCCGGCCACAGGGAGCGGTCGACGTCGGCGTACACGTGGGCGACGACGTCCTGAGGGCTGCGGTGGCCGTCCTCCACGGCCGTCTCCACCTGGGCGAGGCGGTGGGCGCGGTGGGCGAGGTAGAACTCGATGGCGCCCTGGGCGTCCTCCAGGACCGGACCGTGTCCCGGCAGCACGGTGTGGACGCCGTCGTCGACGGTCAGGGAGCGCAGCCGCCGCAGGGAGTCCAGGTAGTCGCCCAGGCGGCCGTCGGGGTGCGCCACGAGCGTCGTACCGCGGCCGAGGACCGTGTCGCCGGTCAGCACCGCGCGGTCGGCCGGGAGGTGGAAGCTCAGGGAGTCCGCGGTGTGCCCAGGGGTCGGTACGACCCTCAGCTCCAGGCCGCCGACCCGGATCACGTCCCCCGCCGCCAGGCCCTCGTCGCCGAGGCGCAGCGCCGGGTCGAGGGCACGCACGCGTGTACCGGTCAGTTCGGCGAAGCGGGCGGCGCCCTCGGCGTGGTCGGGGTGGCCGTGGGTGAGCAGGGTGAGGGCGATCCGCTTGCCGGAGCGCTCGGCCGAGTCGACGACGTTCTTCAGGTGTCCCTCGTCCAGCGGGCCGGGATCGATGACCACGGCCAGGTCGGAACCGGGTTCGGAGACGATCCAGGTGTTGGTGCCGTCCAGGGTCATGGCGGAGGCGTTGGGCGCGAGGACGTTGACGGCGCGTTCGGTGGCGGGGCCGGAGAGGACCCCGCCCCGCGGCTGCCCGGGCAGGTCGGCGGCGGCGGTCATGCGGGGTCTCCACCGGTGCTGGGGGTGCCCGGAGTGGCCGGGGACGCGGCGGGCGATGCGGTGCCCGGAGCTGTCGGGATGTGCTTGGTGAACTCGCCGTGGCCCGGCCAGGACAGCACGATCTCGCCGTCCACCAGGCGGGCGCCGGCGATCACCGGCGTCATGTCGCGCGCGGGGGCGGCGGCCAGCGCCTCGGCGCCGGTGGCGTAGGGCAGGAGCTGGCGCAGGGTGGCGATGGTGGGCGGCATCATCAGCAGATCGCCCTTGTCGTACCCGGCGGCGGCCTCCTCGGGCCGGATCCACACCGTGCGGTCGGCCTCCGTGGAGGCGTTGCGGGTGCGCTGGCCCTCGGGGAGGGCGGCCACGAAGAACCAGGTGTCGTAGCGGCGGGCCTCGAACTCCGGGGTGATCCACCGGGTCCAGGCGCCCAGCAGGTCGGAGCGGAGCACCAGCCCGCGGCGGTCCAGGAACTCCGCGAAGGACAGCTCGCGCGCGACCAGGGCGGCTCGGTCGGCCTCCCAGTCGTCGCCGGTGGTGTCGCCGACGACCGAGGCCGCGTCCGGCCCGGCGAGCAGGACGCCCGCCTCCTCGTACGTCTCCCGGACGGCCGCGCAGACGATCGCCTGGGCGCCGGCCTCGTCGACACCGAGCCGCTCGGCCCACCACGCGCGCGTGGGACCCGCCCAGCGGACGGTGTGGTCGTCGTCGCGCGGATCGACCCCGCCGCCGGGGTACGCGTACGCGCCCCCCGCGAAGGCCATGGAGGCGCGTCTGCGCAGCATGTGGACGACCGGGCCGGCGTCAGTGTCCTTCAGGAGCAGCACGGTGGCCGCGCGCCTCGGGGACACCGGAGTGAGGGTGCCGTCCGCGAGCGCGCGGATACGGTCCGGCCACTCGGGTGGGTACCACTGCCCATTCGCCATGGCCGGAGGCTATCCCGTGTAGGGCGAATGTTCGAGAGCTGCCCGAGGTCAACGGGGCGACGGCCGCCCTGCGGCGCCTCGCCGGCCCGGCTCGACCGCAGCGCCCCAGGCCGGCCCCAGGCCGGCCCCGGTCCAGCCCCCGGCCGACCCCGACCATGTCGTACGGCACCGGGTCGCCGCGCCGGGGTCGTACGACACAAAACGCGACCCGCGCGGGCGCAGCGCGCGCCGACAGGCCCACCCCGCCGAACCGCCGGCGGGATCCGGCACCAGCGACGATCCGCGCGTCGGCGGCCGTCCCCCGCCGGCGCCCCGTCCGCCCGACTACGGCGCCAGTTCCACCTGGATCTCGACCTCCACCGGGGAGTCCAGCGGCAGCACCGCCACGCCGACCGCGCTGCGCGCGTGGACGCCCTTGTCGCCGAGGACCTCGCCGAGGAGTTCGCTGGCGCCGTTGATGACACCGGACTGTCCGCTGAAGTCGGTCGCCGAGGCGACGAAGCCGACGACCTTCACCACGCGCGCGACGCGGTCCAGGTCACCGGCGACGGACTTGACGGCGGCCAGGGCGTTCAGCGCGCAGGTGCGGGCCAGGTCCTTCGCCTCTTCCGGCGTGACCTCGGCGCCCACCTTGCCGGTGACCGGCAGCTTGCCCTCGACCATCGGCAGCTGCCCGGAGGTGTAGACGTACACCCCGGAGCGCACGGCGGGCTGGTACGCGGCCAGCGGCGGTACGACCTCGGGCAGGGTCAGACCCAGTTCGGCCAGCTTGGCCTCGACCGCGCTCATGCCTGCTTCTCCCGCTTCAGGTAGGCGACCAGCTGCTCGGGGTTGTTGGGCCCGGGCACGACCTGGACGAGCTCCCAGCCGTCCTCGCCCCAGGTGTCCAGAATCTGCTTCGTGGCGTGGACGAGCAGCGGCACCGTCGCGTATTCCCATTTGCTCATGTGGCCGACTGTATCCGCTGTCGGTGGCCGTCCCGTGGCCGACTTCCGCCGCCCCCGCCCACGCGACGGAACCCCTGTCGGCCGGGCATGTGACCGACCCCGCCCCCTGTTTGTCCACAGCCTGCCACGTGACTGTCGGCCGGACTGGTTAGGCTCGATGACGTGAGCAGGCTCCAGGTCGTCAGCGGCAAGGGCGGGACCGGAAAGACGACGGTCGCCGCCGCCCTCGCGCTGGCCCTCGCGACCGAGGGGAAGCGGACGCTTCTCGTCGAGGTAGAGGGCCGGCAGGGCATCGCACAGCTATTCGAGACCGAGGCGCTGCCCTATGAGGAGCGGAAGATCGCGGTCGCTCCCGGGGGCGGTGAGGTGTACGCCCTCGCCATCGATCCCGAACTGGCCCTTCTGGACTACCTCCAGATGTTCTACAAGCTCGGCGGCGCGGGCAGAGCCCTGAAGAAGCTCGGCGCGATCGACTTCGCCACCACGGTCGCGCCGGGCCTGCGGGACGTCCTGCTGACCGGCAAGGCGTGCGAGGCGGTGCGCCGCAAGGACCGCGCGGGCCGGTTCGCGTACGACTACGTGGTGATGGACGCCCCGCCGACCGGCCGCATCACCCGCTTCCTGAACGTCAACGACGAGGTGGCGGGCCTCGCGAAGATCGGCCCGATACACAATCAGGCGCAGGCCGTGATGCGGGTGCTGAAGTCCGAGGAGACGGCGGTCCACCTGGTGACGCTGCTGGAGGAGATGCCCGTCCAGGAGACCGCCGACGGCATCGCGGAGCTCCGCGCGGCGCGGCTTCCGGTGGGCCGTGTCGTGGTCAACATGGTCCGGCCGGACGTGTTGGACGCGGCCGATCTGGAACTCGTACGGACCGCGACTCGTTCTTCGGTGGCACAGGCACTGTCCGCCGCCGGCCTGGGCGGGGCGCGGCGGGGCGGGCACGCCGAGCGGCTGGTGGACCCGCTGCTGGAGCAGGCCGCGGAGTACGGCGCGCGGTTCGCGCTGGAGCAGGAGCAGCGTGCGGTCCTCGGCGAGCTGGACCTGCCGCTGCACGAACTGCCGCTGCTCGTCGATGGCATCGACCTGGCGGGGCTGTTCGAGCTCGCCACCGAGTTGCGGAAGCAGGGGTTGTCATGAGTCCGGACCCGGCCGAGGCACAGGGGCAGCCGGCACAGGGGCAGCCCGAGGACCAGAACCGGACCGGCAGCGAGAACCGGGCCGACGGCGGGGCGCCGGCGGACGGCCGGGAGCAGGCGGACGGCCAGGAGCAGGCCGACGGGCAAGAGCAGGCCGACGGCCGGGAGCAGACGCGGCACCCCCTCTCCCCCGCGCGCGTGCTCGACGTCGATCCGCTGCTGGACGATCTGGAGACCCGGATCGTCGTGTGCTGCGGCTCGGGCGGCGTCGGCAAGACGACGACGGCGGCGGCGCTGGGCCTGCGCGCGGCCGAGCGCGGCCGGAAGGTGGTCGTCCTCACCATCGACCCGGCCCGCAGGCTCGCCCAGTCGATGGGCATCGACTCGCTCGACAACGTGCCGCGCCGGGTGAAGGGCACCGAGAGCGACGGCGAACTGCACGCCATGATGCTCGACATGAAGCGCACGTTCGACGAGGTCGTCGAGGCGCACGCGGACCCCGAGCGGGCGGCCGCGATCCTGGCCAACCCCTTCTACCAGTCGCTCTCCGCGGGCTTCGCCGGCACGCAGGAGTACATGGCGATGGAGAAGCTGGGCCAGCTGCGGGCCCGGGACGAGTGGGACCTGATCGTGGTGGACACCCCGCCGTCCCGCTCGGCGCTGGACTTCCTGGACGCGCCCAAGCGGCTCGGCTCGTTCCTGGACGGCCGGCTGATCCGCCTGCTGACCGCTCCGGCCAAGCTCGGCGGCCGCGCGGGCATGGCCTTCCTCAACGTCGGCATGTCGATGATGACCGGCACGCTGGGCAAGCTGCTCGGCGGTCAGCTGCTGAAGGACGTCCAGACGTTCGTGGCCGCGATGGACACCACGTTCGGCGGGTTCCGTACGCGCGCGGACGCCACGTACAAGCTGCTTCAGGCGCCCGGCACGGCGTTCCTGGTGGTGGCGGCCCCGGAGCGGGACGCGCTGCGCGAGGCCGCGTACTTCGTGGAGCGGCTGGCCGCGGAGGACATGCCCCTGGTGGGGCTGGTGCTCAACCGCGTCCACGGCAGCGGCGCCGAGCGACTCTCGGCCGAGCGGGCACTGGCCGCCGCGGTAGTCCTCGCCGCGGAAGACGCAGACGCGGAAGACGCGGAAGACGCGGAAAATCTTGAGGACCCCCGCATTGTGGATCAGGGGGACGGGAAAGCTGGACTTCGTAACTCCCCTGACCCGTCCGGCACTTCACCCGAACCCGACACCACGGAGCGCTCCGTGGAACAGCTCACCGCGGGCCTGCTGAGGCTGCACGCCGAGCGCATGCACCTGCTCGCCCGCGAGCAGCGCACGCGGGACCGCTTCACCGCCCGCCACCCCGAGGTGGCGGTGGTCGAAGTTCCCGCGCTGCCCGGCGACGTCCACGACCTGGCCGGCCTGCGGGACATCGGGGCACGCCTGGCGACCGGGGGCGCGCAGGGGTCGTAGCCGCAAGCAGGGGCCGTAGCCGGAAGGCGTCCTCTCCTCAGCCCTCGACTCTCAGCCCTCGGCCCTCAGCCGACCGCCGCGTAGTTCTCGTACACCTCGTCGCTGTCGAGGGGGACGATGCCCATGCCGCGCTCGTACTCGGAGCGGGCGGTTTCCAGCAGTCTGCGCCACGAGGTCACGGTCGGCCGCCTGCGCAGCAGTGCGCGGCGCTCCCGCTCCGTCATGCCTCCCCACACGCCGAACTCGACGCGGTTGTCCAGCGCATCGGCCAGGCATTCGGTACGTACCGGGCATCCGGTGCACACCGCCTTGGCCCTGTTCTGCGCTGCTCCTTGAACGAACAGTTCATCCGGATCAGTAGTGCGGCAGGCGGCCTGCGCACTCCAGTCGGTTACCCAGCCCATACCGGCGCCGTCCTCTCCCGAATCGAGGCTCCCCCACGGCGGCAGCGGCATATTCACCGCCGCCAGTTGAGGACGTTACGGAAGGTGGGGGCAGCGCAACACCCCCTTCGGGCCCAATCTTGAATGGCCCGAACGGACTATGGGTTAGCGGCAGATCACCCGCGGGAGTGAGCTGGCGACATACGCGATCATCCCGGCAAACCGGGACAGCTGTGCTACGTCACACCGGACGCCAGGTGACACACAAGGCGGATTCGGGCACTCCCCTGTGTGAAAGTCGGGGTACTTCCGGAACGATTCGGGGTCGCCGGACGTATTGATACGTGGCCGCACTGCTGTGACAGTTGATAGCAGCTTAGGCCAAGGCCTGCGCGCGTGTCCGGCGAATGAGAACGTAGGCGTCTCCTTTGCCGTGCCGTGACATGCCGCGCATGAGGCACCCGTCCGGCGTGCCGCGCCGTACGGCGGCTCCATCGGAACCCCGACAGGGACGGATTAGGCTGCCCCCATGGCAAAGAAGCGCTCGGGCGGTGGTCTGTCGCCAACGCAGCAGGCCGCGAAGTTCCTCGGTGTCAGTGTGCTCGCGGGAGCCGTGATGGCGGGCATCGCGCTGCCCGCGGCCGGCGCGCTGGGCCTAGCGGCCAAGGGCTCGGTCAAGGGCTTCGACGAGATCCCGGCCAACCTCAAGAGCCCGCAGCTCAGCCAGCGCACGACGATCCTGGACAGCAAGGGCGACCAGCTCGCGACCGTCTACTCCCGTGACCGCACGGTGGTGGACCTCAAGAACATCTCGCCGTACATGCAGAAGGCGATCGTCGCGATCGAGGACTCGCGCTTCTACCAGCACGGCGCGATCGACCTCAAGGGCGTCCTGCGCGCCCTGAACAAGAACGCGCAGAGCGGCGGGGTCGCCCAGGGCGCCTCCACGCTCACCCAGCAGCTGGTGAAGAACTACTTCGTCGAGGAGGCGGGCGACGACCCGACGAAGGTCGCCCAGGCCACCCAGCAGACCCTCGGCCGCAAGATCCGCGAACTGAAGTACGCGATCCAGATCGAGGAGAAGCTCGGCAAGAAGAAGATCCTGGAGAACTACCTCAACATCACCTTCTTCGGCGAGCAGGCCTACGGCGTCGAGGCGGCCTCCGAGCGCTACTTCTCCAAGCCGGCCAAGGACCTGAACCTGCAGGAGTCGGCGCTGCTGGCCGGCATCGTGCAGTCCCCGAGCCGCTACGACCCGGTCAACGACGAGGCCGAGGCCACCAAGCGGCGCAACATCGTGCTGGAGCGGATGGCCGAGGTCGGCGACATCTCGCAGCAGGAGGCCGACCAGGCCAAGAAGGCGCCGCTCGGGCTGCACGTCAGCCAGCCGAAGAACGGCTGCATCACCGCCACCAAGGGCTCCGCGTTCTTCTGCCAGTACGTGGAGCACGTGTTCCTCACCGACCCGGTCTTCGGCAAGACCCGCGAGGAGCGCGCCAAGCTCTGGAACCGCGGCGGTCTGACGATCCGTACGACGCTCGACCCGCAGTCCCAGGAGTCGGTGGAGCGGTCCCTGAAGGACCATGTCAACAAGTCGGACAAGGTCGCCGCCGCGTCCACGCTGGTCGAGCCGGGCACCGGCAGGATCCTGGCGATGGGCCAGTCGAAGCCACTCGGCTACAGCAAGAACGAGACCGAGTACAACTACTCGGTCAACCACTCCATGGGCGGGTCGAACTACGGCTTCCCGACCGGTTCGACGTTCAAGCCGTTCGTGGCCGCCGCCGCCATCGAGGGCGGCAAGCCGGCGACCCAGAAGTACTCCTCGCCGAACAAGATGACGTACCCGAGCCCGGTCCAGACCTGCTCCGGCAAGCCGTGGGTCAACCAGAACAACGAGTCCGTGGAGAACGAGAGCGCGTCCGAAAAGGGCCCGTACGGCATGAACGAGGCGATGGCCAAGTCGGTCAACACCTACTTCGTGCAGCTGATCTCCGACATAGGGCTCTGCCCGGTCGTGAAGATGACCGACAACCTGCACGTGGTCCAGGGCAGCGGCGCCAAGCTGCCCGAGGTGCCCTCCATCGCGCTGGGCTCGAAGGGCCTCACCCCGCTGACCATGGCCAGCGCCTACGCCGCGTTCGCCTCCCGCGGCATGTACTGCACGCCGGTCGCGATCGAGTCGATCACCCGCCAGGTGGGTGACGAGCAGAAGTCGATCCCGGTGCCGAAGTCGACCTGCTCGCGCGCGATGAGCGAGAAGACCGCCGACACCGTCAACACCCTGCTGCGCGGCGTGATCGACTCCGGTACCGGCCAGAAGGCGGGCCTGAGCGACCGCGAGAGCGCGGGCAAGACGGGTACGACGGACGGTCGCCGGAACGCCTGGTTCGTCGGCTACACGCCCAACCTGGCGGGCGCGGTCTGGGTGGGCAGCGCCACGCAGAAGGTCAGCATGACCAACATCACCATCGGCGGGGTCTACCACGACGTGGTCTTCGGCGCCGATGTCCCCGGCCCGATCTGGCGGGACGCCATGAACGGCGCGCTGCAGGGCAAGGACGCGCCGGACTTCAACCTGGTGAACATCCCGGACGACAAGGGTGACAAGGGCGGCGACAAGGGCAAGGGCCGGCACCGCGGCCACGACGACGGGAACAACGGCGACACCATCGGCGGCCTCATCGGCGGCCTGATGGGCGGCGCGAACGGCGGCACCACCGGCGGCACGACGGGTGGCCCCGTCCCCGACCCCACGTTCACCCTCCCGGGCAACTTCATCCAGGGCCAGGGGGACGGCGGGACCAAGGGGAACGGCAACGGGGGCCGGCGCTGAGGCACTGACCGTTCCACACGCATACGGCGGCGGGGCCGCACCCGGGAGAAGGGTGCGGCCCCGCCGCCGTATCAGCGCTCCAGGCCCAGTCAGACCTTGTTCTCAGAGCGGTCAGCCCTGACATCCCTTTCGGACCGGTCAGCCCTGGATCAGCTTCTTCACCGCGGCGGCGACGCGGCCGCCCTCCGCCTGGCCGGCCACCTTCGGGTTGACGATCTTCATCACGGCGCCCATCGCCCGCGGCCCCTCGGCCCCGGCGGCCTTCGCCTCCTCGACGGCCTGGGCGACGATCGCGTTCAGCTCGTCGTCGGACAGCTGCTTGGGCAGGTACGCGGCGAGGACCTCGCCCTCCGCCTTCTCCCGCTCGGCCGACTCCGCACGACCACCCTGCGCGAAGGCGTCCGCCGCCTCGCGGCGCTTCTTGGCCTCCTTGGTGATCACCTTGAGGACCTCGTCGTCGGAGAGCTCGCGCTTCTCCTTGCCCGCGACCTCCTCCTTGGTGATCGCGGCGAGCGTCAGCCGCAGCGTCGAGGAGCGCAGCTCGTCGCGCTCCTTGATGGCAGCGTTGAGGTCGGCCTGCAGCTTCGACTTGAGCGTGGTGGTCATGGCTCGATTGTCGCAGGTGTGCCGGCCCGAACGCCCGCTGATTAACGGCCCGGTGCCCCGCGCGGGCCGACGGACGCCCGTCCGGGAACGCCAGCCCGGTCTGACACGATGGAGATATGCGCGCGCGATACGGAGTACCCCTGGGAATCGTGGCGGCCGGCGCCGCCGGAATCGTCTACTCGGCTGCGTTCGAGGTCCGCTCCTTCCGTCTGCGACGGGTGACGGTCCCGGTACTGCCCCCCGGCATGGGCCCGCTGCGCGTGCTGCAGGTCTCCGACATCCACATGGTCGGCGGCCAGCGCAAGAAGCAGCGCTGGCTGCGCTCGCTGGCCGGGCTGCGCCCCGACTTCGTGATCAACACGGGCGACAACCTGTCGGACCCCGAGGGCGTACCGGAGGTGCTCGACGCCCTGGGCCCGCTCATGGAGTTCCCGGGGGCGTACGTCTTCGGCTCCAACGACTACTACGGCCCGAAGCTCCGCAACCCCGCCCGCTACCTGCTGGAGAAGACGAGCGGAAAACACGGCCTGAACGGCAACGCCCCGGCGGTCGGCGCGATCCACAACCCCTGGGAGGACCTGCGGGACGGCTTCGACGCGGCCGGCTGGCAGAACCTGACGAACACGAGGGGCGTGCTGAAGACCGAGGGTGTGTCGATCGAGCTGACGGGCCTGGACGACCCTCACATCAAGCGGGACCGCTACGAGCGGGTCGCGGGCGGCCCGTCCGGCACGTACGACTTCTCGATGGCCGTCGTCCACGCGCCCTACCTGCGCGTCCTGGACTCCTTCACGGCGGACGGCTACCCCCTGATCCTGGCCGGCCACACCCATGGCGGCCAGCTCTGCGTCCCCTTCTACGGCGCCCTGGTCACCAACTGCGACCTGGACACGGACCGGGTGAAGGGCCTCTCCACGCACACAGCGGCGGACCACACGTCCTACCTGCACGTCTCGGCGGGCTGCGGCACGAACCGCTACACCCCGGTACGGTTCGCGTGCCCGCCGGAGGCGACGCTGCTGACGCTGGTGGGGCGCGAGGAGAGGTAGTCAGCAGCGGCCTGGCTTCGGGGTGGAAAGAGCCGAAGGGGACCGGGCCCACCCACCCGGCTTACCCCAAATGGCCCGATTCCTCCCCTCTGCCTAGCGTGAGGGGCATGACCGCCCCGATACCCAGGGACATCCCGGACCTGCCCGCGGTCCCGGGCTCGCCCGTGCTGCTGCCCTCGTACGTCCCCGCCACGGCCGTGGTGGCCCCGGTCCGCCGCCCCCTGGCGGGGATGTTCCGTCTCCTGACCGCCGCGCTGGCGGCAGCCGCCGTAGTCCTGGAACTGCTCCTGGGGTCGCCGGCGCGCACGCTGAGCTACTTCAGCGTCCAGACGAACATCCTGATCGCGGTGACGATGCTCCTGTCGGCGGCGAGGGCGTGGCGGGCGCGCCGCCCTCTGCCGGCGTCCGTCACAGGAGCCACACTGCTCTACGCCCTCATCACGGCCCTCACCTACCACCTGCTGCTGGCGCAGACGACGCCCCCGTTCTCCATGACGGCCGCGACGACGCCGCCGGAACGCTGGCACGCCCAGTGGGCCGTTCTCCAGGTCCTGCATACGGCGGTCCCCGCGGCGGTCCTCGTCGACTGGCTCTTCCTCACCCCGGCGGCCCGCCTCCACGTCCGCCAGGCAGCGAGCTGGCTCCTGTACCCCCTGGCCTACCTGGCCTTCACCCTCGCCCGCCCCGAGTTCCTCACCGAGGCCAACCCGGCCCGCTACCTCTACCCCTTCCTCGACGTCCAGGCCGACGGCTACCGCCACACCCTCGCGAACGCCCTCCTCCTCGGCCTCGCCTGCTACGGCCTGGCCATCCTCCTGATCGCCCTGGACCACGCCCGCCCGAACCCGGCCCGCCGCCCCACCAAAACCGGATTTCGTCTCCGGCCACCGGTGGGCTAAAGTAAACGACGTCGCCGCGACAGCAGCGACATCGGGGTGTAGCGCAGCTTGGCAGCGCGCTTCGTTCGGGACGAAGAGGTCGTGGGTTCAAATCCCGCCACCCCGACAGTGAAACACCAGTTCAGGGCCGGTGCTGATCTCTCAGCACCGGCCCTGAACTGTTCTCCAGAGGCTCTCTGGAGAAATCCTGGAGAAGATCTTGGAAATCGTCTCCAGACCAGCGCCCTACACGCGAGCCCTCAGCAGCGCATCCAGAGCAGCAACGGGCGAGCCGGGGCTCATCGCCCGGCGCGCGTCCAACGCCTCCTCCCACATTCCGGTGAGCGCGGTCATCAGCGCCTGCCGCATGCCAGCCGTGATGTGGTCATAGCGGGACTGCACCGAGCCGTCCTCGTGACCCATGCGTTCGTCCATCAGCTTCGGCGGGGTCCCCACCTCTCTCATCAGGGTCTTGTGCGTATGGCGCAGTCCGTGCGGCGTCAGCCCCGGAGCGATCGGCACCCAGCACGCCTCAGCCCGCTTGGAGGCGCCTCGCCCTCGTGCGGGAATCCCGGGCCACGGCTCAGCGACCACCGGCACAGGGTGCTCTTCCTGATTGCCGCGTCCGGGGTACCGTCCCGTGGCGGCAGGTCGAAAAAGCCAGGTGGCAAAGCCCGAGCGCCGCCAGTGTGCAGCCAACTCCCCCACTCCCGCGTTACGGACGTACCCGAGATCGGTGATGGCCTCCAGTACCGTCAGGCGAGTCGGCTCCGCCACAGCGCCAGGACGGTTGAGGACGTTGGACACCGTGCCCGTCGAGACGCCGGCGCGGCGAGCGACGTCGACCAGCTTCGCTCCGGGGCGGCTCGCAGAGCCGTTGGCGGCGCCGTGACCACGGAAGACGTAGGCCAGTCCGTGGCACTCACAAGGCTTCGGCTTCGTCCGGGCGATGTGGCTCGCAACTAGTGAGGCGAGGAAATCCGGAACGTCAATGTCCCGGTAGGAGTCGTCCTTGGGCGGGCAACGGTGCAGTTCGCCGGTATCCAGCTCGTAGAGCTGCCACTCAACGCGAATGCTCTTCGGCCGGACGAACTCGGTCTCAAGTCCAACGATCTCGCCCCAGCGCATTCCTGTGTAGCCCTTGAGGATGCCGCCAACGAACTCATCGTCCCGGCCGGACAGCAGCGCCATCCTTTCGGCGAGCAGCAGCATGCCGAGCGCTGTGGTGACAGCCTTCTCCGGGCCACGGTTGCGGGAGCGGCCGGCGCGCTTCCCTCGTCCGCGCCGCTTGGTTGCCGGGTTGGAATCGCGCAGTCCCTCGTCAACAGCGTCAGCGAGGATCAGATGCAGGGTCGCCCGCCATGTCTTGACGCTGGTAGCCGCGTAAGGAACGGCGCGTTCGCGCTTCTCCCAAGCGGCGATGTCGGTGCTCAGGATGTCGGCGACGGCGAAATCCTCGAACGCGGGGAGCAAGTGTTCTTCGATGTGCCGCCGATAGTTCTGCATGGTGGATGCCGCCAAGTCCTGCGCGGCGTACCAGCGGTTCACGTAGGCACCGAAAGTGATCCGCTCGGGAGGCGCCTTCTTCGTTCCGGCTAGCAGCTTCGCTTCTTCGGCGTCCGCCGCCTTCTTTGCCGCTGCCTTGGTCCGGAAGCGGATGGCGTCACCATCGGCGTCGCGCACAGTGGCGTACTTGCCGGGCGCGACCTTGTACCGGCCGCGCCAGTAGCTGCCGAGGTTCTCGGCGTAACCCAACTTGCTCTCCCTATGGGCGGGGTTGCCGCCCGGCTCGAAGGCCGGGCGGCATACGGAATCAGGCTGCGGTGGACTGCGATTGGCCGTGTCGTGCCCTGCGCGGGGGCCTTGCCTTCAGCGAGGTGACGGACACCGCGGTGGCCGCCCGGCGGCGCGCCGCTTGTGAGACTGGTACGGCAGCGCTGCTGCTTCCAGTGGGACGGCTCTCGAAGATGCGCGTTATCTCCGCAACGTGCTCAGCCGTGAATCGGTAGCTGCCTCCGGGCTTGGTGAAGGGAATGCGTCCCCTGCGGGCCTGTTCCTTCACCCACCACTCAGAGCAACGGAGAGCTTGGGCAACATCCGCAGCGGAGTAGAGCTGAGGCAAGTCAGTGATCTTCTGACGCACTTTCATGTCTCCTCTTGGGCTCGCTTCGGGGGTTCCGACGCTTGGACCTGTCCGAGGTGCGGATTTCTGCGTCATCGCGTCACGCACGTCATTTGTGGTTCTGACCTGTGGTTATGTGGTGACGCGGGTAGTTCGGTGCGTGTCACAGGGCGGGGCGTGGTTCTGTCACCCGTGACGCGGATGACGGGCGGTGACGCAGGTTTCGGCCGTCTGCGTCACCGCTGTAGCCGCTGGTCAGCGACCGGTTTCGGGTGGCTGGTGACGTGGGTGACGCAGAGTCTCTTCTCTTAGGAAAGAGACGGGGTGGTGTCTGTGGTGGTGCGGTGCGGCTCAGGACATGAAGAAGGAGCCGCGCAGCGGCACGACTCTGCGGCGGCAAGCCACCGGAACAACAAGAGGAGCACCCGCCGCCGGGCGGGGGTGCTCCTCTTGCTTGTCCGCGCCGCCGGGTGGCGGGTCAGAACGCCGTTTCCTGCTGGTGGGGGGCGAGTGCGGCGGCGCGGGTCATCTCGATGTAGCGGGCGGAGCTGGTGCGTCCCCAGTCGATGAGCACGCCGCGTGCGGCGAGGGTGGGTTGCAGCCGCTTGAGGCGGTCGGAGAGGACCTTGCCGGTGGTGGGCCAGCCCTTGGGCAGGGGACGGCACTCCTCGCCGCTGTAGAGGGTGGTGAGGCAGTGCAGCCATTCCGAGGACGTCATGCGGACTTCCGCTCCCGCATCGAGGTCGGCGGCGTGCTTGAGGACCGTCTGCGCGAGCAGGTCTCCTTCGATGACGTCGTCGTTGAGGTCGTCGAGGCTGGCCCGGTATGCGGCCAGCGAGCCGAAGCCGGTAGCCGCATCGAGCTGCGCGCACAGGTGGGCGAAGTCGGCCATCCGCAGGTCGGTGGGGGTGTCCGCCTGCGCGGCCCGCACCTTGACTGTCAGGTCCAGCAGGGAGCCGAGAACGACGGGGAGGATCTCTGCGTACTCCGCCCACAGCTCTGCCTCGGTGCGCCGTACCCGGGGCCGCACGAGACGGAGCGGGAGGAGGCGTTCGGCGAGGTCGGGGCGGATGACGCCGACGTCGATACCGGTCAGCAGCATGGGGCGCCGGTAGCGGGAGCGGACGACGTCGCCGTCGGTGAAGAGCGCACGCTTGATGCTCTCGGCGCCGGTGACGATGCAGCACATGAGGTCGGACAGGTCCGGGGGCAGGTGGGAGAGGTTGTCCAGGGCGGTGACCCATCCGGCAGCAACGGCCGTGATCATGTTCTCTTCGTCCTTCGGGGCCCGGCGCAGGTCGCCGCTCATCCCCTCGATGATTCGCACGAGCATCCGGCCGCCGGTGGACTTGCCCGCCCCTTGGGGACCGGTGAGGAAGGGTGCGGGCACGGGCACGGACGGTTCCAGGCAGCCGATCAGCCAGGCGATGGCCAGGCATTCGGTCTCGGCGGTGGCGAAGTTGCACAGGCGGAGCAGGAGGTCGATGCCCTTGCCGTTGGTGTCTTTTGCGGGCAGGGGCAGTTCCCCGGTGAGTTGGGTGCGCCGCCAGCAGACTTCCTGCGGGTCGGGGGTGCGGATGTCCCAGCCGGTGGGGTGGATGCGGACGGACTGGCCGTCGGTGCGGCCCAGGTCGAGCCAGGTCGCGCCGTCGAACCCGGGCGCCACGCGGATGTGGGTGGGCTGGACGTCCTCGGTCAGGGCGAGTGCTTCGATCAAGTCGAGTGCCTCCTTGAGTGCCGTGCCGTTGAACACGCCGACCCCGTCCTTGAAGAGGCCGACCATGAGTTCCTGCCGGTGGCTGCCGGTGGTGCCCTGGGAGCGGATGGGCCGGGCGACGGGGTGGCCGTTCTTCTGCGCGTAGACGGTGCCGTCGACGGTGCGGAAGTACCGGAAGTGCGCCTGCGCGTAGTCGGTGATGATCTGGCGGGCCGGAGTCTTCTCGTCCTCGGACACGGTCACATCCCCAGTGCGGTACGGGCGTTGGTCCACGCGTCGGTGCAGTGCCGGGGTGATTCGCCCTTGGTCTGCGCGGCGGTGAACAGCCTGGCGACATGGGCGTCGGTGAGGCAGCCGCACTGGCCGTGGGTGGAGAGCACGGCGAGGAACGTGCGGTAGACCGTGGCGTGCACGGCGCTGGTGGCCTCGGTGATGCGCTGCTCCGCCATGGCGATGCCACGGTCCAGGTAGGCGGGTGCGCGGTGTCGGCATTCTCCGCTTTTGCCCCTCAGGGGCATTGTGAGCGTCTGCGGCGCCCTGCGAGCCGGGGACGGCTCCTTTACTGCCAGGGCGCGGACAGCGTCCGGGAGAGCGGCCGTGGCGCCCACGCCCGGACCGAGCCAACGGGCGTACTGCATAAGGGACTTGATGTCGACACCGGGCCGGACCGCGTTCGAGGACGCCATGGTGCCCCGGTAGATCCAGTGCTCGCCCCGGGTGGTGGTCACGGTCCGGGTCGCAGGCAGGGTCTCGCGGGCCCACGCGAGGGCGTCCGCGTTGTCGAGGTCGACGACGGTGAGGCCGGCGCCGCCGGGGTGGTAGGCGACCGCTGCCGCTTCCCACCACGCGCGCGCCCACGTCGGCGAGTTGATGACCTGGGGGTCGAGGGTGGCGGCGGCCCATCCGTGGCAAAGAGACGCGCAGGTGCAGGGGCCCGGGGTCTTCATGTTCGGCCGGCCGCCGCACGCGTTGTCTGCACAGGAGCGGCAGTTCCCGAACGGCAGCTTGCCCGCCCGCAGGGGCAGGGGCGGAATGCCGGATGCTGCGAGACGCAGCGCGGTGCGCAGGTGCTCACTCACGCCGCCACCCCCCACGCAGGCGTGAGGGTGTCGAGGAAGGCGCGGCCGATCCATTCCGTGTAGGCGGGCGGCAGAGCCTCCCGCAGCCGGAGGTGATCGGTTGACCAGTCGATGCCCTTGGCTGCTTGGATCTCCTCCACTGTGGCCTTGCCGCCACCCTGCCCGTAGGCGGCCACGTACGGGCCCTCGCGGTACTCGCCGTGTCGCCAACCGCGCACGTAGCCACGGTGCTTGGGGTGGGCGGGCTGGAGGGCTGTCCAGCCGCCGAGTTCGAAGTAGCGGTGCATGAGCACGTCGAGGCCGAACTGTTCCCCGCACAGGCGGATGTCCTTGCGGACCTCGGAGCCGGGCACGTTCTCCATGACCCACGGCCGGCCGGTCGCCTCCAGCGCGGCGCGGGTGGGGGCGATGAGGCGGGGGTAGGTGCGGCCGATGATGGCGTTGCGGGCCTTGTTGGTGCCCTTAGTGGGGGCGCCCTCGCCCTGGCAGGGCGGGGAGGCGTGGATGAAGTCGTACTCGTGGCCGTGGGCGCGGATGTACTCGATGGCATCTGCCTGGTGGAAGGCGTCGCCCGGGTAGTCGGGCTGTGCCTGGAGGTCGACGCCGGTGATGTGGCAGTTGCCGAACGCGCGCCGGTAGCCGGTGGTGGCGCCCCCGATGCAGCAGAAGGCGTCCAACACCCGCAGGGGTTCGAGCAGGGCGAGCAGTCGCCCGATGACGAGACGATGGGTCATGCTGGATGTCTCCAGTTCCTTGATGGGTGACTGGCTGACAAGGGCGACCCCGCGACTTTGGCGAGACGAGGGGGTCGCCCTTGGCGTAGCTAGAAGGGCGGTTCCGTGGCCCACGGGTCGGCGTGACGCCTGCGTCGGCGCATCCATCGGGGCCGGTGCGGCAGGGGCAGTAGGGTCCAGCGGCGGTCTTCGTTCCAGCAGCCGCAGGGGTCCCAGTCGCTTCCGGCGTACTCGCCGGTGTCGTAGTCGCCGTACGGGTACTCCGTGCCGCCGTCGCCCTCGCAGGCGGGGCAGTCGGGGTCGGGGGTGTCGGTCAGGACCAGGGCCCTGCGGGGCCAGTGCGCGACTTGGATGCGCAGGCGCGGCAAGGTGAGGGGCCTCATGCGGGCTGTTCCTTCCTCAGCGGCGGCGGTGGTCGTTGTGGGTGCGGGCGATCAGTGCGCGGGTGTGCGTGGTGGTGTGCTCCTGGCGGACGGGGCCGGTGTAGTGCTGGTGGATGTCCGGGGCGGGCTTGGCTCGTTTGGCGAGCTTGGCGAGCGCGAGCACCAGGGTGGTGGGGGCGCCGAAGACGAGGCCGCAGACCACAGGGTCGGCGTACTGCGAGACGTACATGAGCACGGCGGCGGTGAGCCCGATCATGGAGACCGTTGCCCCGCCGGCGAGCATGACGACGCTCGCGTCGGTGGCGCCCTGACTCATTGGCGGCCGGCCCGGCTGAGCGACCGGCGGCATGCTGCCGTGGGCGGGCACCGGGGTGTCGTCCCGGTAGGCCGTTGGCGTCTCGGGTGCGGGCCGGTAGGCGTCGGTGATGATCCGGCGGGCCTCTGCGGCGGCCTCGTCCTCGGTCATTCCGGCGTCCGACCGGATGGTGTCAGGGGTGTGTTCGGGGTGCATACGGAATCCCTTCCGAAGGTGGTTCGGGGAGGCAGGGGCACCCCCTGCCGGGAGGCTTCTAGAGGGGGCTTCGGGGGGCTGACCTGGGGTGCCTCCCCGCCTCCCTGAAACGATGTTTTTGCTGATCAGGGCGGGGAGGCGGGGTTGGGGAGGCGGTTGGGGAGTTCTCCCCGCCTCCCCGTGTCGGGTGGGTGTGCCTCCCCGGGGTCAGGAGGCGGAAGCGGAACCGTCCGCGTCGCGGTTGGCGAGTGCTCGCAGGATGTCGTCCCGGCGGACGTTCATGAGGCCGTGGGACTTGTACGCCTCGACGCCAACGGCCTCCAGCACGCGCTTGAGGTCGGCGAACGTCCAGTCGCCGTAGGCGTCGTGGTTGAGCACATCGAGTCGCTTGAGGATGTCCCGGGTGAGTACGCGTTCGGCCTCCCCGAGCACGGAGGCGATGTCGGCGAGCGCGTCGCTCTCCTTGCCCTCGTCGACCGCGCGCAGGGTGGTGACGCCCTCGCGCAGGGCCTTGGCGCGGGCGGCGACCTCGGTGGCGGGCTCGTCGTCGATGAAGTGGGTGCGCACGGTGATGGACGCCTGCCCGGCGGGGATGGTGATGCCGTCGGAGGCGACCACGAGGGTTCCCTTGTCCAGCCCCTGACGCAGGAGGTGCGGAGCTGCGCCGGCGTTGACGGCCTTGGCACCCAGCGCCATCTCTGCCTGGGACTCGGTGCCCACCACGAGGGATGCGCGGGTGTGGGCGCCCTCGCGGACCAGCTTGGGAAGGTTCTGGTCGGTGGGGTCCTGGGTGCCCTGCCACATCAGCACGTCGACCGCACGCCCCTGGTTGTGGATCTTGCGGACGGCCATGAAGTAGCGGGAGGTGGCCTTGGCGCCGCCGTAGGGCCGCTTGTCGTCGCCGACGACCGGGCACATGAACGCCAACTGCGCCTCGTCCACCAGCACGATCAGCGGATCGAACACGATGCCCGAGTCACGGCGACGCTCCTCGATCCGCCGGTTCATCTCCTCGACCGCGTCCTCGACCATCTCGGTCGCCTGGATGACGTGGTCGTCGGAGGGGCCCTCGATCAGTACCTGTGCGATGCCTTCGAACATGGCCCAGTCGCCGATGCCCTTCAGGTCGGCGATCCAGAACTGTACGGAGCGGTCCAGGGCCAGCCACAGGGCGAGCGCGCGCAGGGAGGCGGTCTTGCCCTGGTTGGACAGGCCCGTGACCAGCAGGTGTCGCTGATACAGGCTGATCAGGGCGGCGTCGCCGCGCAGGTCCTGGCCCCACGGGGCCTTGCCGGTCTTGTAGTTCGCGGTCATCGTCTCGTCGGTGACCAGCGGGGACGGGCCGATCGGCTCGTCCAGCGCCCCGGAATCGGCGATCCACAGCCGGACCGTGCGGGCGGCCTCCGGGATCGTGATGAACACCTCGTGCTCATGCCGGGTCAGGTTCTCGGCAAGCTTGCGGCGCTTGGCCTGCACTTCGTTCGTGGCCACCCCGGACGGAAGCGTGACGTCGACCTCGACCCCGCATCCGGCGATCCGGATCGGCCCGAGCATCGAGGCGCCGGCGTCGCCCATCTCCGTGATCGCCTTGCGCAGCGCGGGCACCCCGAGGTCGCGCAGGGCCTTGACGACGATGGACGGGGTGATCGGCTCGCCTTCACCGGAGCGGACGTTGGCGGGCAGGGCCCACGCGGGTGCGGCCTGCTGCTTGCTGCCGACCGCCCACAGGGCGAGCAGGGCCACAAGCGGGCCGATGGTGAGGGCGGGGCCCCACACGATCTGCACGATCCGGATCAGGGTGCCGATGAACTCGATCGTGGCCTTCAGGGGGGTGATGACGTCGGTGACGTCCTTGTTGTTGATCGCCATCACGACCCCGAGCGCGACCAGCGTGCCGACGCTCATGCCGACGCCAACCCCGACCCCCTTGGCCACATCCACCGGCGAATGGAGCAGGTCCATGCGGCGGCGGTGGCGGGCCTCGCGGAAGCGCTGCAGCCGCTCCTCCCACTCCTCCGCCACCTCGTAGTTCCCGGCGGCTTCCGCCGCGCGCAGCAGGCGTTCGTAGCGGGAACCGGTGCGGCCGTCCCAAGTGCGGCGGGCCACGATCCGGCCCCCGTTGAAGGTGTAGAGGCCGTGGCGGGCGACCGCGCGGGCGGTCGTCCTAGTGGTCTCGTGGGTGACGACCGTGCGCACGCCGCGGTAGGAGCGCACCCACAGCGGAACGGGCTTGGCTGGGGCCGGGTCGGGGACCACGGTCAAGGTGGTCACGGACGCGCTCTCATCAGGGGATTCGGTGGTCTTGTGGAGGCTGACGACGTTCTCGGACATGCTGGAAGTACTCCTGACTGCCCCGAGTAGGGCGGGAGTTGCGGGAGGGTGCCGGGGTGGCCGGGTCCGTGGCAAGGACGACCACCCCGGCGGGCGAGGTGTACGGGCCGCTCGTCAGGCGGCGGGAAGAGCGCTGATGGGCGCGGTCACCACCAGCGGGACGGCTTCTTGGGCACGAGGTAGGGGCAGCCGTTGTGCATGTGGTCCAGGCACGGCTGGCAGTCCTCGCGCGGCTTGAGGCGGCGGTGGATGCTCTTGTTGTGGGCGTGCTCCCAGCACTGCGGGCATTCACCCGGAGGGGTCTGCGTCGCGGCCATGCTCACCACATCCAGCCGGAGGACTTCTTGGCGGCCTTGGCGGTGGCGGCCTCGTTGACGATGCGCTGACGCTCGCTCTGAAGCGCGGTCATTTCGGCGATCAGTCGGGTCTGCACCGACTGCCACACGCTCTCCAGCTTGCGTTCCGCGCGGCCGGTGCTCTTGGACCGCAGCGTGCGGTAGGAGCCACCGACCAGGGCGCCCATGACCTGACGCCGTTCCGAGCTGGTCAGGGGCCACATTTCCTCGTTGCGGACCGCCTCCAACTTGCGCTCCGTCAGCCTGATCTCCTTGTCCAGGCGGCGGGTGTTGGGCTTGCTCATGGTCAAGCACTCCTGAGGGAGGGGGAGTTGTCGGGGAAGGCACAGGTCACGCACATGCCGAGCGAGGCGGGGATGACGTATCCGGCATCCCGGCGGCACTCGGGGCAGGTGCGGCGCGCGGTATTGGCCTTGGCCAGGGCCGCCCACCGTGCCGGCGTCATCGGGCGGACCGGTTTGGCCAGGTCGACGCGGTACAGGTAGGCGACCAGCGGGCCCCGGCGGCGGCGCGGTCGTTCGAGCTGCGCCGCGACGTCCTGACCACCAGGGCGCAAGTCGAGCGCCCGGAGCTGTCGGCGGGTGGCGTAGCCGTCCGGAGCCAGGCGCCACCGGAACACCGGAAGCGCACCCATCAGGGCGTCTGCACGGCCGTAGCGGCGCGTTCGGCGAGCAGCGTGTCACGCAGCATCCGGGCGTTGGCCGGCGAGGTGTGGATCGCGCGGCGGATGCCCTCAGCGGTCACCTTCGCGTCCGGCAGGCCGGCGGTCGCCGACCGGGCCTCAGCGAGCAACTGATCGGGTGTGCGCTTGGGCCGGGGGGATCGGGCAGCGTCGGGAACTCGACCGGTCACCCCACGCGGCGGAGTCGATCCCGCCGCCACGCTCCGCCCTGCCGCCTCGATCGGTGCCGGGGTCGGGGCGGGGATGGCGGGCATCGGCTTGAGCGGAAGAATCGACTTACCGAGGTCGATCGCGATCGGTTCCGGCACGGCCAGCCGGGTCAGCGTCACGGCCGGGGCCGGAGTCGATTCGCCCAGGTCAGCCGTAGACCGTTTCCTGATGATCTCGGTGGATTCATCCGCATTCGCTGATGCGGTGAGCGCGGGTGTGGCGGGGGTGCCGAACATCGACGCGAGGGCGGCATCTGCGCCCTCGGTGACTCGATCGCGCTGGACGTCGAGCAGCCTCGATCCCAGCGCCGTGTCACCCACGCCGATCCGGCGGGCCAGGCGCCACGACTTGCGCTCCGACCACCACTGAACCCGGCTGCTCGGGTGCTGAGCGGCACGGGCACGGTGGTAGGCAAGCGCCTGCACAAGGTCGGCAGTGTGCCGCTCGTGCTCCGCGTCGCGGCCGTCGGTGTGCACCACGATCCGCCGGGCCAGGAACGCCATGCCCTCAGCCGAGACGGACATACCCAACGGGGTCAGGGCGTAGATCACGGTGCGGCCCGGGTCCGGTGCGGCCATGGCGCCCATGACAGCGGCGGCGGCCGGCAGCGCCCACAACCCCGTGCGGATGATGCGGGGGGAGGACTGGCCCAGCAGAGTCAGTCCCAGCAGGACCAAGGCGAGCACGGCCGTGGCACCCTCACCGGCACCCAGCGCACCCAGGGCGGTGCCCTTGCCGTAGGCGTGCCCAATGTTGCTGTACGTACCGATCCCGCCGACCACACCCGTGGCGAGCATCGGCACGAACGCGGCCGTCAGCACACCGATCTGCACCTTCGTCAGCTCCGTGCCAGGCCTGCTCATGCCGCACCCCCCGCCGTGAGCAGGAGCGCGAGGACGAGCAGGGCGCCGCCGACCTGGGTGAGGTCGACCGCGCGGCGCAGGCAGGTGAACTTGGCGACCGCCAGCCGCGACAGACCGGCGACGTCAGCAGCGAGGTCACCTCCGTTGACGGTGGCGGTGATCTCCTGGGGGGTGAGGGTGGCCCACAGCGGGAAGCCGTGCCGGCCCCGTAGGTTCGGCCGCACCGACCGCAGCAGCAGTCCGGCCGCCGCGACCAGCAGCGTCATCCCGAACCCGCCCACCACCAACGCGGGCAGGTTCAGCGGCAGGCCCTGGGCGATGGACCAGGCGCCGGCCAGCACCGCGCCGACGAACGCCAGCAGCAGCGCGACCTTGTTGTCGGTCCGTGCAATCTCCGCCTTGACCTCGGCGTGAGCGGCGGTCAGGTTCTGGTCGGTGGTGTTCATGCGGCACCGCCCGGCAGAGTGGCGGCGGCGGCGCGATTGGCCAGGGCCCGACCCTCGACCAGCACCCGCCGCCGCGCACGGCGGATACGGCGGGTGTCCAGCTCGGTCGGGGCGCGGTCCAGGGTGATGATCTGCGCGTCGAGCAGGTCGACGCGCGCCAGGATCAGCGGCATCTCCCGCTCGATCGCGTCCAGCTCCGCATCCGTCGGCTCGATGAAGTCGGCAAACGCGGTAACAGCATCCTGAACAGTGACGATGTGGCTCATTGGGTCGTGGTTCCTCTCACAGGTGGAACGGCCCGAACAGCGCCCCCGGAGTTCCCGCTCCGGGGGCGCGCGCCGTTGTGGTGTGGATCGGCTCTCGAACGTGCGCTACTTGCGCTTGGCGTTGGCCTTGGCGATGTGGTCGTTGCCCATCTGCCGGGCACGGGCGGAACTGTCCGTCTCCCAGCCACGGGCGCCGCAGGAGCAGCGGAACTGGACCTTGCGGCCGCCGCGGGCGGGCCAGATGGAGACGTGGTGGCGACTGCCGAACATGCGATGTCCTCTCACGGCGGATGAAGTCGGTAGACCCGGCTCCCTGCCACCCCGCCCGTACGGATACCGCACGAACCGCGGGCCGGACGGACGGGGGAGGCAACCGGCCGCAGCCGTTGAGCTGCGGGAAGGTCGAATCGCGCTGTACTCGCACACGGGGACAGAACCCGCGCACGCCGCCCTCTTGCTCGCAGAGGTGGGGCGGTCTCCCTCGGCACGCTATTGAGTTCTCAAGCCACAGTCGCTTCCTTCGAGCCCGTTTCACGGAGCCCTCCGGGCGTTGGCGCAACCCTCGGTTCACGCCCGTTTTGCACGCAGGTGTGCCGAGGTTCAGCGACCGCCGCTCTCCGAAGTGACCGGCGGGCACATCCCTAAGGTTCCCTAGGGTTCCCTGCGGTGTCAAGCGGTAAGGTAGGGAACCTCAGGGAAGTGACTACAGGGAGCAGGCGACATGGCAGGCCAGGCCGACAATCGGGCCCCGTACGCGAAGATTGCCGCCCACTACACGGAGCTGATTACGTCTGGTGAGCTAGAGCCAGGAACCCTCTTGCCGAGCATCAAGAACCTCGCGGAAGAGTGGAAAGTGAGCACCGCGACCGCTGAAAAGGCTCTGCGCAAGCTGCGCAACGAGGGACTTGTGCGAGGCATCCATGGGATCGGGACAGAGGTCTTGGACCAGCCCGCTCCTATGTCGTCGGGGTCTCAGCGCCAGGACCGAGGGCGCCGTACCGGATCTAGTTGGGGGGCCGGCGAGAGGTCCGACTCACATCGAGCAGCCGTAGTGGCCGCCCCCGCCGAAGTGGCCCAAGCGCTGGACGTTCAGCCCGGCTCCGACGTGATCCGCCGAAGCCGGGTCTACCGAGACCGGCACGGCATCGTGGCCCACAGCACCTCCTGGATTCCCGCTCGCTACAGGAAGCTGATCCCGCAACTAGCGGAGAGCGAACGGCTGACAGGGGGAACCTCACTCCAGCTCATCGCCCAGGTGACCGGCCATCCAATCAGCCATCGCATCGACACGGCCTCAGCGCGCCTGGTGACGCCGGAGTACGCACAGCTCTTGGAGCTGGACCCCGAACACCCACCGACGGAGCCAGTGGTCGTGATGACGGCAAAGTTCGTGGACAGCGAGGGGAACATCGTGGAATACGGCGTAGACCTTGGGGGCCCCGGGCGCACATGGCGTACGGAATCGGAGGTCTCCCCATGACGGTGATGGATGACACGCTCGCGAACGTGCTCGAAGAGCGCCTAGGGTCGCTACTTGCAGCCCGCAGGGCTGGAACAATCACGCTCGAAGCCGAAGCGGAGATGGCCGCCATCTCCCAGACCATGACGAGACCGATGTCACCACGTCCACCGTTCTGCGTCCTGATGGCCGGGCTCCCCGGCTCCGGCAAGACCACTCTGTCCCGCGCCCTCACAGATCGCGGGTTCGTTCGCCTGTGCCCGGATGAAGAGATGTACCGCCGGCACGGCGTCTACGGGGTCGACTTCCCTCGAGGCACGTTCCCGACCCTTGAACGGCCGGTGCTCGAAGATGTGGCAGTTGAACTCGGGGATCAGCTCAAGGCGGGGCACGATGTCGTCGTTGACCACGGCTTTTGGACCCCGGAAGATCGGACTAGATGGCGAGCTATCGCCATGGACGCCGGCGCCACCCCTGTACTCGTCTATCTCGCGGCCAGCCATGATGAACTCTGGGCGAGGATCAGCAAGCGGAACGAATTCCATGCAGACGATCCGAACTCGATCTTCTTCGCAGAGAGCGACCTTCAGCGGTACCGAACCCGGTTCATCCCTCCTAAAGCAGACGAACCGCACCTCCTCTACGGGGGCGACACTGCGGACGTGATCGCGGCAATGGAAGCTTCTGGCTCCTGAGGAACCTCAGGAATCGCGGCTCCTTTCCATAAGAGACAAGGTTAGACCCGCTCCGCTAACCATAAGCCCCACCAAGCTAGACACGGCGGCAGAAGTAATGACGCTCGTCAAAGTGAAGCTACCAGCCTTCTTGTCATCGATTCCGATTGCCACTGTGGCAGCAACAAGAATGACCATCAAGAATACACTAGTCGCTAGCAGAACCTTACTGATTCCCACCCTGGCGTCTGCAAGTGCATTTTCACGGTCGCGAGACTCTTGCGTGCTAACACCCCTTCGACCAAAGGCCGCCATGATTGCTACAGCGGCGAGCGCGAATCCAAGCAGTCCGCTAGACGAGCCAGTCAGTGACGAATAAATCTCTTTTCGATTCTCCATATCCACAGAGGCGAGAAGAGGCTTGTCCGTATCGAAAATGCGGATACCGACAAGGGCGACCTCGATGGCCAGGAAGACCAAAAGGGGGATGACCCACAGATGCCGATCAAGCCACTGCGCTACTCGCCGTGCCATGCAGATTCCCCCCTAGAATTCGACGGCTACCCCTTACCTCGCATCTTCTGCCCCTGAACAGCTGACGCGAGCTTGCCGTCCCGCTGGAAGTCCTTGTACGCCTGATCCAAAGCCAAAAAGACCTCGCCCGGGTCAGGCATAGAGGGCACGGATGAACTCTGCCGAAACTGCGTTTCGACTTGCAGTCTTTCGTGAAGAAGGTTGATGGTTTCAACCCTCTCAGAGTTCCGATTCCGCCCCCGTATGATCATATTAGAAACGAAGTCGTCAGCCTGCTCGGCCAAGGCGAAAACTTGCTCTTCCGTCTCTCCATCAAGATACCGGTCTCGCGGCCCGTAACGCCCCATTCCGAGATTAAATCGTATAGACGGAGCTTTTCGTCCGAAGCTTTCCGGAACGAGGGTTCCGAACACGCCACCTGAAGCGTCCGCATGCCTCTGAGTCATCGCCACTTCAACGGAGCGCATCTGCCCCTTCATGGCCTTCAACTTGTCAAGCATGTCCTCTCGATATAGAGCATCGAACTTTACGTGCGAATTCATCTTTCGCCGCATGAACAGCGAGAGACGCGAGATGCGCGGGACCTCCTTGGCGTAGTCGTGAGCACATATACCGTCCGGCCACAGTGAAACATGGCTGACGTCCGCAGGATATTCATGATCCCTCAACGAAATTGGGCTCACACTGCCAGCGCTGTCCCACTTAAACGGCCGATTGTCCGCCCCCCTCAAGGCGAAAAGTCTCAAGTTGGTTGGCGCATCCCCTACACCGACCTCCACCACCTCGACCGCAGTCACGGCGTCACCGGCATCGAAGATCGCAAAGTCACCATCATTGGCGATCGCGGCTTCGAGACGTGCAGCGACGTCGCGCGGATCGAAGTCGGGCTTGCCGTGCACTGAGCCCCAGCGGTGGAATATCAGCCTTCGCTTCAACATGACGTCATGTTAGCTCCCTGGTTAACATGCGACTACTGAAAGCGACACTCATAGATTCGATTCTATGTTCGATGACAGTGACTCACAAGTGATCTGACCTGCGTTTATGCGCTGATCTATCACAGGTTTCAGTATGGACCATGGGTCTGACACTGCCCCTCCTCGGCATGCCCCGGGGCAGGGCCAGGATCACCTAGCCACGAGAGTCATGCGCCACTCGACGTTGCCACCGATAGGACTGGCCGGGGGCCCCTGCCGGCCCATGGAGAAATCCTAGAGATCATTTTGAAGTAGGAGCCGGGGAGTACCAACGGAGCCCGACGCATCCCGACACTCTGACCTGCACTTTTGGGATGGACCCCCAGGCCGGCGATCTTCCAGGGCCCAAATCGGGACGACGAAGTCGCAGCTTCCTTGGACCCCAGAGGGCTCCGTGAGGCTGCACCCTCCGGACAACTACGGCACAGCTGGTCGGCGGGGGGAGACTCGGTACTCACCCGTCCACGCGGGTCGGTGACCTTGTCGCCTGCCCCGGCAGCGTTGAGCGGCCGGGAGGGCCGGCGGATGCCCATCTATCGGTATCGCCGTAGTGGCGGTCGATCTGCCGCTGAGCCCGTACGGAGCGCACCCTCAACCTCGCCGCATCAATTCCTGGCGACCGGTCAGATGACCTCTTGCTGTCCCTGGTGGGGCTGCTCTAGCTGCTGTTCGCGCTTGCGCTGCTCCACCCGTAATGACTCCACGGTTTCAGCCAGCCGTTCCAGGTTGGCCTCTTCGTCTGCTTGGTTATAGGGGTTGATGGCCAGGTCATAGGCAGTGACGTGCTGCTCAATTGCGTCGGCAGTCTGCTGAAGGTTAAAAGCGCGTTCCCTGAACTTGAAGTATCCAGTTACGGCAGTGGTGAAGCTGACGAACGCTCCCAAACTGATCAGGATTCCCTTACCAGGCTGTGGAGGATCGTAGATGGCGGTGGTCACCGATATCGCCACCGAGGCACTGAAGAGTCCCCACTGGAAGAAGTTGTGCACCCGCCGGTAGCGCCGCGTCTCGCCGCGTAGTCGGTCTATCTCCTGCGGGATTGACTCCCTGTAAGAGTGCTGGCGGTCTTTCGAGGATCGGGCTCCCTGCACAGCTTCCAGAATGCGCCGCTCCTCCAGAAGGTCCAGTTCAAGTTTCAGCGCAGCAAGCGACTTTGCTTCCTCGTCCTTCGGTTGGCCGGAGTCCATACGCATTCCGGTAGCGAACACGATGAAGAGGAGAGCCAGGAGGGCGCCGATGGCGACGTTGTACGGCTTCATGTCCACCTGCCGCCACGTGGCAGCGTTGGCGGAAAGCGCTCCGACCACCACAACGAAAGCGGTCACGGTGGATCCGGCAGCGAGAGAGCGCGCTATTCGAGAAGTCCGTATCTGGCTGTTCAGAGCGGCGGCCGTACGCCGGTAGGACAGTAGCCGGTCGATGTGCTCCTCGCTGGCGGACTGAGCCTGCTCGTCTCCTTCCGGTGCGTGGCTTTCGCCGTTGGAAACCGGCGTGTAGACAGTTGGGCCGCTGCCGAGTAGCCCAGTCACGCTGTGCGCAGCGTAGGCAACAACCTCCCCCCACGTAGGGGCAGTGTCTCTCGGGGTGTGGCTTCGTATGTCGACGCGGTCCCACTGAAGTACTTCCTCAGCGCCGTCTTCGTCGATATTGACGTGGCGAATCAGAGCATGTTCCGGATCATTTCGGTACGGCAAGACTTCCCAAAATGCCAACCAGTCGATATCGGATTCACGGGCAGCGTCAAAGAAATCTGCTATATGGCCCCATTCAGTTGCACCGTCGAAGGGTGCGTCCGCGTGTTCGCCGAGGTGGGCGAGGATGATGCGCACCCATTCGCTGTGCTGTCGCTTGCCGGGCTTCCGTGCAGCCAGGGACGCTCCCCCTTCAGGCGCGTACTCCTCGGATTCCTCCTCCCCCGGGATGTGCTCCTCCGGGTCGACTCCGCCCTTGGGCACGTGCTCGTCCGAGCTCACCTCTTTGTTCTCCTCGGGGTCTTGCTCTGACTCGTACTCGGCGGCGGGGAGCTCGACGACGCCGCGGACTGAGCGGCGGATCGTTGCGATTCCCTTCGACAGAGCGGTCATGCTCGTCAGGGTCCAGGAAATGACGTCACCCCATGTCGGGGTAGACGCAGGCGGTCGGTGATCTGCGATGTGAACGCCGGTCCACAGGCTTTCGGTGCCGTCGGCGTTGCTACAGCGGATCAAGGCGCCTTCGGGCTTCTTGCGGTACGGATGGACGAACCACGGGTCAAGCCACTCGACGCCGGCGGCTGTGGCGGCGTCGAGGAAGTCATCGACTAGCCCCCAGTCGATAGGTTCACCGAGGATCGGCCTGAACGCGTCGTCGTACGTGAGAGTTGGCTCATCCGGCGGCATCTTGGCGAGGATGGCGAAGACCCAGGGGGCGTACGGCATGGGTCAGTCCACCGTGATGTCGATTGGGGCCGGAGCGAAGTGGGGCATGTCAGCTCTCCCCTTGGTGGTGTGGTCTGCTAAATGCCGGATGACGCTGGGGACTCGGTAAGGCTACCGGCGCCACGGACTGTAGCCGTGGTCAACCCACCTGGGAAACATGGGAGTTGACCAGAATCAGGCTGCCGTGGCGGAGCTCTCCTCGGGATGGAGTGGCCCGCCCTGCGTTCCCACACCTGCGTCTCGTTATCAGCCTGTTGACGGTGAAGCCTCGCTCTCTACAACACTGGAGCGGGCGGTAACCCAGCGAACCCACCACGCAGCCTCGCTATACCGCCATGGAGAAATCCTGGAGACGATCTTGAGATAGCGGCCCCGGAGCACCACCGGAGACCGACACATCACGACGCTCTGACCTGCATCTTTGACTTGCGTCCCAGGTCGGCGATCTTCCAGAGCCTAATTCGGGACGAAGAGGTCGTGGGTTCAAATCCCGCCACCCCGACAGCCAAATAGCAGTTCAGAGGGCCTTCACCGATTCGGTGAGGGCCCTCTGCTGTTGGTGCGTGTCTATCTGCGTGACTACCGCTCCGGACCACGCCTGAAGATGCCATCCATGACCACGGCGCCGGTCTGGATCACGGGCCGGATCTGCTTCCGGTAGACCTCCTCGGTGACAGCCGTGCCGGAGTGGCCGACGAGCCGGGAGATCTCCTCCAGCGGGACGCCACGGTCGGACAGCAGGGACACGAAGCTGTGCCGGAGCTCCCGGGGCGTCCACTCTTCGGCGTTGATCCCCTCGGCGTCCTTGAGCGCTTGGCGGAAGGCCCGCCGGACGTTGGTCGCATCGAGCGGCTTGCCGACGGCCGAGGAGAAGACCAGTCCGTGTTCCTCCCAGCTGTCGCCAGCGGCGAGCCGCTCCCAACCCTGGTCCTCGAACTGCTGCCACAGGACCTCGACGCAACGCGCCGGCAGAGCGAGCGTTCGCCGGGACTTCCGGGTCTTCGTGTCCCCGCCACGCCGGACCGATCGCCACACCGCGATGTGCGGAGGCTGCGGCGGATCGGCGTCCGGCCGTCCCTTCAGGAAGACGTGGTCCCAGGTGAGCGCCCGCAACTCCTCAGTACGGGCACCAGTCAGCAGGGCGACGACGACGTACGCGTGCATCGAGGTCCCCTCGGCGGCCTTGAGGACGGCCTCCGCCTGGGCGAAGGTGAGCGCCTTGGACGGCCGCCCTGGCTGGCCCTGGGGAACCTGGCACAGCTCGACGACGTTGCGCTTCACCTTGTCCCTCGCCATGGCCCGCTTGACCGCGCGGTTCAGACAGGAGTGGACGCCCTGCAGCGTGCGCGTGCTGAGGGTCCTAGCCTTCGTGGCGAGCCAGCGGTCGACATCCTCCGCGCTAAGGTCCCGTAGCTTCCGGGCGCCCAGAGCCGGAATCACGTGATTCTTGCTGAGGATGGTGCAGGTCTCGACGGTGCCCGGGTCGCGGCCAGCCAGGCCGTACTCAAGCCAGTCGTTCACGGCGTCAGCGACCGTGTAGCCCGTGGGAGCGATGGCGAGGCCGTCTTCGTGATCTCGGAGCACCTCCTTGAGCTTGCCTTTCGCCTCCGTCTTGGTCTTGCCACTCCCCCGCTTGACGATCCGCTTCCCGCTCGGGTCGAAGCCGAGGTTCGCTGTGGCGATCCAACGCTGTCGCTTCTCGTCCCAGTGCAGGCCGCCGTCACCGCGGCTACGACGCTAGGTCATCAGGCGGCCTCCGCCAGCTGGCTCTGGATGAAGTCCCGCACCGCGTCAACGGGTATGCGGCGAGCGCCATCGATCTTGAGGGAGGCGAGCCGGTGAGTGCGGATCAGGTCGTAGACCTTACGGCTCCTCAAACTGACCATGTAGGACACGGCCTAAGGCCTCATCCATTGGTTCAACTTCGCCGCTGTAATGGTACCGCCGGTTAGAACTGCAAAGGTCGGCGACCCGGCGAGTTGATATTGGACCGGCGTAGCACCACCCTGATAAATTACACGTCCATCGGCATATACATTTATATTTGTAGTGGAGAATCCTGTGGGCTCCAGAGTGGCATGAGCACCGTTTGCCGTGAGCAACCGTTGAGCCACAACAGTCCCAGGATCCTGTCCGTTCTCGAGGGCGTTCTCTATAGCGCCTTGAACCGTGCTTTCGGGGGTGTTGAACAGGGAATAGTGGGCCCTCATACTAGGAAATGCAAGATTGATAATCAACTTTGCCGGCTCGAGTTCGATTCCCTGTGTCCCCTTGATCCGATCGATCATAAATTGGGCGTAGTAACGGTAGTCCTCGATACGCATTCCGAAGCGGAATGCGTGACCATCTCGCTTGTGCAGAGGGCTTTGATCATCGACAAAAAGGTCAGCCTGGGGCCTTATGTCAGACAGATCGGTGATCTTGCATTGGATATCATGACCTTTTCCGCCGGTATAGAGTGGATCACCGCCTGCCGTGACGTCGCCTGTGCCGCTCACGGAGACTTCTTGACCTAGGAACGTTATCGGAGAGCTTTGAAGGAGCACGTTTCTATATTTCAGCTTATTACCGTCGCTCTTGTCAGTCCAAATGTTCTCAGTCATGTCCGTCATGGTGCGCATGCCGTCTTCAAATTTAGACTTCTTTTCTTTTGACTTCTTCTCTTTGAGTACAAACTCTGACTCGAGCCAGAGGTTCACGACTTCCTCTAGCTTTTTCGGGTCTTGATTGAGACGAAAACAATCTTTCTGGCCTCGGGATAGTGCGTACATGTTTGTGTTCTTATCCACACCGGTGGGCTGCTTTTCCAGCGCGTCCCATTTTTTACTCGTTGCATGGTACCAGGTAAGATCCCTATAGATCACGTAGAGTCCTGAACTGGGTAGCACATCGACACACGCCCAAAGCGAGCTTCCCGCCGGAGCAGAGGCAATCAGGAATGTTGCGGCTCTGTCGCGTGCAGTACTGAACGGCGTAATCTGCTGCGTCGGTTGCTGTCGCCCCGTGGCGACGCCATCGAACCGATACTTGAGTGGAATGTAATTCTTCAGCTTTCCCTGCGTAGTCTCCTCGTACCAGCATTCACCGGATTTTTCCTTACCAAGACGTATGCGCACAATGATGCCGTCGTCACCCTCAGAAACTTCTTTCAGTGATTTCTCGGAATAATCGTCACTGTCCTCTGCAAAATAAAGTATTTTACGCGCACCTTCTTTCATAATGTCGACATGATAGTTGAATGATGCCTGTATTGTCATGGCATTATCGTCTCCTATTCCGCTGAACTTCATCTCCTTCGGGTTACGCTTAGGTGTACCTGTCGTTGTCGTCGTGGGCGCAGTTTCGGTCGCACTTGTGATTAGTTGAGTCGCAGCTTGCACCTGTGTTAGAGTCGCCTTCTTTAGCAGTCTTTTTTGCTTTCTATTGAGAGCCTTTACTTGTTGGGTTACTTGGACTCCAACTATCGCCGTTGGATCGGACATTTACTTCTCCCTTGAAGGCGATGTTGCCGGAATTACTTGTTCGTCGGAAGCACCTCGTTTAATTGCTTCATAGAGCTCGTCTGCAGGCATGGTGGCCGCTGCCGGAACCGCGTCAAAGAGCTTTGTCAAGACTTCGAGAAGCTCTTTCTGGGTGGGTGGCGGTTCGACGGAGCTGTCTGGAATCTCGGTGACGGTGAGGGCTCTTTCCCTCTCGAAGGCTCCCACTGCCGTATCAAGACGCCTCACCGCGTCCTGCGCCCGCGCCCGTTCATCCGGCGACGCTGTCGCCGCGAGCCAGGCTCGTGTCTCGGCAGAGGGGGGAAAGGCGTCCAAGTGCCTCGTCACAGCCGCCACGAGCGGACTGCTCGACGAGCGAGGAGCCTGCGCTGTAGTCATCGAAGTCCTCTTTCCCGAATGGGCCTGAGCACTTTCGCACGTCGACGCTCTCAGGCCAGAGTCCCTCCATGTGTCCGCAGTAGCAACTTGGGAAAGCTCCGGAGGAGTGACTGTGCTAGAGGCCAGAGCGGCGTGGACACACCCAGGCAAGAGCCCCGGTCGACGCCTCGTGCCCATTACGCAGGTCGAGCCGCTTGAGACCGAGGCCCCGCCGGCCCGTGAGGGCGAGTTCGAGCCGCAGATCCTCAGGGGCGTCACCACCGGCTGACATGACATGGGGCGTACCTGTCGCGAGGGGCCTCACTCATTGTGAGCTCCTCGCCCCGCACCTGCAGCTCCTCGGCACGACTCTGGACTATTTGTGGACAGATCTCTGACAAGTTGACGCGATCGAGCCTCTGACCAGCACGTTAATCATGAGGCGCAGCGCCCTCCGGAGCCGTGGCACGGCACACGTCAGGCTGCAAGAGGAACCTGCTCGCCTTCTTCCGGGATCTGGTAGTGGGCCCAGATCTGGTTCAACTCGTGCTGATAGTAGAGCGAGTACAGGCCGGCCACGATGGAAAGGATGAGTCCGATCCAGGGATTGCAGCTCCGCTGCATCCCGGCCGACTGTTGCATACGGGCAATGCGCAGACCGGTGTTGTAGACCGATACGAAGGGGGGAATAATCACCAGCCAGCCGACAGTGATAGCCAAAAGAGCCATCACCGGATTGACCTCGATCCGCTGATCAAAATCCCGAGCTTCGCGATTCACTTTGTAATACCAGACTAGGTGGTAGATACCCAGCGTAATCAGTGGCCAGATCAGCCAAACGAGAAAGATGTTGCGGGTCTTGCCAGCGCGACCTGACATGACGCACCTCCCATAAACCCAGTGCATCACGACCAGCCGCCACGCGCGCGTCGTGCGCGTGGGGCAGGCAGGCACCCCTGGCGCCACGACACAGGCTTCGTTCGGGCCCCCGCCACAAGGCATCCTCACCCTGGACAGCCAGGTGGGTATCTATCTGCGTGACAACGCCGACGAACAACGGCGGACGAGCGCGAACGCCAGCGGACCATCAGCGCAGGCGAGGGCCGCACCAGCCCAAGGCAGCGCCCCCGCCCAAGTTGCTTCGGGACGAAGAGGTCGTGGGTTCAAATCCCGCCACCCCGACAGTGAATTACCAGGTCAGGGGCCTGATCCGCTTAGCGGGTCGGGTCCCTGAGTGGTTTCTGGGGTGCTCTTGGGAGCCGCCTGGGAGCCATGCCGATAGGTGGTCCGCACCGTGTAGCGCCGCACCCGGGAGGCCTCCTGACGATGAGAGAGGCGTGCCGGCCCCACAGCGGGACCGCACGGACCGGCTGTGCGAGCAACACGGTTCACTCCGCACGGTACGGGCCAGCACCAGGTTCTCCGGCGAGGCCGGTGTCTCCGGCCGGGCGCGGTTGACCCACGGCCGCCGGGTCCAGTTGGGCCAGTGCGGCCGTGACCAGGGCGGCCGTGCCGGTGGCCAGCGTGAGGCGGACGCTGGGGAGGTAGCGGGAGGAGTGGTTGTGGGGGACGCCGCGGAACTTCTCGGCGGGCCCGGTGCCGGGGGCCGCAGCCCACTGGGTGGGGCCGACTGAGCCGAGCATCCAGTAGGCGCCCCGGATGCCGGGCCGCCCGTGCAGATGGCCGCCCGCGCCGGTGAGCAGCGAGAAGTCCTCCGTCGCCGACGACGCGGGCCAGCCCGTGACGCGGGCGGCGCCGAAGGCCGCCCGGTGGGCGGCGCGTACGGCCGCGGTGACACCGGGGTCGGGCCGGGTGACCCCGGAGCGGGCCAGCTCACGCACGGTGACCCGCGGCGCCATCGCGGCCGAGGCGGCCTCCGCGCGCACCACCCGCTCCACCGCCGCCGTGCCCCTGACCAGCGCCGCCTCCGACAGGGCGCGGACGGTGACCCGCAGTTCGGCGCGGGTGGCTATGACGTTCCCGGTGCGCCCGGTGTCCCCGGCACGCAGCGAGGACGCGGTGACCAGCAGCCGCTCGGCCGGCTCCGTCTCGCGGGCGGCGACGACCGGGAGCCGGGTCACCGCCCCGGCCGCCGCCAGCAGCGGATCGACCGTCAGATGCGGGGTGGCCGCGTGCCCTCCGTCCCCCTCGAAGACCACCTCCAGCGTCACGCTGCCCGCCATCAGCGGCCCGTCGGCGTGCGCCACCATCCCGGCCGGGAACGCGGCGGTGTGCTGGGCGAGGACCACGCCCGGCGCGGTGATCCGGTCGTACAGACCGTCCTCCAGCATGGCGCGGGCGCCGCTCAGCGTCTCCTCGGCGGGCTGCCCGACGACCAGCAGCGTGCCACGCCAGCGGTCCCGGTGCTCCGCGAGCCAGCGGGCCGCGGCCGCCGCGCACGCCAGGTGGGCGTCGTGCCCGCAGGCGTGCATCACCGGCACCGGCCGCCCGTCCGGGCCCGGCGCGGTCGCGGTGCTGGCGTACGGTACGCCGGTCTCCTCGGCCACCGGCAGCGCGTCCAGCTCGGCGCGGAGCAGCACGGCGGGGCCGTCGCCGTTGCCCAGTTCGGCGGCGACCCCGTGGCCGCCGACGCCGCGCAGCACGCGGAAGCCCTCGGCCGCGAGCCGGTCCGCGAACCGGGCGGCGGTGCGCTCCTCCGCGCCGGACAGCTCGGGGTGCCGGTGCAGGTCGAGATACAGCTCGGCGGTGGACGGCAGCAGGGCGTCCAGACCGGGCGGCACACCACCGCCCACGGTCACGGACGGAGGGGACTGGTCGCTGCTCACGGCGGGGGCTCCAGGGGGTCGTCGTACGGGGGTGTCAGCGAAGTGACAGCCATCGGTCAGGGAGTTGGTGCCGGACGCGCGTAGAAAGGAGATGTCGGGGGGCGCGCTCCTCCGGCTGGTTCAGCGCACCACCGGACGGGGCCGTCCCGGCCGGCCATAGGTCACCTGACCCGGAAGGAGCCACCATGGCTGACAACACCCTCGCCTCCCTCGCCCAGGAGATCCTGGACCTGGAGTCGGAGACCTTCGAGATCACCGACTACTCGGACGCCAGCGAGGTCATGCTCGGTTCGTCCACGAGCTGTTCCTCCACCAGCACCTGCTCCAGCACCACCAGCACCACCTCCTGCACCGCCTGACCAGGCGTTCGCACCGGCGGTCCCCGGCTCGCCCCGGCGCGCCGGGGACCGCCCGTGTGCGCGGGCAGCGGCACAGGGCCAGGACGTCCGACTCGGCGTGCGCGGCCCCCTTCCCGGGCCGCGCCCCGACGAGCAGAACGCCTGTTCCGCTCAGGGGAACGGATGCGGCACCCGCCGCAACTCCTCCTCCCCGAGCGGCTTCGGGACCATACCCGCCCGGTACGGCGCGGTACGCAGCCTCGGCAGGGTGAGGGCCCGCTGCCGCAGCCACCCGAAGTCGATCGGCAGCAGCCCCGGAGCCAGCGTCGCCACCGTACGCAGCCCCATCCGCCGCTGCTCGGGCGTGCTCTGGTCGACGGCGATCACCTCGCAGCCCGCCTCGCCCAGCAGGTCCCGCACCAGCAGCAGATCGTCCCGGAGGTCGCCGCTGCGCGGCCGCCGCTCCTCCCAGCCGGCGAACAGTTCGTCGAGCGGAGCCGTGCGGGGCGGCTCGAGATATCCGGTGGCGTGTGCGCGCATCGCGGGCAGCCCGAACAGCGCCGCGTGGTCCGGGAGGCGCTTCACCAGGTCGAAGTCCACAGCCATGGCGGCGAGTTCGGCGGGCCGTTCGGCCACCTGGCCGGGCAGGTGCGGGATGTAGGTGAGGATCTCGGAGACCGCGGACTCCACGGCCGTCTCCGGGTCGAAGGAGGCGCCCGCCGCGAAGGCCAGGGAGCCCGGCGCGTCGTCGCGGCGGACCGCGAGCCCAGTGACGACGGGCACCGGGAGGTCCACCCGGTTGTCGAAGACGTGCACGTCGTACCCCTGGAGCGCGGCCCGTGCCACCATCGCCCGCACGCCCGGCGAGCGCACCGAGTCCAGGTCGATCTCGGGAAGCGGAAGGTCGCCGTACCAGCCGAGCAGGAAGGCGTCCCGCTCGATCAGTTCGAGCAGGCCGAAGAAGACCGCCTCCTCCCAACTGCTCCCCGTCGCACAGCCGTTGGAGCACTCGAAAACGAAGTTGTCGGCGGCCGTGCCCGCGCTGTAGTAGACGAGGCGGGCCGGGACCAGCACCGGGTGGCCGTCCCGTAGCGACCAGCCGGTGACCCACGGGATCGGCCGGCCTGGGTCGAAGGGCTCGACCATGGGGTCCTCGGCGTAGGTGCGCGGCCCGTACAGCCCGCAGGCGCGCGGATCGAGGGCGCGGTCGCCCAGCTCCTCCAGCGAGGCCGTCACCACCGGTGCACGGTGCCGGCGGTGGGTACCCGCGTACCGCTCCAGGCCCTCCAGGAAGGCCAGGTCGCGGCTGGCTCCGAAGGAGTTGGCCTGGCCGCTCCAGGTGACGTCAGTGAGACCGGCGTACCCCCGCATGAAGACGCTGCCCGCGACCGGCGCGGTGGTGGGGGAGGTGACGTCGATCCAGGTGCCGCCGCCCAGCACCCCGCACACCGGGTTGGCCAGCGCCTTCACCGGCAGCGGATGGTCCGACGCCCGGCGCAGCCGGTACGAGTCCGGGCGCGGCTTGGGCAGCGGGGCCGGGGCGGGCAGGGTGGCCTCCGCGGCCGCGCGCGAGGCCGCCTCCTCGGTGAAGGGACGGCAGCTCGGGCACATCGGCTCCGGCAGCAGGGGGAACGTCCGTACCCGCAGCGTCTCCAGGTCCAGCTCCGTGACCTGGGGCAGCTCGGCGTCCGGGCCCTCGGCCGTGTGGCGGGCGGCGCCGGAGGCGATCAGCCGGTGCAGCGACCACACCGCGTCCACGGTGTGGTCCGGCAGCACCGGCCAGGCCCCGGCCGCCGTGGTCTCCCTTCCGGTCTCCAGCGCCTCCCGCTCGGTACGGGTGCGCAGCCGCTGGCGGCGCATCGCCAGACAGGTCGCGCAGGCCGGACCGGCCCCCGGGGTGCCACCCCAGGGGCCGAGCAGCACGGCCTGTGCGGTCAGGTGCACGGTGGCCGGGCCGGCGGGGAGCCCGCTGTCGCCGAGCACGTTGGTGTCGCCGATCCGTGAGACGGCGGGCGTGGGCATCCCGGCGGCGGTGGCGCGCGCCGCCAGCCGGGAGTGGAGGTCGGCCCGCGCGGCCTCCAGTGCGGTCATCGTCGTCGTCATGTCCGGTTGCTCCAGCGGAAGATCCGGGTGGCGACGAGCCCGAAGACCAGGGCGAACACGGCGAGGCCCGCGCAGTCCAGCGCGATGTCGCCCAGGTCGCCCCGGCCGCCCATGGCGTCGGTGAGACCGTCGTTGAGGTAGTGCAGCGGCAGCACCTTGGCGGCGGTGCGCAGCCAGCCCGGCATCAGGTCGTCCGGGAAGAACGAGCCGGACAGGAACGCCATCGGCACCATCACCAGGTTGGCGATGGCCGCGACCGCCTCCGGGGTGTCCGCCAGGCTGCCGACCACCAGCCCCATGGCGAGGAACGCGGTCACCCCCAGTACCAGCAGCGGCAGCGCCGCCCACCACGGGCCCGTCAGCGCGAGCCCGAAGAACGGCAGCAGCGCCACGGCGGTGAAGAGCACGGTCTGCGTCAGCGCCACGCCCATCGCCACCGTCCAGCGCGAGGCCAGCAGGGAGCGCAGCGGGGTCGGGGTGCGCCAGATCAGCCGGAGCAGGTCGTCCCGGCGCCACTGCATCAGCGCGAATCCCACGGAGAACACAGCCGCGTTGCCCACGCCCCAGGACAGCACGCCCGGCGCGATGTAGTTGATGGAGGCCAGGCCGCCGTTGACCTTGTCGCCCTGGAAGATCAGGCCGAACAGCACCAGAAAGGCGAGCGGGAAGGCGAAGGTGAAGAAGAGGGTCGTCTTGTCGCGCACGCTCGCGACATAGGTGGCCCTGGTCAGTGCGGCGTAGGCGCTCAACGGTGGTGCTCCGATCCGGTGCCGGTCAGTGAGAGGTAGGCGTCCTCGAGGGTGGGCGTGCGCACGGAGACCGAGTCGATGTCCACCAGGTCGCCGACGGCGGGCAGCACCCGGTTGGGCACCATCGTCTCGATGACCAGGTCGGCGCCCCGCACGGTGGCCCGGTCCACACCCGCGAGCGCGAGGGCGGTCTCGGGGGAGACCTTGTCGGCAGGCACCAGGAGGCAGGTCGGCGCGGCCAGGGCACGGATCAGGCTGCGGGGCGAGTCCAGCGCGACGACCCGGCCCCCGGTGATGATCGCCACCCGGTCGCACAGCGCCTCGGCCTCGTCCAGGTAGTGGGTGGTGCAGATGATCGTCCGCCCCTCCGAACGCAACGAGCGCAGCAGCTCCCACAGTTCGCGCCGCGCCTCCGGGTCGAGGGCGGCCGTCGGCTCGTCCAGGAAGATCAGCTCCGGCTCGTTGAGCAGCGCGGTGGCCACCGCGAGCCGCTGCCGCTGCCCGCCGGAGAGATGATCGATCCGGGCGTTCGCCTTCTCGGTCAGCCCGACCCGCTCCAGAGCCGTCTTCGCGGCTTCCGGCGCCATGCCGTACAGCGCGGCCACCGTACGCAGATGCTCGGCGGCCGTCAGCCGGGCGAAGAACGCCGACGCCTGGGTCTGGACACCGATCCGGGCCAGCAGCGCGATGTCGCGCGGCCTGGGACTCTGCCCGAAGACCGTGACAGTGCCGGAGTCGGCCTCCCGCATGCCCTCCACGATCTCCACCAGGGTGGTCTTGCCCGCGCCGTTCGGCCCGAGGATGCCGAAGAACTCACCGTGGTGCACCTCCAGGCAGACGCCGTCCAGCGCCGTCACCTCCCCGTAGCGCTTGCTGACGCCGTCCAGGGCGACGACGGTCTCGGTAGCGGTGCCGCGCGGGGCGGCCTCTGTGCTGCTGTCGGGTGTGCTCATCTCGCCTTTCCTCAACTGCTGTACGTCGGGCGGGACGTGTTGCCCCGGCTCGGAGGCGGAGGAGGCGGCCGGAGCCGCCCCGGTGGTACGCCGGTCCCGCAGGCGCCGGCCGATACCGCCCAGCAGCCACAGCAGCAGGACGGCGGCGAGCAGCGCGGGCGGCAGCGACCACGCGAGCACCGCCAGGCCGTCCGGCAGCATCGCTCGCAGCACGGCCCCGCACAGCACCAGCAGCGCCGCGCTCTGCACCGCCGTCAGCAGCGCGAACCCGCCGTACAGCAGCCGCAGGTGCGCCGGGTACGCGCCGAGGCCGGGACCGCGCCGCAGCAGCCTCCGCACCGCGAGGCCGGTGAAGGTACGGGCGCCCTCGGACAGGGCGGTGACACCGAGCGCGTGCCCGAGCGCCTTGTAGCCGTCCAGTGGTGGCAGTGGCAGCAGGTTGGCCACGCCGAGGACGGTGCCGAGCAGCAGCAGCGTGCCCAGCGCGGGCCGGGCTTCGGCGCCGGAGGGGAGCAGCACCCACAGCGCGTAGAACGGGACCAGGAACAGCAAGTTGGCGAAGACGCCCGCGCACGCCGTGGCGACCTTTCGAGCTCGGCCGCCGAGGAACTGGACGTCCTCCACCTCGCAGTACAGGTAGGTGGCGAAGCAGATCCAGCGCAGTCCGATCTCCGTGACCCGGCCGCCCCAGGCCCGCGCGAACAGCCCGTGCGCCAGCTCGTGCAGGGCCAGCCCGCACCACAGCACACAGCCGATGGCGAACAGCAGCACCGGCCGGTGCGCCGTCTCCTCCGTCTGCCGCCACAGCGTCCCGGCCTGCACCATGACGGCGACGAACACACCGGCGGCCAGCGTGGTCAGCACCGCGAGCACGGCCGGCCGGCGTGCGGGCGCGGTGAGCCGGTGCAGCCGGTCCATCAGCGCGGGCGCGTCCGCCACCATCCGGGTCCGCCCGGCCAGAATCTCGTTCGGCGGCCGCTCCGGCCCGATCGGCGGTGGCGCCGCCGGGGCGGGGGAACCCTCCAGCAGGCCCCGGCCGTGCAGCAGCCGGAGCAACTGCCCCCACTGCGCCTCCCCGAGCCGGGCACCGAACGCGTCCGCGTACTCCCCGCCGATTTCCTCCAGCGTGCGCGAACCGTCCAGCCGGCTGATCAGGAAGTGCTCCTTCGGCCCCAGCTCCAGCCGCCGCCCGGTACGGGGGTCCTTCAGCAGATGGATTCGGGCCGCACCGCGCACCAGCCGGGGCCCGGCCACCAGGTCGGGGCGCACCCTGGGGCGACTGGCCAGGAAAGTCCCGGTGGTCACCCCTCACCCCCGGGGCGCCAGCCCGCCGGCGTGTCACCGGCGTCACCCGCGTCTGCCTCGGCGCGCCGCGCGCCGGCGTCCCTGAGGGCGCGGGCGAGCACGTACGACAGGAACGCCTCGTCGCGCACGGTCGTGCTGAGCCGGTTGTTGGTCATGTGCAGGTACGGCGAGAGCAGCATCGGCAGCGCCTGGGCCGGGTCGGTGGGGCGCAGGTCGCGGGTGCCGTCCCAGGAGCGGAACACCAGCGCGCCGTCTCGGGTCAGTGCGGTCGCCCGGTCGCGCAGCTCGGCGCAGTGCACGGCCCAGCCGCGCAGGAATACCGGGAGCCGTCCGGTCCCGCCCGCCGCGACCGCCGCCCGGATGTCCCGGAACCGGCCCGGCAGGCTCGCGCCCATCGCGGTGTACGCGCGGTCGTAGCCGTCGTCGGCGGTGTAGTTGGTGCCGGCGAACGCCCGGTTCCAGAAGGTGTGGTAGCGGTCCAGGAAGGACAGCAGGGCCTCGTCGTCCCGGAGGAACGTGCCGGCCATCACCGTCATCAACTGGGCCGACAGCCCGAGCAGTACGGTGCGCAGGTGGAGGTTCATCGAGCGGGCGGCCTCGATGACCAGGTCACTGGAGTGCTGGAAGTGCCACTCCGCCAGCTCGATCCCGGCCGGGCCGCCGTACTTGCCGTACTCGGGCTCGTACGGGCGGTCCTCGAAGGAGTTGTTGGGGCGCAGCACCATCCGGCCGTCCGGGCCCAGGTACTCGGCGCGCTCCTCCTCGCCGAACTCCAGGGCGAACAGGGTCTCGTAGAGGTCGGCGAAGAAGCCGTCCTTCACCTCGTACAGCGCGGGCCGCTCGCGCAGGAACGTCTCCAGGGCGGCATGCGCCCGCTCCCGGACCACGGAGGCGTCGGCGGCGCGGGCCGGTTTCAGGCGGAGGCGCAGATGCGGGCCCTCCAGCCAGTAGTTGATGAAGAAGTACCCGGCGAGTACACCCTCCTCGGTGAGGGCGTCGACCAGCGGACGGACGCACTGGAGGAGCAGCGGGCGGGGGCTGGCCGCGTAGAAGACGTGCACGGCCAGCCACTCGCCGGGCGCCTGACCGGGTAGGGCTGAGGCTTCGGTGGGAGCGGTCGTCATGGGGTGGCGTCCTCTTCGGTTCGGGCGGCCGGTACGGGCAGCAGTTCGACGGCGAGTTCGGCCACGTGCCGTCCGCGCGGTGAGGTGACGTGCAGTTCGTCCTCGGCGGGGAGCATCTCCTCGAAGACGGTCCGGGCCCGTTTCCCGGCGAGGAGGCCTTCCAGGGCGATGAGCGAGAGCGGGCTCTCGAAGTCGACGTACTGTGGCTTGGACCCGCCGAACCAGGCCGCGCCCTGCCCGTCCCCCGTCTCCTCGTGCACGGTGGCGAAGGCACGGGCGGGCAGCCCGTGCCGGACCCGCCAGCGGTGCCAGGCGAGATACCGGCCGGCGTCGGTGGTGCCGGGCGCCCGCAGCGGGAGGTGGCCGTCGGCGACGGTCCAGGACCGCCGCTGGAGCACCAGCGCGTGGTGGCGGACACGGGGGCGCCGGGTGACGCCGTCCGTCGCCTCCCCGGCCGGCACCCCGCGCCACACGTCCGGCACCGAGCGGGAGGTGGGCGAGAACAGCAGCAGGGTGCGCGGGGTCTCGGGCAGCACCATCGGCACCAGATAGCCGAGGTACACCGGGACGACCTCCCGGTCCAGGCGCCGGGAACGCAGCAGCAACCGGTCCTCGGTCTCGTCGTGCACGGCGTACAGGTCGTCCAGGTGGAGGCGGGCCTGTGCGGGGGCGGTGCTGTTCTCGCCGGGGCAGACGATCTCGTAGTCGGTCAGCCGGCCGTGCAGATTGAGGTTGGTGGTCGCGGCACCGGCCGTCACCTCGGCGAGGACCGCGCGGGGCGGCAGCACCGAACGCATGGCGTTGCGCAGCGAGTCGGTGAGTCCCGGGCCGTCCGGGCCGTCGAAGCAGTGCGTGAAGCGGGTGAAGGGGAAGCAGAGGCCGCCGTAGGAGTTGTTCAGCACGGCCAGCGGCCCGTCCTCGCGGCGGGCGAGCTGGAGGAAGTGGCTCTGCGGGCGGAACGCGGGCGCGGCGGCGCGGAGTGCTTCGGCCATCTCGTCAACGGTCGCGTCGTCGAGTACGAACTCCTCCGCACCCGCCGGTAGTTCCGCCCAGTGCTCCCGCATCCGGGCCGTGAGCGTGGCGCGGGCCCGGTCGACGGAGGTGATCTCCGGGACGCCGAGCCAGTTCTCCTCCGGGGCGTGGCCGCCGTCCGGGAGGTAGCCGTCCTTGGCCGCGGTGAACTGGAGGTACTGGCGGAAGACGTCCTCGTGGAAGTCGTGGACCAGCCGCAGCAGGTCCTTGCAGCGGCCGCCGCGTCCGTACCGGGCCACGAAGAAGCCTTTCAGGGTGAGCCGTTGGGGCAGCGCCACGTCGAAGGCGGGCAGCACCCGGCCGATCGACCGCAACGGCGCGAGGACCGGCTCGGCCCACTCGGCGAGCGGCGCGCCCGTGGTACCGGCCGACACGTCCTCGTAGAGCAACGTCTGCGGGAGCACGGGCCGTTCGGCGCCCAAGTCGGTCTGGAGAGCGGCGAGGTCCGTACGGAGTCCGGCCAGCAGGGCGCGTCGGGTGGGCACATCGGCGTCCGCGTACCGCGCGACCGCCTCGGCCGGGCCGTCCAGCCGGGCGGCGACGGTGTCCGCCCACTCCACCCCCAGGCTCCGCAACGCCTGGCGGAAGGCGCGCAGCGGGTCGGGGCTGTGCACGCCGGTGTCGAGCGACGGCAGCTGGAGCATGCCCAGTTCGCGCAGCGTCGTCAGATAGTGCCCCGCCTCCTCCTCGCCGGCACCCGTGGTGGCGGCCAGCCGGCGGGCCAGGTCGCCGTGGGTCAGGGTGCCGTCGGTGTCGCGCAGCAGCGTCAGCATCCGGTCGAGGGCACCCTGCCGGCGCAGGAAGAACAGCCGGTCCTGGGCGGCGTCGAAACTGACCGGCGCGCTGTCGTCTCCGGCCGTGACCGCCCGCCGGACATAGCGCACCCGGTCGTCGTCCCGCGTCCAGCCCGAGGCGGGTGCCACCGGCAGGTCGGCCCGGCGGGCCGGGTCGGCCACGATCAGCTCCGCGAGCCGGGTGAGGACGACCACGTTGAGCCGGGGGTGGCTCGTCCATTCGCCGCCCACCTCCGTCAGGTCGCCCCCCTCCGCGAAACCGCCGAGCGCCACGGCGGTCAGCGTGCTGAACGGGCTGGTCTTGCAGGCCGTCCGGTACACGTACGACAGCAGCGAACGCTCCATCTTCCGGGCCCGCTTGCCCGGCGCCGGGGACCGGTCGGCGGCGAACGAGTCGAGCCGCTCCTCCAGCGTGGGCGAGGCCAGCAGCAGACCCCGGCGCAGCCGGTCGTCCAGTGCCAGCCCACGCAGCGCGGCACGGGTGCGGGCCAGCGCGGCACCGAGCACCCGCTCGCCCTCGGCCCGCATCTCCTCCCAGCGCAGACGCGCGTCCAGCCAGGCGGTGAGGTCCGCGCCGGTGTCACCGCCCAGCCCCGAGGCGAAGTCGCGGGCAGCGGGGAGATCGGCGGGGACGCGGTTGTTGAAGACCTGGCGGCGCAGGGCGAGCAGGCGGCGGCGCAGGGCCGCGTCCTCAGTGGCGCCGACAGCGGCGGAGAGCGGGTCGCTCAGCCGGGTGCCCAGCGCGCGCAGCCTGTCCTCCTCGGCGGCCGTGCGGGCGGCCCAGACGGCGGCCTCCGGGGCGCGCAGCAGCTGAACGGTCTCGGCCGGGAGACCGGCCACGCGCAGCATGAAACGGCGGTGCAGGGTCACAGTGGTGTCGGCGGCTGTCGTGGCCGGGCTCATACCGTGCTGCCCCTTTCGTGTCGGGACTCCCGCGGACCGGGCAGGAGGCGGTCGGTCGGGCGGGTCATGGGGCGACGATGTCGTAGCGGTAGTCGGCGGGCCGGGGCCGCTCCTCGCCGATCATCATGATCAGCAGCGGCACCTCTCCCTGGCCGGCCACCCCGAACTCCTGCGCGTACGAGACGCAGTCGAAGCCCAGCGCGACCCCGCAGCCGGTCCCGGCGGCGGAGGCGGCGGTGTAGACGGCCTGGGCGACGGCGCCCACGGCGGCGTTGACCAGCCGCAGCCCCCGGTCGCCCACGGCGTCCAGCACCGCGTACGTCCGGGCCACCGGCACCAGCACGGCGGCCGCCTGCTCCAGGTTGTAGTTGGCGAGGAAGTAGTTCTCCTGGAGGAACGCCCCGAACGCGCCGGACTTCAGCAGCACCAGGCCGCCGGTGTCCCGGTCGTACTCGTACAGTCCCGGCGGTATGTCGCGGACGTGGTTGACGAAGACGTGGAAGCGGGTCAGCGGCGCGCCGCCCGGGGGCTCCACGTCGCTGTCCAGGTTGGCGGCCGTGACGGCGGCGGCCAGCGTCACCGACAGCGTGGCCGGGTCCAACGGTTCCCCCGCGCTGAACCGGCCGAAGCTGCTGCGCCGCTCCCGCAGCGCCCGCCGCACGGTGGTCTCCAGCGGCTCCGGGGCCGGCAGCGGCACCCGCTCGCCGTCCCCCGCCGGAGCCGCGAGCGCCGGGTCCAGCCGGCCGGGCGCGGGCCGGTCGGCGGCGCCCTCCAGCGTGGCCTCGTGCACCCGGCCCAGCGTGGGGAAGGTCAGCGTCCGGCGCGAACGCTCTTCCGGCACCCGCCGCACCGCCGCTCCCGGCGTCTCGGGGGCGGCCGCTTCCGGCGCCGGCGCGTCCCAACGCAGCGGCACCACGGCGAACACCCCGTCCTCGGCGGGGTCCAGCCCCAGCAGGCGTCCGATGCGCGGTTCGTCGAACCACAGGGCGGTGCCCAGCCGCAGTCCGTGCGCCCGCGCCCACATCCGCCAGGTCTCCAGCAGGGCGCCGATATCCATCGTCACGGCGTGGTAGGAGAAGCTGTTGTACTTGAAGGCGTTCTGCCAGAAGGTCACGCCCAGCACCATGAACTGATCGGTGTCGGCGTCCGTCAAGTCACCCAGTGCAGCCCGGACTTCTCCGGTCACGTCACCGGACAGCAGCCGGTTCAGCCGGTGGTGCCGGGTGTCGTAGTAGTAGACGCCCGGTGTGAGGGGGCCGCTCGCGCCGCTCACCCAGTGCACGCCGACCGGGTACAGGCCGCCGCCCGACGCGGTGCCGCGCGACCAGTTGGCGTGGGTGTGGAACGGCAGCGAAGCCAGGTCCGTGTTGGCCTGCACGGCCAGCCGGCGTCCGGTCAGCCCGTAGGAGTCCCGGAGCATCGCGCCCAGCAGGGGCAGCGTGAACGCGCCCGTACCCGGCTCGCCGAACAGGCCCCGGCCCAGCGTGGCGTCGTCCGCGCAGCCGCCGTCGGGCAGCGGGAAGGAGGGCGCGCCGGGGAAGTACTTGCCCTTGCGGGGCCGGTCGGCCCAGTCCGGCACGAAGTCGGCCGGCTCCATGGGGGTTCTGCCCCGCCGCATCACCGCGGTCGCGTACTCATGGGCGTATCCCATGGCCACTCCCTAGTCAGCTCGTCTGTGGCGGACGCCCGGCGGTTCGGGCCGGGCGTCCGGGATGTCGTTGGTGCGGACAACCGCGGGGGCGGTCAGGGGAAGGGGTGCGGGGCCGGATTGCAGTCGTCCGGCGACAGGTCCGCCGTACGCAGCCCGGCCTCCCGCAGCGCCGTGCGGGTACGGGGGAGCCACGGGCCGCGCTGCCGGCTGAAGCCGAAGTCGATCGGGAGGAGACCGGGCACCAGCACCTTGGCCGTGCTCAGCCCCAACCTCCGCTGCTCCGGGGCGGTCTGGTCGACCACGATCACGTCGAAACCGCGTGCGGTCACGTCCGCCACGACCGCCTCCACGTCCGCGCACAGGTCCGCCGGGCGGGGCCGGGGGCGGTCCGGGGCGAGCGAGGCGAGCGGAACCCGGTCAGCGTCGTCCCGGTCGCGCAGCAGGAAGTCGGTGTACGGGCCCATCTCGGGCAGCCCGTACAGCAACGGATGGTCGTGCAGCACCCGCACCTCGTCGAAGTCGGCCGCCATCCGGCGCAGCCGCCGCTCCTCGCGGGCGGTACGGCGACGCAGGTTGACCGAGTCGGTGGCGATCTCGCACAGCCCGCCCGCGAGCGCGTCCTCCGGGTCGAGCGAGGCGCCCGCGCCGAAGCACAGCAGCCCCGGCCCACCGTCCACCCGCTCGGCCACCGCGGTCACCACCGGCACCGGGAAGCTGATCCGGGTGTCGAAGAACCGCGCCCGGTACCCGTACATCGCGAGCCGGTCCACCATCGCGCGCGTCGCGGGCCGGGCACTGCTCGCGGGGTCGATCTCGGGCAGCCTGGCCCGGCCGAACCAGGCCAGCAGGAAGGCGTCACGCTCGATGGTCTCCATCAGTCCGTGATGCACGGCCTCGGCCGGACTCCCGCCCGAGGCGCAGCCGTTGGAGCTTTCCTGCACGAACCGGCGCCGGATGCCGCCCGGCGCGTGGTAGTACGCGACCACCTCGGGGACGAGGACCGGCCGGTCGTCCCGCAGCGACCAGCCCCACACCCACTGGACGGGCCGGTCCGGTGCGAACCGGGGCGCGCCGGCCGCCTCCGCGTCGAAGGTGTCCGGGTACAGCCCGGTGATCCGGGGGTCGACCGCCGTGTCGCCGAGCTCCTCCAGCGTGGCCGTGACGACCGGCCGCCGGGCGCGGGCCCGCATCCCCGCGTACCGCTCCAGCCCCTCCAGGAGCCCGACCCGCACGCTCGTGCCGTACGCCCCGGTGTGCCCGCCCCAGTAGCACTCGCGCAGATAGGCGCCGGAGCGGGTGGTGAAGGCGCCGACGGCCGACGAGGTGGAGGCCGACGTCAGATCGGGCACCACGGACGGGCCGAGCATCCCGGTCACCGGGTTGGCGAAGCCCTCCGACGCCAGGTCGTACGCGGACAGCGGCCGGGTACGGAAGCTGCCCGGCGCGTGCTCCGGGGCGGGTTCCAGGGCGATCCGGGCACCCTCGGCCGTGTCGTCCGGCCGGTCCGCGCAGACCGGGCACTCCCCGTCCGGCACCAGCGGGAAGCGGGTGACCCGCAACGTCTCCAGGTCCAGCAGCCACACCCACGGATGGCGTACGGCAGGCGGGTGCGCGTCGGCCGCGGAGACGAGCGCGGCCAGCGCGTCCACCACGAAGTCGGCACCCCACGGCGGGGCCCCGGTCGCGCGGGTGGGCCCGCCCTGCTCCAGTGCGTCCCGCAGGAACCCGGCGCGTACCGCCTGCCAGCGGCGGGCCAGGCAGCGCGGACACCCATGTCCGCCGGCGGGAGCCACCGGGCCGACCACGGCGTGATGCCCGTACAGGCCCACGGGGATCACATCGGGAGCGAACTCCGCCTTGGCGTCGCTGAATTCGTCGCAGACGCCCAGTGCCGTCACCACGGCGTCCCGGCCGGGGACCCGGGAGGCGAGCGCGGTGGTCAGCCGCTCGCACACCTGGTCCCAGGGCGCGTCGACGGCGACCGGCGCCGCCTCCGTCTCAGTGGGCACCGGGCCCGCCACGGGTGAGCAGCACGCGCACGGCATGGATCTCGCCCGCCGCCAGGTCCGGCGCGGCCACCGGCACCGCCAACGCGTCCCGCCCGGCCGCAGCCAGCGCTTCCAGCACCCCCGCCCAGTCGGTCCCCTCGGCCCGCAGGGGTACCGGCTCGCCCTCGGGGACCAGCGCCGCCGCCTCCAGGTCGGCCCACAGCGGGTCGCCGAGGTCCGGCTCGGCGCCGGCCCGCCGCATCTGCTCCGCGCCGAGCAGATCGCGCAGCGCCTCCAGCACCGCCTCGCGCGGACGCAGACCGCTGCCCGGCGCCCAGCGCCCCGCCCCGCTCCCCGGGTCGGTGCAGCGGGCCAGGGCCACGGACAGCGCGGTGGACCCCGCTCCGGTCAGGTCCAGCACCTCCACCGCGACGCCCAGGTTCTCGGCCGAGCGCAGCAGGAACAGCAACTCGGCGTCATCGGTAAGGGAGTTCGGGTTCACCAGCCGTACCGGCGCTGTCCTGCGGATCGCCCGGCGCAGGGCGTCGTGGGCGAGGGCGGAGCGCAGGGCGCGGACGAGGGCCGCCCGGGGGGTGCCCGCGGCGCCCGTACCGGCCGAGGTGCGCTCGAACAGGCCCTGGTCGTTCCAGCCGCCCAGGGTGCGCACCGCGCCGGTGGGCACCAGCACGGTCCGCCCGTCCAGCAGCGAGGTCGCCTCCGACCAGGCGGCGATCCGGTCCGCGGGCGCGTTCAGCCCACTGGACAGGACGAGTTCGGCCGGCGCGATCCGGCTCCCCTCGCCGCCCACCCGAGGCGGCACCACATGCTCGGCGTACACCTCCGCGCCCCGGAACAGCGCGGCGAGCCGAGCCCCGGCCACATGGTGCACGTCGATCGCGGAGACCTCGCGCAGGCGGCCGGGAGAGACGCCCACGCGTACGGTGCTCACCTTGAGCGGGGTCTGCTCCCAGTCGTCGTCGGCATAGCCGCCGAACACCCCGGCGGCCTCGCGGACCAGCACGTCCCGCAGCTCCAGCGCGGCCAGCGCTCCCTTGGCCGCCGCCTCGTCCGCCGGGCCGTCGGCGGGCAGTGCCACCGGCTCGTCGTCCGCGTGCGGACCCCGCAACGCGGCCCCGTCCGGAGCCTTGGGCTCCCCGGAGGCGCAGAACCGGCAGCGGGGATGCGGCAGCAGCGGCTCGGCGAGCACGTCCAGGGAGTTCAGGTCCTGCACGATGACCCGGTTCCGGGTCTCGGCCGGCAGCGCCTCCGTCACGAGCCGGAACACCTCGAACGACAGCAGGTTGCCGAGCATCCCCGCGAGCGGCCCGGTGGGCACCCGCGCGGGCGTCCCCAGCGGCGCGGCCGGACCGAGGCCGGACCACAGGTCGGCGCTGTCGGCCGCGTCCGAACCCGCGCCCAGCCGCAGCGCGGCGCAGGACCAGCAGCCCGGCGTCCCGGCCGTCATCACCGGCCCGACCACCGCCCGCTCCCCGAAGGTCCACGCCCCGAGCAGCCGCCGCCCGACGGGCACGCCCTCGGTGAGCAGCCGCAGCAGTTGAGCGGGCGCGCCCGCCCCGGTCACCAGCACGGTGTCCCAGCCGTCCAGGTCGGCCCAGCCCAGTGTGCCCCCGGGCAGCCGCGTCAGCGCGGGCGCGCAGCCCGCCTCGGTGAGCCCCGCGACCTCCGCGTCCAGGCCGGCCGTGCCGCGGGGCTCGTCGTCGAGGGCGCCCTCCGCCGCGTCCTCGACCGTGACGGCCACCGTGGCACAGCCGTTGCGCAGCAGACCCAGCGCGGCCCACCTCGCCATCTCGTCGTCCCCGAGCACCGCGACACGAGTGTCCCGGTAGCGGGTGAACCTGCCGTGGGCGTCGTCGGCGTAGTGATCCAGATAGTCGAGCTGATGGGCGAAACGTGCCGTCACCTGCGGTGACAACGTGCTGCCGGTGGGTCTTGGCCCGGCATCCCGGGCGAAACCACGCGCGTAGAGTGCGCGCACGAGTCGGACCACCATGTCGCGCTGCTTGTCCCCCAGGCCGGCACAGAGTTCCTCGACCCGGCGCTCTCCGTCGAGATGGGGCACGATCAGCGCGGCGAAGCGGTACGCGGACTGGGTGACGACGTTGAAGCCGCCGTGCGCGTTGTGGAACAGCACGCCGTCCGGCGTGCGGGTGAACAGGACGTCGCGGCGGATGCGGGGCCGCGAACGGGCGATCTCCTCGTGGGACTGGGGAGCAGGCGCCATGCTGGACAACCTCCGTGAAGAACGTTGGAGCGGTCAGTCGACGGGGGGTGGGGGCTTCTTGGCCGGGTCGTGCGGTGCGGTGGCCGGGAGGCTGGTGCCGACCGCCTGGACGAAGAGCCGCAGCAGGTCGTGGACCCGGTATCGGCCCGACGGGTCCTCCTCCAGCAGCCCGGCGTCGACCAGTGCACGCAGCACCAGCGCGCCCGGCGCCGGCGGAGAGGCCCGCTCCAGCGCGGACGACGCCCCGGCCGCCCGAGAGGGCGGCACACCGGCCGCGGGCAGCGCCGGGCGCCCGCCGTACGGCTCGCCGCGCAGCACCGCGAGCTGGAGACCGCGCAGCACCGCTCCCGGCTCCACCCCCAGTTCGGAGGTGAGATGGGCGTGGATACGGCGGTACTCCGCGAGCGCCTCGGCCCGGCGGCCCGAGCGGTACAGCGCCTCGATGAGCAGTGCCGACAGCCCCTCGTGGCCGGGCTGGGCGTGTACCGCCTCGCGGGCCTCGGCGATCATCTCCCGGTGTCTGCCCAGGCGGAGTTCGCCGTCGAAGACCCGCTCCACGGCGAGCAACCGCTCCTCGGCCAGGCGTGGCACGTGGTCGCGGTGCAGCTCGTCGGAGTGGACATTGCCGAGCAGCGGCCCCTTCCACAGTCCCAGCGCCGCCCGCGCCAGCCGCAGCGCGGACTCCGGCTCGTCGCCGGCCGAGGCACGGCCGAGCAGGTCGCGGAAGTGGAGCAGGTCCAGGGTCTCGGCGTCCGCATGGAGCCGGTAACCGCCGGGCACCGCCTCGATGGCGTGGTCGGCGACCCCGTACTTGGAGAACAGACGGCGCAGTCGGAGAACACAGGTGTGCAGCGCCGATCTTCCGCCGGACGGTGGACGGTCCCCCCACACCACGCGCTGGAGCAGCTCGCCCGAGACCACGGCACCGGGGTGCAGCAGCAGGGCGGCCAGCAGTGAGGTCGGTTTGGAGGGCTGGAGGACGACGGTTTCGTGACCGTCGGTGATGGCCAGCAGGCCGAGGACCTGGAAGCGGGGGCGGCCCGGATGCGCCGCGGTGGCCTGCTGGTCAGGAAGGGCGCCGACGGGTGTGGGGAGTCCGGTCTTCACCAAAGCCTTTCGCCTCGCACGGTAAGTGATGAAGCAACTGCCTGGCACAGCAGGGCACTTGACCACGCCAGAGGTGTAGGACGTGAACAAGTGGACTGCCGAGACGGGAACTTAGAAGCGAACCGGTCGGCCCGTCCAGAGGTTGGTGCGAAACACCTGATGACGAGCGGGGGACGTGAAGGCCGTTGCGCCGAGCGGTGTTGGCGGGGCCCTTCCGGGGCATACCCTCCCGGTGACGTGGCACGGCGCGCTCCCCGTGACCGGCGCGCGGGAGAGGAATCTCAATGAGCGTCCGGGAGGACCGGGCGTCCATTCCTCGCGGGCCATCAACGGCAAACACCATCAGCCATACCCGGTCCTCCCGGACCGCCTCACATTCTCAGGGAACAACCATGTCGTGGTGGGCGCTGATCCCGGTCGTCTCGATGATTACCGGACCGGTCGTGCTGTACGTCCTGAACCGCCGCAAGCGCGACGCCGACGCCGACGAGCGGTACGAGGAGCTGTCCCACAGGTACGACGAACTGCTGGCGGAGAACCGGCGGCTCGAACCCCCGGCCTCCGGGGACCAGCGCGGCTGACTCTCGCCCGAACCTGGCGATCGCGCCGGGCGGGTCCGGCAGCCGGCGCAGGTTCTGCCACGGCGGCAGCGAGAGCCCGAGGTCCGGGTGCCGGCCGGTGCCCTCGACGCCCCAGGACCGGCCGGTGAGACCGTCCGACGTCTCGGCAGTGCGGGCGAAACGGCGAGCGAGAGATGGCCCCCAGTCGTCGTCCTCAACAGCGGGAACGCCTACGACGCGGTCGCCTGTCTCTTCGGGGTGCGCAACTCGTTCGGGTTCGCGCCGTTGGCCGACCATCGCGGTCTGCCGGAGGACGTGTCGGACGAGGTGCGGGCGGCCTTCACCGCGTATGGCGGGCCCGAGGACACCCATGGGACCACCTGGATCACCTGGGCCGAACTGATCGACGCCGACTGGGACGAGACCGACGGCTCTGGCCGGCGGAGCCGTCGCGCGGTCGCCGGTGACACGACGCACTGGGGGCCCGTGTGGGAGGTGGTGCGCATTCTGGGCGGGCTGCACGGTCCAAAGAACGTGCGGCTCGTCGTCCGGTTCGGCTGATCGTCTCGCGTTTGTTGACGGGGGGATTCCGGTTTTATGGGTTCTTGAAAGGGCAGGTCAGGGGTGGGTCAAGGGGGTGGGGGCGGGTGGATCTGTGCTGATGGCCACAGCGGGGCGGATGTTTGGAGGCGCATACTGAGCCATGACAAAGCCTGCTGCGCCGAAGCGTCATCTGCCTACCAGCCCCTTCCGTGCGCCGGTCCCGCCGGCGCCCAAGCACTTCGCTGTGGGGGACCAGGTCTCGCACGACATGTACGGCCTCGGCCGGGTCATCGGCGTCGAGGACGGAGTCGCCGCGCTCGTGGACTTCGGGTCGGCGCAGATGCGGATCTTGAGTCCGTACGCCAAGATGGCCAAGTTGTAGAACCGCCGTGCCCGGTTACGGCACACCAGTCCCTTCCGGGGCTGAAGCGAAAGAGAGTCCCCTCATCGAACCGACATCGCTGTTCTCCGCCCTGGAGGAGCAGCCCCGCTGCTCCACCGCCGCGTCGCCGCCCCCGGCGACCAATCCCTTCCGGGCCCCCGACATCCGGGAAGACGACCATGAGCGGGAGCCTGCCGGCTCGGACGCCGGGTCCGCGGGGGTCGAGGCGGCCTAGCCGTCACCGTGGCCCACTTTTATTGGCTGTTCCTGCCTCGGGGCCCCGCCCTACGATGGCGCGATGACGTCGATCAAGAAGGTCCAGGTCACCTTCGACTGCGCGGAACCCGAGCGCGTCGCCCGCTTCTGGTGCGAGGTCCTGGGGTACGTCGTGCCCCCGCCCCCGGAGGGGTTCGCCAGCTGGAGCGAGTACGACCAGTCGCTCCCTCCAGAGCGTCAGGGCGCCGGGTTCGTCTGCGCCGATCCGTCCGGCGTGGGCCCGCGGCTGTACTTCCAGCGGGTTCCCGAGGGCAAGGTCGTCAAGAACCGGGTCCACCTCGACGTACGGGTCGGCACCGGGCTCCAGGGCGAGGAGCGCGTCGCCGCGCTGGAGGCCGAATGCGCCCGGCTGGTCGCACTCGGCGCCGTACGCGGGAAGCTGCTGCTCGCTGACGAGTACAACGAGTCGTGCCTCGGAATGCAGGACGTCGAGGGCAACGAGTTCTGCCTCGACTGAGTGACCGGCGCCGGCCTTCCCGCCCGCGCCCTCAGCGGGCCTGCTCCCCCAGCACCACCTCCGCCCAGACCGTCTTGCCCATCGGCCGCCGGGGCGCCGAACCCCACCGCACCGCCAGAACATCCACGAGCAGCAGTCCCCTCCCGGACTCCCCCTCGGGATACGACACCGGCGGCGTCACCGGCGGCCGCTTCCCCGATGCCGCGTCCGCGACCTCGATACGGACCACCCCCGCGTCGGCGTCCACTGACAGCCGCAGCCCGAACTCGTGTCCCGGCAACCGCCCGTGCTGTACGGCGTTCGCCGCGAGTTCCGCTACGACCAGGGCCACCGCGCACGACTCGCCCGACTCCGGCGGCCGGCCCCACTCCTCCATGCGCCGTACGGCCGCCCGCCGGGCCAGCCGCGCGCCCTTCGGTGTCGACGCGAACTGCCCCGTGAACACGCGGGGTTCGGAGGCTTCGGGTGCCCCGGATGCCGAAGTCGTCGTTCCTGTCAGCACTGCGCTTCCGTCCTTGTCCGTCGAGCCCGAGCAGGCGTACGTCCGTCGTGTACGAGTCGTCACGTTCCGTACTCAAGCCTCGTCCGCTCGCCCTACGCTCGACAGGTGACGCAGCCTTACTTTTCACCCCGTAGGGAACGGAAGTGACGCTTTGGCCAACGCAATCGACCCGAGTGCGTCCATGGCCGCCCTCTTCGGAGCGCGCGTACGCAGGCTCCGTATCGCCGCCGGACTGACCCAGTCCGAACTCGGCGCCCTGGCCCACGTGGTGAGCAGCCGCATCACCCAGATCGAGCGCGCTTCCGGGGCCAAACCGACCCTGGAGCTGACCCGTTCCCTGGATGTGGCCCTCGGTGCGGACGAGTTGCTGATCGAGCTGTGGCCCTACGTCTACCGAGAGGCCTTCCCCGACTGGTCCCGCCGGTTCATGGAGTACGCCGAGCGGGCCGTCGTCATTCGGCAGTACGCCGCCCACGTGGTGCCTGGTCTCTTGCAGACCGAGGACTATGCGAGGGCGGTGCTGAGCCTGGACGCGCTGCTGGATGGTGAGGAGCAGTTGGAGGAGCGGCTCTCAGCCCGCATGGGCCGTCAGGAAAGGCTCAGTTCACCGGACCGGCCGGAGCTGTGGGTGATCCTGGACGAAGCGGTACTCAGGCGCCCGATCGGTGGCAGCGCCGTGATGCGCAAGCAGTTGGTCCGGCTCCTCGACGCTGCCACGGAGCGCCACATCACGGTGCAGGTCCTGCCGTTCGACCAGGGCGGGCACGAGTCCATGGGCGGATCACTGACGCTCCTGACCATGCCGGACGGGACTGACGTGGCCTACACGGAAGGCGCGGACTACGGCCAACTCATCGAAGAACCGGCCGATGTCAGTCGCTACACGGTGATTTACGATCGGCTGCGGGCGGCAGCCCTGCCCCCGCTCATGTCACTCGACGTGATCCGGTCCACGATGGAGGGCAACTACCGTGGCGCGAATCTCCCGTCCCGATCTGACCGGCGTCGCCTGGCGCAGGAGCAGCTACAGCAATCAGGCGGGAGGCGACTGCGTGGAGGTGGCCGAAGGACTTCCGGCCGTCGTCCCCGTCCGTGACAGCAAGGTCCCGGACGGTCCGGCGCTGTGCTTCGACGCCGCTTCCTGGGCCGTCTTCATAGGCGAGTTGAAGGCCGTACGCCACCGTCACTGAGGCGGACCGGGCGTCGGTCGGCGTCCGCCTGCCGGGCTCACCGGACCCTTGTCCGCGGGGGTCCGGCGGGCCACGGACCTCCTATGAGAACCGGGAGAGAGAACTACCCGCCCACCCACCCTCCCCGGTCCAAAAGCCCACGTCACCCGTCCGAGTGACCGGCTTGCGGGGGCGGGAGACGGACGGCTACGTTCGCCGCGACAACCGCACACAGACGACGGCCCCCGGCCGGGACTGGCATCCCGATCGAGGGCCTGACCGATCAGGAAGAAACAACCTTCCCGATGGCTGACTCGCAGTCTAACGCGCGCCTGCGCGCCGACGCCGGAGCTCCCACTTCCGGCGTGATCCACGTACGCACCCGGCTGACGGCCGACTTCACCGTGATCTCCAACGCCCTCGCCCAGCTGCGCGGCAGCGCGGTCACGATCGGCGTCGCCGCGTACATCGCCTCGCTCCCCGACGGCGCCCCCGTGACCGTCTCCGCCCTGTGCGCGCACTTCACCGAGGGCGAGATCCTGATCTCGAGGGCACTGCGGGAGCTGGAGCGCGCCGGTTACCTGGAACGCCGCCGCGAGCGACTGCCGAGCGGGCAGATCCGCACCCGGACGTTCTTCTACGACGTTCCCGGCGGCGGCGCCGCCCCCGACCCCGGTACCCCACCGAAGCCACCCCGGCCCCGAAGCTCGCCGAGGGCCGAGAAGGCCGTTCCCGAAGCCGCCGTACGGGAAAAGGCCGCGCCCCCGGAGGAACAGGCTTCGCTCGCCGACGCCGATCCCGCGGCAGTCGACGTGCTGCGCTCGCTGCGCCGCGTCGATCCGCGGCTGGTGCTGTCGGAGCAGGAGGCCGTACGGCTGGCTCCGGCCGTCGGCGTGTGGCTGGCGGCCGGGGTCGGGCGGTCGCAGATCACCTCGTTGCTGACCGCCGGGCTGCCGGACCGCCTGCTGGCCCGCCCGGCCGGCATCCTCGCCTTCCGCCTCCGCGAGATCCCGCTCCCCGCACCCCCACCGCTGCCCCCGGCCGAGTCCCGGCCACCGGTACGGCCCCTGCGGACCTGCGAGGGCGGCTGCGAACGCGCCATCCGCGCGGGCGGACCCGACCGCTGCCGCGACTGCCGGGCATCCGCAGCGACCAGTGCTGCCTGACTGACGGGGTCCTCAACGTTCCGGTGTCAGTAGGGGTTTGATGTCCAGGATCGGGGTCCCGTCGACGGTTTCCAGGCCGCTGATGTGGACTCGGGTGCCGGTGATGGCGGTGATGTGGACGGTGTGCAGGCCGATCGGGTTGGGGCGGTCCGGGGAGCGGGTGGCGAAGACGCCGGTGAGGGGGCGGGTGAGGTCGCCACGCGGGTGGACGGTGAGCGTGTCGCGGTCGGCGCGGTCCAGCCAGGTCAGGAGCAGGACGTCCGTGCCGGGGGTGAGGCCGTCCAGGGCGGGGGCGTACCGCTCGTCGAGGACGAGCCAGGCGTCCGGGGCGCCCTCGTCGGGCTGCCGGGGGGCGTCGGCCAGGTCGGTCAGCGTCGATTCCACGCGGCCGATGGGGCGCAGGGTGGGTGCGGGCATGGGATGTTGATCCCTTCGCGAGGCCGGGAGAGGGGCGGGGACAGCTTGATGCAGGGGGCGGACCAGCGGTAGGGCCAACACGCCGCGCCGGGGATCAGGTGTTCCAGGTCTCGTCGTACGGGTCGTGCGGCACGGGGACCGGGCGGGCCGAGGTGACCTTCAGGTACGGGACGGGGCCGTTGTTCACCGGGTCGCGCGTCTGGAGCGGGGTGTAGGTGCCGGTCACCTCCAGCCAGGCGTCGGGGCGGAGGACCGGCGGGAGCTTCCCGGTCAGGGCGATCTTCACGGGACGGGCGTCCGCCGCGCAGCAGTTGAGGGCCATGCGGACCAGGTAGGGGGCGCCCTTGCGGTCCAGGGCGAGGAAGCCGGTGACACGGACGGGGCGGTGGTGCAGGGAGCGGCCGTGGTCGTAGGCGGCCCGGCCCGCGTAGTCGACGAGGCTGAGCGGGAGGGGGGCGTCGCCGGGTGGCAGGGCGGTGTAGCCGAACGGCTTCTGCAGGGCCGTGCCGGTGCGCAGCGCGCTGTACGAGCCGAGGGCGGGCGGCGCGATGAGGATCAGGGCGAGCACGGGGAGGACCAGGAGCCAGGAGATGCGGGGCTCCGGGTGGGCGTGGTCGGCGTGGTCGGGGTGCGCGGGGGTGGGTCGGTCGTGGCGTCGGTCGTACCAGGCCGTCGCCAGTGCGGCCACGATCAGGACCGCTCCCGACGCCAGCAGCAGGGGGCGTAGGCCCGCCTTGACGTAGCGGAGGTAGAGGTCGGTCAGGCCCGCGTGGAGGAGGGCCGCGCCGAGCAGGAACAGGGTCGCCGCCTGTGCCGGGCGGTTCACAGCAGCACCGTTCCGGTGACGATGCCGCCCGCCACGGCCAGGGCGAACGTCGCCGGGGCGAAACGCAGCGCGAAACCGCGGCCGAAGGTGCCGGCCTGCATCGCGAACAGCTTGAGGTCGATCATCGGGCCCACCACCAGGAACACCAGCTTGGCCGTCAGGGAGAACTGGGTGAGGGAGGCCGCGACGAACGCGTCCGCCTCCGAGCAGATCGAGAGCAGTACGGCGAGGACGGCCAGCGCCAGGATCGACAGCACCGGGGTGTCCGCCGCCGTACGCAGCCAGGTCGCCGGGGTCGCCGCCTTCAGCGTGGCCGCGGCCATCGCGCCGAGCACCAGGAAGCCGCCCGCGTGCACGGTGTCGTGGCGCACCGAGTTCCAGAACGTCTCCCCCTTCGTCGCGCCCTCGTGCGGGGCGTGCGCCGACGGCCGTAGCCAGTCGGTGCGGCCCAGGCGCTGCCACAGCCAGCCCATCGCGCACGCCACCAGCAGGCTGCCGAGGAAGCGGGCCAGGACCATCTCCGGGTTCCGGGGGAAGGCGACCGCCGTCGCGGTCAGCACGATCGGGTTGATCGCGGGCGCGGACAGGAGGAACGCCAGGGCGGCTGCCGGGGTGACGCCCCTGCGGACCAGCGCGCCGGCCACGGGCACCGACGCGCACTCACAGCCCGGCAGCACCGCGCCCGCCAGTCCGGCCACCGGTACGGCCAGCGCGGGACGGGTGGGCAGGGCCCGGGCGAAGAAGGAGGGCGGGACGAACACCGCGATCCCCGCCGAGAGCAGCACTCCCAGCACCAGGAAGGGCAGCGCCTGGACGGTCACGGCCACGAACACCGTCATCCAGGTCTGCATCACGGGACTGCCGAGGGCTCCGCGCAGGGGGGACTGGGCGAGGACCGCGAGGAGGAGGGTGAGGGTGAGGATCAGGGGGGAGGTCAGGCGGCGGGGGTGTGGGGTGGCGGTGGGGGTGGGGGTGGCAGGGGGCGCCTTGAGGGGTGCGGTTGGGGGTGTGGTTGTGGTGTGTTCGGTTGTGGCCACGGGTGTCCCTCCGGCTGTGTGCTCCCTCGCTCTCGGTACGCGGGTCACTGCGGCGGTGTTCAGGCGTTTCTGGAACCAGGCGGGTTCTTGGGGCAGTCTTTTCCCTCGTGGCAAGCGTTCCCTTTCAAGCTGCGCCCGGTGACCCGTCGTCGCACATGGTGGTGTGCGGCGACGACGGGCTCGCGCACCGGCTGGCCGCCGAGTTGCGCGGAGTGTACGGCGAGCAGGTCGTCCTCGTCGTACCGCCGCATGAGCGCACGGTGGGGACGCCGGTCGTCGGCCGGGCGCGTGCCGCCTCCGTCGCCCTGTTCGACCGGGTGGTCAGCGCCGCCGTCGGCCGCGGGGCGGGGAACGGGAACGGTTCCGCGGGGGTGGGCAATGGTGGCGGCGGTGGCGCGGCTCACCGAGCGGATGCCGAGCGCGTGTTGGAGGCCGCTGAGCTGACCGAGGCCGTGTTCACCGAGGCCGGTGTGGAGCGGGCCGCCGCGCTCGCGCTGGTGTACGAGGACGACGAGACCAACATCCGGGCCGCCCTGACCGCGCGCAGGCTCAATCCGTGCATCCGGCTCGTGTTACGGCTCTACAACCGGCGGTTGGGGCAGCACATCGAGCAACTTCTCGACCATACGGCCGCGTTGGCGGCCGGTGAGGGGGAAGGCGCCGGGGACGGACGTGGGGGCGGGGGCGGGGGGCGGCTTCGGCCGGATGCCGCTTCTACGACCGTGCTGTCCGACGCCGATACGGCCGCCCCCGCGCTGGCCGCGACCGCCGTCGCCGGTACCAGCAAGGTCGTACAGACCGAGGGGCTGTTGCTGCGGGCCGTGGAGCGGCTGCCGGCGGGGGTCGGGCGACCCGCCGAACCGGGGCTGTGCACGCTGGCGTTGCTGTCGGCGACCAGTACCGATCCCGCCGGGGCGGACGGGTCCGAGGGCAGCGGGGAGCACGGGCCGCGGCTGCTGCCGGACGACGAGGAGGTACGGCGGGCCGGGGCGCGGGGCTCCGTGGTGCTGGAGCAGGTGACCTCCTCGGACGGGTCCGCCTCGGGGGCGGCCGCCGGGCGCGGGGTGGGGGCGGCGGTGCCGCCGCTGGGTTCGCTGTTCTCGCCCCGGCTGCGGTGGTCGCTGGCCGGGCTGGTGGGGTGTGTCGTCGCGCTCGCCGTCGCGTTGTGGGTGGTGACCGGCATTCATCCGCTGAGGGCGTTCTATCTGACGCTGCTCGATCTGTTCGCCATCGACGACCCGGCGATCGGGGCGTCCCTGGGGCGGCAGATCCTGCAACTCCTGTCCGGGCTGGTCGGGTTGCTGTTGCTGCCGGTGCTGCTGGCGGCCGTCCTGGAGGGGCTGGGCACCTTCCGTACGGCGTCCGCGCTGCGGAAACCGCCGCGTGGGCTGGGCGGGCACGTGGTGCTGCTCGGGCTGGGGAAGATCGGTACGCGGGTGCTGACCCGGCTGCGGGAACTGCACATTCCCGTGGTGTGCGTGGAGTCCGACCCGGAGGCGCGGGGGCTGGCCACGGCCCGGCGGCTGCGGGTGCCGGTGGTGCTGGGGGATGTGACGCAGGAGGGGGTGCTGGAGGCGGCGAAGATCCACCGGGCGCATGCGCTGATGTCGGTGACGAGTTCGGACACGACGAATCTGGAGGCCGTGCTGTACGCGCGGTCGGTGCGGCCGGATCTTCGGGTGGTGCTACGGCTGTACGACGACGACTTCGCCACGGCGGTGTACCGGACTCTGCGGGCCGCGCATCCGCTGGCCCAGACGCGGAGCCGGAGTGTGTCGCACTTGGCCGCGCCGGCGTTCGCGGGGGCGATGCTGGGGAGGCAGGTGCTGGGGGCGATTCCGGTCGAGCGGAGGGTGTTGGTGTTCGCCGCGGTGGACGTGGGTGGGCATGTGGAGTTGGAGGGGCAGGCGTTGGGGGAGGCGTTCCGGGCCGGGGCGTGGAGGGTGCTGGCGTTGGAGGGGCGGGCCGAGGTCGGCCGGGACTATGTTCTTCGGGCCGGTGACAGGGTCGTCGTTGCCGCGACTCGACGAGGACTGGCCAGTCTGGGCTGACCCCAGGGGGCTCCGCCCCCCCGGCCCCCCCTTGCCCACCCACCCACCCGACTCACTTGGCTGAATGGTTGCCGCATCGGGCGAGGGCGGACGAGCCGCTGCGGGAGCTTCGGGGGCTGAGCCGCTCAGGGGGGTAGCCGGGCGGGGCGCCACGCAGGAGGGATGGGCGCCGCAGCCCGTGTGGGTTGCGGCGCGCCGTCCTTCGGACGCGGGGGCGGGTGGGCCGTTGGCCGGGTGGCCCGGGAGGCCGAGAGGCCCGTTGGCCCGGGAGGCCGGGGCCCGAGGGGCCAGGGGCCGGGAGCCCGAGAAGCCGGGGGCCCGAGAAGCCGGGAGCACGGGAGCCCGAGAAGCCGGGGGCCCGAGAAGCCGGGAGCCCGGGGGCCCGAGAAGCCGGGAGCCCGGGGGGGGGCCGGGGGCCCGTGTCTACAGGGTCGACAATGCTCTCTCCGTGAAGGCCAGTTCCAGGGTTACCTGTTTGATTCGTTCGTCGACGACCAGGGAGCCGTGGCCGGCGTCGTAGCGGTAGACCTCGTGGGTGGCGCCGCGGGCTTCGAGGCGTTTGACGTAGTTGTCGATCTGCCGGATGGGGCAGCGAGGGTCGTTGACGCCGGCGGAGATGTAGACGGGGGCCTTGACCTGGTCGACGTAGGTCAGCGGGGAGGACGTCTCGAAGCGGTCGGGGACCTCCTCGGGAGTGCCGCCCAGCAGCGTGCGGTCCATCGCCTTCAGGGACTCCATCTCGTCGTGGTACGCCGTGACGTAGTCCGCGACCGGGACGACCGCCACGCCCACCGCCCACGCCTCGGGCTGCACGCCGATGCCGAGCAGGGTGAGGTAGCCGCCCCAGGAGCCGCCGGTGAGGACCAGGCGGGCGGGGTCGGCGAGGCCCGAGGCGACCGCCCACTCGCGGACCGCGGCCACGTCCTCCAGCTCGATCAGGCCGACCCGGTGCTTGAGCGCGTCGGTCCAGGCCCGGCCGTACCCCGTGGAGCCGCGGTAGTTCACGCGGACCACCGCGTACCCATGGTCCACCCAGGCCGCCGGGCCCGCCGCGAACGCGTCGCTGTCGTGCCAGGTCGGGCCGCCGTGCAGGTCGAAGACGGTGGGGAGGGGGCCGCTCGCGCCGGCCGGGCGCTGGACGAGGGCGTGGATGCGGCCACCGGGGCCGTCCACCCACACGTCCTCCACGGCCACTGAGGGCGGGCACGCCATGCCAGGCGGATCCAGGACCACGCCGCCCGCGGTCGAGCGGACCGCCGGCGGCTCCGCGGCCGACGACCACAGGTACTCCACGCTGCCGTCCGGCCGGGCCGTCGCCCCCGAGACCGAGCCGGGCGGGGTCGGCACACGGACCAGTTCCGCGCCCGCCAGGTCGTAGCGGTACAGCTCGCTGCGGGCCTCGTAGCTGTGCGCGACCAGCAGCGAGGCGCCGTCCGGGCACCACTCCGCGCTCACGTCGCCGGGCAGGTCCAGGGCGAGGTCGGTCTGCTCCCCCGTCCCCACGTCCCACACCAGCGGCTCCCAGCGGCCCCGCCGCTGGTGCCCGATGAGCAGCCGGGTGTCGCCCTCCACCGGGGCGAAGCCCAGCACCTCCAGGCCCAGCTCGACCGTGCCGCCCTCGGTGTCGTCCAGCTCGGCGACCCGCGTCCCGTCCGGGCGCATCACACGCAGCGCCGCGTGCATCGCGTCACCGTGCTCGGTGTGCTCGATGACCAGCAGGGAGCCGTCGTGCGAGAGGTCGCCGACGTTCGCCGACTCGCGGTGGCGGTAGATCTCCACGGTCTCCGCGCCGTCCTGCGCGAGGTGGATCGTCGTACCGTCCTCGTCCGTCGAGCGGCCGACCACCGCCGTGCGGCCGTCGCGGGACAGGGCGAGGCCCGCCGGGTAGGAAGGCGCGAGGCCGGGCACGGCCGGGTCGTCCGCGCCGCCGCCGAAGGGCTGGCGGCGCCAGATGCCGAACTCGTCACCGTCCTTGTCGTCGAACCACCAGATCCAGGCGCCGTCGGGGGAGAGCACACCGTCCGTCGTCCCGTTCGGCCGGTCCGTCGCCTGGCGCTGCGCGCCCGTCGCCCGGTCCCACGCGTACAGCTCGTACGTCCCCGTCGCGTTCGAGACGAACAGGGAGCGGTCCGGCGCGTCCTCCGCCCACTCCGGCAACGACACCCTCGGCGCGCGGAAGCGCTTCTCCCAGTCCGGCATCTCCGGCACGTCCCGTGCCTCCGGCGACTTCGGCGACTTCTGCACCTGCGAACCGCCCGGCGTCCTGCTCTCACTCATGGCACCCGTCATGCGCCCATACTGCCTGGCCGCACCGACAATTCGCTGGCCGCTGTCCGCACCCTGTGGATAACTTTGCGATCATGTCCACAGAGGCCGCACATCCGACCGCACCGGCAACCCCGCCAGCCGCCTCAGCACCCTCCGCACCCTCAGCCCCACCGGTCACTCCCCTGCCTTCCGTCCCCGACGGCTGGCGCGAGGACAACCGGGCCAACTGGGACGAGCGCGTCCCCCTCCACGTCGCCGGTCCCTTCTACGACCTGGACGGCTTCCGCGCGCACCCGGACGTGCTCCGCGACTTCGAGACGGCCGAGGTCGGGGACGTCACCGGCAAGTCGCTGCTGCACCTGCAGTGCCACATCGGCACCGACACCCTCTCCTGGGCGCACCGCGGCGCCGCCCGCGTCGTCGGCCTGGACTTCTCCGCCCCGGCAATAGAGGCGGCCCGCGCCCTCGCCGCCGACCTCGGGTACGGCCCCGACCGGGCGGCCTTCGTCACCAGCGACGTGTACGACGCGGCCGGGGCCGTGCCCGAGGCGTCGTACGACATCGTCTACACCGGACTCGGCGCCCTGTGCTGGCTGCCCGACATCCGCCGCTGGGCGGAGACGGCCGCCTCCCTCGTCGCCCCCGGCGGCTTCCTGTACCTCGCCGAGTTCCACCCGATCACCGACGCCCTGGACGACGCCACCGGCACCCGGATCGTGCGCGACTACTTCACCCGGGACGGCCAGGTGTGGGACGAGCCGGGCACCTACGCCGACGAGGCCGCCGTCACCGTGAACAACCGCACGGTGGAGTGGCAGCACCCGCTCGGCGACGTGGTCTCCGCGCTCGCCGCGACCGGACTGCGCATCGACTTCCTGCACGAGCACGACGTTTCGCTGTTCCCGCGCTTCGAGAACTTCGAGGTGCGGGACGGCTACCACCGCTTCCCTGATGGCCACCCCCGTATTCCCCTGATCTATTCCCTCAGGGCGAGCAAGGGGTGACCCGCGGGCGGGGAACCGGCGCGGGCGCCGTACCGTTGACGCGTGTACCGGTTTCTGCTGACTTCCCGCTGGTGGGGCATCAACGTCTTCGTGCTGCTCGCCATCCCGTTCTGCATCTTCATGGGGTCGTGGCAGCTGAGCCGGTTCGAGGGGCGGGTCCAGGACCAGCGCGCCGCGACCGAGCAGGTCTCCTCCGACCGGCACGAGGCGGCCCACCCGCTGGACGGTCTGCTGCCCGTCGACAAGAGCACCTCGGGCCGCCTGGCCACCGCGACCGGCCACTACGACAAGCAGTTCCTGGTGCCCGGCCGGCAGCTCGACGACAAGACCGGCTACTACGTGATGACGCTGCTGCGCACCGGCTCCGGCCGGGCCCTGCCCGTCGTACGGGGCTGGCTGCCGGGCACGCCCGACGCGGCGAAGGCCCCCGCCCCGCCCACCGGCGAGGTCACCGTCACCGGCGCCCTCCAGGCCTCCGAGACGCCGGGTGACAACGGGGTCAGCTCACAGAGCGGACTGCCCGCCGGGCAGACGGCCGCGATCAGCTCGGCGTCCCTGGTCAACCTGGTGCCGTACAAGGTGTACGACGCCTGGATCACCCTGGAGCACGCGGACTCCGGCATGAAGGCCGTGCCCGCGACCGTGCCGAGCAACACCGGGCTCGACCTGAAGGCGTTCCAGAACCTCGGGTACACCGGCGAGTGGTTCGTCTTCGCGGGCTTCGTGGTCTTCATGTGGTTCCGGCTGCTGCGCCGCGAGGTGGAGTTCGCCAGGGACGCGGCGCTCGGCCTGGTCCCGGAGACGGAAGACACACAGCAGAAGACGGAGACGGAGACAGAGGCGGAGCAGGCGGCCCTCTGAGGTCCCGCGCCCGGCCCTACGTCCCCGCCAGCACCCCGGTGTAGTACACGGTCCCGGCGCAGGCGTCCGGCACCGGTGCGGACGTCGCCGGTGAGCCGGCCTTGGGCGTGTGGGAGACGGTGATGCTGCCGTCGGCGGGCGTGCCGTCCTCGCCGTAGAGCTGGGTCGAGGTGCCGGTCGTACCGCCCGTGTCCGTGGCGCCGGTCGTGCTGGGGCCCTGGCTCGAAGACGGCTGGGGCGAGGGGCCGCCCGTGCTGCCGCCGGCCGTGCCGTCGCCGGGGGCGGGGCAGGTCTCCGAGGGCACGAAGGCGAACTTCTCCTCGTACGCGGAGCCGGGCTGCAGCACCAGGGCGGCGACCTCGAGACCGGGGTCGGGCAGGGCGGCCGCCGGGTCCCCGGCCACGTGCCGGACGGTGCTGAGCTTGGTCTGGTCGGCGGCGCCCTGCGCGGTCACGGCGACCGTGCCGGGGCCGTCGACGGTGCAGGCGGTGGTGGAGACGTTGGTGACGCGGAAGGTGCCGTAGACGACACCGGTGGAGTCGGGGGCGTCGGCGCTCGCCGTGGCGGAGCCCAGCTGGGCCGCCGTGCACGCAGGGACGGTCGGGGCGATCGTCGCGGAGGGGTCGGTGCCGCTGCCCGCGGCGGTGTTGTCGTCGCCGGTCGTGTCCGGTCGGGGGGTCTTGCCGGTGTGCTTGCCGGGTCCGGCGGACGGGCCGCCCGGGTCGCGCTGGTCGCCGGTGCCGCCGTCGGGGTACTTGCCCTGGTCGGTGCCGCCCTGGGCCTGGGAGGACTGGCCGGCCATGGCCGTGTTGGGGTCGGTGCCGCCCGCGTTGGAGACGTGGATCAGGGCGGGGATCGCGGTGCCGACGAACAGCACGGCGGCCGCCATGCCGACGAAGGCCTGCCGCTTGCGGGCACGGCGGGCCGGGACCGCGCGGCGCAGGTGCTCCAGCGTGCCGTCCTGCGGTTCGACGTCGTCGACCGCCGAGTGCAGCATCCGGCGCAGGGCCAGCTCGTCCGGGGACAGCTCGCGGCCGGGCTCCTCGGGGCCCTGTGCGTCGGGGCCGTGGTTCACAGTTCCGTTCCCAGCGTGCGGTGGCGTGTGCTCGTAGTCAGGCTTGTGTTCGTGGTCGTGCTTGAGCTCGTGGTCGTGCTCGTGGTCGTACTTGTGCCCGGCTTTGTGCTCAGGCGACCGGGGTGCGCGCTCATGCCGACGCCGCCTCCATGGCCACCCGCAGGGCGGCGATCCCGCGCGAGCCGTACGCCTTCACCGAACCCAGGGATATCCCCAGGGTCTCGGCGACCTGGGCCTCGGTCATGTCCGCGAAGTAGCGCAGCACCAGCACCTCGCGCTGGCGGCGCTGGAGGCCCTTCATCGCCTTGATGAGGTCGCGGCGCTCCAGCTGGTCGTAGGCACCCTCCTCCGCGCTCGCCATGTCGGGCATCGGCTTGGCGAGCAGCTTCAGGCCGAGGATGCGCCGACGCAGGGCGGAGCGGGAGAGGTTGACGACGGTCTGCCGGAGATAGGCCAGGGTCTTCTCGGGGTCCCGGACGCGTTTGCGGGCCGAGTGGACGCGGATGAAGGCTTCCTGGACGACGTCCTCGCAGGAGGCGGTGTCGTCGAGGAGGAGCGCGGCGAGGCCGAGGAGCGAGCGGTAGTGCGCCCGGTAGGTCTCGGTGAGGTGGTCGACGGTCGTGCCGGCGGCCACCGCCTCCTCCGCGCCGTCACGCTGGCTGGGTATGCGGGTCGGCCGCGTCGCGGGCATGGGCGCGATCACCGGCATGCCGCCGGCGAGACGCGCCCCGAGCGCCGCGCGGGGCGGCCGCAGGGCCGAGTTGAGTTCGAGTACCTCTGCCACGCCTGTTGGACACGTCTGCCCCCGCCAGGGTTGTACGTGCCGGGCATCACATGTGCGACAGCCGACGACGCCTCAGATCCCGTCATGCGTCCCGCTCATCCCCTATGTCCCGGATGACCGGGCGTCCCCACGCCCGCCCATCGCGTCCCCACGCATCGGTCTTCACGTGCCACACCCCGCAAGGGTGACCGCAAAGACGCTCCCCGCCCTGCGCGTGGTTGCGGAAGGCGGGGAGAAAATCGTCTGTCGCCGGGTGCTGTGGTTCAAGTGGTATGGACCACAGCACCGACACATTTTCTTACGGTGATCCTACAAAGCCCTTACGTGGGAATGACTGTTCGTCTCGTCACGCCGACGACCCGGCAGCGCACCGCGGCACGCCGATGACTGTGACCGCGTCAGGCCGTCGCCTCGGCGGCCACCAGTTCGGCGATCTGCGCGGTGTTGAGCGCGGCGCCCTTGCGGAGGTTGTCGCCGCAGACGAACAGTTCGAGCGCGGTCGGGTCGTCCAGGGCCCGCCGGACCCGCCCGACCCAGGTCGGATCGGTGCCGACCACGTCGGCCGGGGTGGGGAACTCGCCGGCGGCCGGATCGTCGCACAGCACCACGCCGGGCGCGGTGGCGAGGATCTCGCGGGCGCCGTCGACGCTGACCTCGCCCTGGAAGCGGGCGTGCACGGTCAGGGAGTGCGTGGTGACCACCGGCACCCGGACGCAGGTCACGGCGACCGGCAGCTTCGGCAGCCCGAGGATCTTGCGGGACTCGTCCCGGACCTTCATCTCCTCCGAGGACCAGCCGTCCTCCCTGAGCGACCCGGCCCACGGCACGACGTTCAGCGCGACCGGCTCCGGGAACGGCCCGGTGTTGTCCCCCACGGCCCGCCGTACGTCACCGGGGCTGGTCCCCAGCTCCGTGCCGGCCACCAGGGACAGCTGGGCCCGCAACGCGTCCACGCCGGCCCGCCCGGCCCCGCTGACCGCCTGGTACGACGACACCACCAGCTCGCGCAGCCCGAACTCGGCGTGCAGCGCGCCCAGGGCGACGATCATGGTCAGGGTCGTGCAGTTGGGGTTGGCGATGATTCCGCGCGGGCGGACCCGGGCGGTGTGCGCGTTGACCTCGGGCACCACCAGGGGCACGTCCGGGTCCATCCGGAACGCCCCGGAGTTGTCGACGACGACCGCGCCGCGCGCGACGGCGACCGGCGCCCACTGGGCGGCGACCTCGTCGGGCACGTCGAACATCGCGACGTCGACCCCGTCGAACGCCTCTTCGCTCAGAGCCACGACCTCGACCTCCTCGCCGCGCACGGCCAGCTTGCGGCCGGCCGAGCGCGGGGAGGCGATCAGACGGATCTCGCCCCAGATGTCCGCCCGCTGGGACAGGATCCGGAGCATGACCGCGCCGACGGCTCCGGTCGCTCCCACGACCGCGAGCGTCGGGCGTGGCTTCATCGGCCGGTGCCTCCGTAGACGACGGCCTCGTCCGTGTCGGAGTCGAGCCCGAAGGCGGAGTGCACGGCGCGCACGGCCTCCGGCACGTCGTCCTTGCGGGTGACCACCGAGATGCGGATCTCGGAGGTCGAGATCAGCTCGATGTTCACGCCCGCGTCGGACAGCGCCGTGAAGAAGTCGGCCGTGACACCCGGGTTGGTCTTCATACCGGCGCCGACCAGGGAGATCTTGCCGATCTGGTCGTCGTAGCGCAGCGAGTCGAAGCCGATGCCGGGGCGGTTCTTCTCCAGCGCGTCGATCGCCTTGCGGCCCTCGGTCTTCGGCAGCGTGAAGGAGATGTCGGTCAGCCCGGTGGAGGCGGCGGACACGTTCTGCACGACCATGTCGATGTTGATCTGCGCGTCGGCGATGGTCCGGAAGATGGACGCGGCCTCGCCCGGCTTGTCGGGGACACCGACGACCGTGATCTTGGCCTCGGAGGTGTCGTGCGCGACACCGGAGATGATGGCCTGCTCCACCTTCTTGTCCCCTTGCTCGATCGGCTCACTGCTGACCCACGTGCCCTGCAGTCCGCTGAAGGACGACCGGACGTGGATCGGGATGTTGTAGCGGCGGGCGTACTCCACACAGCGGTGGAGCAGCACCTTGGAACCGGACGCGGCCAGCTCCAGCATGTCCTCGAAGGAGATCCAGTCGATCTTCTTCGCCTTCTTCACCACGCGCGGGTCGGCGGTGAACACGCCGTCCACGTCGGTGTAGATCTCGCAGACCTCGGCGTCGAGCGCGGCGGCCAGCGCCACGGCCGTGGTGTCGGAACCGCCACGGCCCAGCGTGGTGATGTCCTTCTTGTCGGCGCTGACGCCCTGGAAACCGGCGACGATCGCGATGTTGCCCTCGTCCAGCGCGGTCCGGATCCGGCCCGGCGTGACGTCGATGATCCGGGCTTTGTTGTGGACCGAGTCGGTGATCACGCCTGCCTGGCTGCCGGTGAACGACTGGGCCTCGTGACCCAGGTTTTTGATCGCCATCGCCAGGAGGGCCATGGAGATCCGCTCTCCGGCGGTCAGCAGCATGTCGAACTCACGTCCGGCAGGCATCGGGGATACCTGCTCGGCGAGATCGATCAGCTCGTCCGTCGTGTCGCCCATCGCGGAGACCACGACAACCACCTGGTTGCCGTTCTTCTTGGCTTCCACGATCCGCTTGGCGACGCGCTTGATGCCCTCGGCATCGGCTACGGAGGAGCCTCCGTACTTCTGCACGACAAGGCCCACGTGCGCTCCTCGCTCGGTTCGTTTGTGTCGGCTCAGTCTATCGAGCGCCCGAATTTCACCGTCCTGCTCCCGCATGGTGAGACATCGGCACGCCCGCTTCCGGCACATGCCCAGCGCGGCCCGGAGCACTCACAAAGTGCGCCGGGTCACAGCGCGGAGGCGGTGCATGAGCAGCGGGGCGGGCGGGATGAGTACGCGTACGGTGCCGGGCGCCCAGGGCGGCGGGGTGGAGTGGGGGCATGCATACGACACCGTCTCCGCCGCCCGCCGTCACCCGCCCGTGGTGGGTGGTACCGGCCGTGTGGACGCCGGTCGCCCTCCTGCTCGCCGGGGCGGCGCAGCTGACGACACCTCTTCCCGCACCCCTCAGCTGGGGCGTGTGCATGCCGCTGGGCATGGTGGCCGCGTCCTGGATCCCCGGCCTGCGGCACAGCCGGCGCATGTGGCTCGCGATCAGCGGCAGCACGCTCGCCTTCTTCTACGGCAAGGTGCTGATGGCCGTCGTGTTCGTCATCGGCATCGCCGTATGGCTCAAGGTCGGCGACTGAGGCCCGCGCGCCCTACTTCGACTGGGACTTCGCCGGGCGCATGCCGAGGGGGCCGCCGATCTCCTCCGCCATGACTCGGCCGGCCTCGAACTCCAGGGTCTCGTCGCCCATGGCCTGGTCGGTGTCGAGGCCGTCCAGCTCCTCCAGGGGCTGGTTGAGGCGGACGTGGGCCACCAGCGACTGCAGGGCGCGCAGGGTGGCGGACGCCGTACCGCCCCAGTTGGAGAAGTACGAGAACTGCCACCACCACAGGGCCTCGGTGGTGCGGCCCGCGCGGTAGTGGGCCATGCCGTGACGCAGGTCGGTGATGACGTCCGCGAGGTCGTCCGAGATACGGGCCGGGACCGGGGCCGTACGGGGCTCGTACGGGTCGAACACCTCGGAGTAGACGTCGATCGGCTCCAGCAGCCGGGCGAGGTTCTCGCGCAGGGTGTCGGCGTCGCCCTCCGGGCCCAGGTCGGGCTCGTAGCGCTCGTCGGGGACGATGTCCTCGTGGGCGCCCAGCCGGCCGCCGGCCAGCAGCAGCTGGGAGACCTCCAGCAGCAGGAAGGGCACGGCGGAGTCGGGCTCGTCGCCCTTCGCCACCTCGGTGACCGCCACCAGGAAACTCTCGATCTGGTCCGCGATCTGGACCGCGAAGTCGTCCGGGTTCTGCGCTGTGGCGTGCAGCGTGGCGTCAGACATCTAGGAGTCGTCTCCCCTCGAAGGCACGTCCGAGGGTGACCTCGTCCGCGTATTCCAGGTCGCCACCCACCGGGAGGCCGCTGGCCAGGCGGGTGACCTTCAGGCCCATGGGTTTGATCATGCGGGCGAGGTACGTCGCCGTGGCCTCGCCCTCCAGGTTCGGGTCGGTGGCCAGGATCAGCTCCGTGACCGTCCCGTCGGCCAACCGCGTGAGAAGTTCCCGTATACGCAGGTCGTCGGGTCCCACACCCTCGATCGGGCTGATCGCGCCGCCGAGGACGTGGTACTTGCCACGGAACTCCCGGGTGCGCTCGATCGCGACGACGTCCTTCGGTTCCTCCACGACGCAGATGACCGCGGGGTCGCGACGCGGGTCACGGCAGATGTTGCACAGCTCCTCCTGCGCCACGTTGCCGCAGGTCGCGCAGAAGCGGACCTTCGCCTTCACTTCCAGGAGCGCGTGCGCGAGCCGCTTGACGTCCGTCGGCTCGGCCTGGAGGACGTGGAAGGCGATCCGCTGCGCGCTCTTGGGACCGACGCCGGGCAACCGCCCCAACTCGTCGATGAGGTCCTGGACCACGCCTTCGTACACCGGACCGCCCTTCCTTCAGCTGTCGGTACGTACCGTAGTTGGCCCGGCGTCAGAACGGCAGACCGGGAATGCCGCTGCCGCCGCCGAGTCCCTGCGCGAGCGGGCCGAGCTTCTGCTGCTGGAGCGTCTGCGCGTTCTCGTTCGCCGCGTGCACGGCGGCCACGATCAGGTCGGCGAGGGTCTCGGTGTCCTCCGGGTCCACCGCCTTCGGGTCGATCTTCAACGCGCGCAGTTCGCCGGAGCCGGTCACGGTGGCCTTCACCAGACCACCGCCCGCCTGCCCGTCGACCTCCGTGTTCGCCAGTTCCTCCTGGGCGCGGGCCAGATCCTGCTGCATCTTCTGGGCCTGCTGGAGCAACTGCTGCATGTTGGGCTGGCCACCACCGGGGATCACGATCAGCTCCTCTTCGTCCTTCTCCTTGTGCACGAGCCTACGTGGTCCACGCGGCCATCGCTCCGCCACTCTTTCGAGTGAGAGAGGGGGCAGTCCTATACCTGATCAAGGCCCACTTCCGGGCGGAAAAGCCGGGAAAGCAGCCTCTCAGCCACCCATTGGGCAGTAGGAAGGGTGCCGCGTGTCGGCAGGGATGGTGCAGGGATTGTCACGCGATGTGACCGGTCGTTCGGAGGGAGTGCCGGGTGGGTCAGCCGGAGATGCAGCCCGAGGGTCCGCCGCAGGACGGGCCGGGTGAGGGGGCGGCCGGGCTGCGGCCGGGCGATCTGACCGGGCGGTGCCTGCCGCTCGGCGACTGGGGCGAGCCGGCGCGACGGCTCGACGAGATGTACCGGTGGGTGGAGCGCGGGGCGTTGCAGACCTCCGCGTGGTACCTCGCGGACCGGGTGTGGAAGCGGCGGGGCGCGCGGGTGCTGCGGGGCGGGGCGGCGGCGGGGGCGGTGTGCGGGGCGGCGCTGCCGCTGCTGGATCTGACCGGGGTGGTGGGTGGGGTGGCCCCCTGGGGGTACCTGGCGCTGCTGCTCGCGGTGGCCTGTGTGGGGGTGGACCGGTTCTTCGGGGTGACGTCCGGGTGGATAAGGGACCTGGCCACGGCGCAGGCGGTGCAGCGGCGGTTGCAGGTGCTGCAGTTCGACTGGGCGTCGGAGAGTGTGCGGGAGGTGCTGGGGCCCGCGGAGGGGACGGCTGGTGAGGCGGCGGAGCGGTGTCTGGGGGTGCTGCGGCGGTTCTCGGAGGATGTGAGCGAGTTGGTGCGGACGGAGACGGCCGACTGGATGGTGGAGTTCCGGACCGGGTCGGCGCCGCTCGGCATCCAGGCGTCGATGTCCCCGGGCGCCCGCCCGGACCCCGGGTCCGCCCCCGGCCGCTACCCCCTCCCCCCCGCCAACGGCACCCGCCCCAACATGCCCCGCCAACGCCCCCCGGAACCGAGGTAGAACCAGGCCCCGCCGGCCGGGGCGGGTGGGTCCACTCACCGGCGTTCGCCGGGTGCCGCTGCGCCCACCCGTGCCGCCCCTGGCGGCACGCATGCCCGCAGCTGGGTGGGGACGGACGTGCCCCGTCAGGGGCGCGGGGAACTGCGCGACCAGCCACGACGCGCCCGCAGGCGAACGACGGCCCGGCGGGGCAGCGCCCTGAAGCGGCGCGGGGAACTGCGCGACCAGCCACGACGCACCCGCAGGCGAACGACGGCCCGGCGGGGCAGCGCCCTGAAGCGGCGCGGGGAACTGCGCGGCCGGCCACCGACGGAGCCGCACTCACAGACGAGCCGGCGGCAGCCTCACCGCTTCGTGTACGTCAGGCTCTCGCCGCCCCCCACCTTCGCTCGCCGCAGCGTCCCGTCCGGCTGCAAGGTGACCTCCGTGGCCTCCCCGGGGGAGCACGAGGAGAGGGGCTCGCCGGAGGTGACCGTGGAGGGGCCGATCTCCAACGGCCCCGACCCACCGGGCTGTTGGGCCAGCGGGGCGGAGAAGACGCAGTGGTACGTCCCCCCGCCCGCGGTGGGCCCGTCGGCCACCAGCGTCAGCACCGTGTCACCCACCTCCCCCTGCTGAATGGTCAGCGCACGCGGATTCGACCCGTTGGCGTTCTCGATCGACGCCTGCCACGTCCCGAGATACGCGTCCGGAACCGCCGAAGCCGAGGCCGAGTCCGACGCCGATGCCGATGCCGAGGAAGACGTCGTCGGCGACGTACTCGCCGTGGCCGTCGGACCCGGTCCCCCCTTGCCCCCGCCCGTGCCGCCCGCCGTGTCGTGCCCGCCCCGGTTCATCAGCGCGTAGACCGCCCCGCCCGCGCCCAGCGCCACGACCACCGCGATCACCGCGAGCAGCGCCGTGGACCGTCTGCTCCGCCGCTCGGGCTCCTGCCCGAACCCTGCCGTCACCGGTCCGGGCGGATACGGCGCGGTGGCCCCGAGCCCGCCGCCGTAGGAGGCGTAGGGCGCGGGCGCCTGCGGCGGGTAGCCGTACATGCCGCCGGCCGGGGCGTACCCCGGAGGCGGCGGAGTCTGTCCGGACACCATGGTCGGCAGATGGTTCAGCTCGGCCGGGGCCCCTTGCATCGGCGGGGTCGAGGGCGCCCCGCCCGCGACCGGCGCCCCGGAAGGCGGCCCACTCGGCACCGGCGGCACGGCCGACCCCGCATCCGTCCCCGAAGGCCCCGCAGATCCGACAGCCCCCGCCCCCGCGGCCCCCTCCCCCGCTGGGTCCTCCACCTCCAGCAGGCCCACCGCGTGTCGCCCCAGCTGGGCTACCAGCGCGCTCGGGAGCCACGGGTCGCGGGAGCGGCCGCCGGTCACCGTGTCCTCGGCGCCCGTGCGCCGCAGGATCTGGTCCAGGGTCGGCCGGGCGGCCGGGTCCTTGCGCAGGCACGCGCGGACCAGGTCGGCGATCCCCTCGGGCACCGCCTCCAGGTCGGGCTCGTGCTCGGCGATGCGGAACATCAGCGCGTGCACGCCGCTGTCCGCGGTGCCGAAGGGCAGCGTGCCGGTGGCGGCGTAGGCGAGGACGGAGCCGAGGCAGAAGACGTCGCAGGCCGGGGTGACGCGGTCGCCCCGCACCTGCTCGGGCGCCATGAACCCGGGCGAGCCGACGAGCGCGCCGGTCCGGGTCAGGCCGGCGTCCGTGACGGTCTCCAGGGCCCGCGCGATGCCGAAGTCGATGACGCGCGGGCCGTCGATGGTGACCAGCACGTTGGACGGCTTCAGGTCGCGGTGGATCAGCCCGGCCGCGTGGATGTCCTTCAGCGCGTTCGCCAGTCCGGCGCCCAGGATCCGTACCGACCGCTCGGGCAGCGCCCCGTGGTCGTGGCCGACGACCTGCTGCAGGCTGGGCCCGGCGACGTACCCGGTGGCGACCCACGGCACGGCGGCCTCGGTGTCCGCGTCCAGCACGGGCGCGGTCCAGTGACCGCCGACCTGCCGCGCGGCCCGCACCTCCTGCCGGAACCGCGCCCGGAACTCCTCCTGCGCGGCCAGCTCCTCGCGGACCAGTTTCACGGCGACGGTACGGCCCCGGTCCGAGCGGGCGAGGTACACGTTCCCCATGCCGCCCGCGCCCAGCCGCGCCAGCAGCCGGTACGCCCCGATCCCCTGCGGATCGCCCGGCCCGAGCTTCTCCATGGCCGCCCCGCCTTCCCCCCACATGTGTGCAACGGACCGAGAATAGTGCGGGCCCCCGGGGAGTCGTACGGCCCGCCGTCTACGGTTCCGTAACAGGGCTCCGCGACAGGCGGACCCGCCCCGCCCCCGCCCCTTCGGCACCCGGAGCGGGCGTACCGCGGGAGGCGCCCACCCGACAACCTGTCGTAAAAAGCCTCCGCCCACAGAACAAGACGCCGATACCGCTTCCGCATGGCGGACATTTACGCTCGCCGACATGACCCCTCAGCCCCACCCCGAAGCCGGCGCCGTAGTGAAGGCCACGGACCGTGCGCACGTGTTCCACTCCTGGTCCGCCCAGGAGCTCATCGACCCGCTCGCCGTCGCCGGCGCCGAGGGGTCGTACTTCTGGGACTACGACGGCAAGCGGTACCTGGACTTCGCCAGCGGGCTCGTCTACACGAACATCGGCTACCAGCACCCCAAGGTGGTCGCCGCGATCCAGGAGCAGGCCGCGCGGATGACGACGTTCGCGCCCGCGTTCGCCATCGAGGCGCGTTCGGAGGCGGCCCGGCTGATCGCCGAGCGGACCCCCGGCGACCTGGACAAGATCTTCTTCACCAACGGTGGCGCCGACGCCGTCGAGCACGCGGTGCGCATGGCCCGGCTGCACACGGGCCGCCCGAAGGTGCTCTCGGCGTACCGCTCCTACCACGGCGGCACGCAGCAGGCCGTGAACATCACCGGCGACCCGCGCCGCTGGGCCTCCGACAGCGGCACGGCCGGCGCCGTGCACTTCTGGGCGCCCTACCTGTACCGCTCCCGCTTCTACGCCGAGACCGAGGAGCAGGAGTGCGCGCGGGCGCTGGAGCACCTGGAGACGACCATCACCTTCGAGGGTCCGGGGACGATCGCCGCGATCATCCTGGAGACCGTCCCCGGCACGGCCGGGATCATGATGCCGCCGCCCGGCTACCTCGCCGGGGTGCGGGAGCTGTGCGACCGGCACGGCATCGTGTTCGTCCTCGACGAGGTCATGGCCGGGTTCGGGCGGACCGGCGAGTGGTTCGCGGCCGGCCTGTACGACGTCGTCCCGGACCTGATGACCTTCGCCAAGGGAGTGAACTCCGGGTACGTCCCGCTCGGCGGTGTCGCCATCTCGGAGAAGATCGCCGACACCTTCGGCAAGCGCCCCTACCCGGGCGGCCTGACCTACTCCGGGCACCCGCTGGCCTGCGCCGCCGCCGTCGCCACGATCAACGTGATGGCGGAGGAGGGCGTCGTGGAGAACGCCCGGCGGCTCGGCGAGAGCGTGGTCGGGCCCGCCCTGCGCGAGCTGGCCGAGCGGCACCCCAGCGTCGGCGAGGTGCGCGGCACCGGCATGTTCTGGGCGCTGGAGCTGGTCAAGGACCGCGAGACCCGCGAGCCGCTCGTGCCGTACAACGCGACCGGCGCGGCGAACGCGCCCATGGCCGCCTTCGCCGCCACGGCCAAGCAGCACGGTCTGTGGCCCTTCGTGAACATGAACCGCACCCACGTGGTGCCCCCGTGCAACGTGACCGAGCTCGAACTGAAGGAGGGCTTCGCGGCCCTCGACGCGGCCCTGACGGTCGCCGACGGTCACACCACCGGTGCATAGGGCTCCGGAAGCCCGCTTCCGGTAGCGCCGGGGGACCAGGTCACGGCTGCCGGCCGGGGGAGCCGAACGCGTAAGGTGGCGTGCTCGTACGTGTAGGCGAGTACGTGCGAGCATGTCACCCGAACGCGTGAGGAGAGGCCCGGACGATGCCCGGCAACGTCGCCGTGACACGCAGCACCCTGCGCCAGCAGATCGCGGACGCCCTGCGCGACGAGGTGCTGGCCGGACGGTTGCAGCCGGGCCGCGCCTTCACCGTCAAGGAGATCGCCGACCAGTACGGCGTGTCCGCGACCCCGGTCCGCGAGGCGCTCGTCGACCTGTCCGCACAGGGCATCCTGGAGGCCGACCAGCACCGCGGCTTCCGGGTCCCGGAGTACTCCCTCGCCGACTACCGGCACATGATCGACGCCCGGGCCCTCGTCACCAACGGCATGTTCAGCGCCCTCGGCGACGGCCACCCGGCCTTCCGCGTCCCCGAGGACCCCCGTACCGCCGCCGCCCTGGCCGCCGTGCGCCGGCGCGGCGAGGAGGCGCAGCGGGCCGCCGCCTCCGGCGACCTGACCGTGCTGATCGGCTACGACCTGAGGTTCTGGCGCGAGCTGAGCAACCTGTTCGGCAACCCCTACCTCGCCGACTTCCTGCACCGGCTGCGCGTGCAGTCCTGGGTGTGCGCGGTGCAGCACCTGCGCCGGCTGCCCGACATACGCGGCCGGCTGTGGGCCGGGCACACCGACCTCGTCGACGCGCTCGGCCGCCGGGAGGCTGAGGCCGCCCGCGCGATCGTCGCCGCCGCCAACGCCCACGCCCTCGACCTCATCGAGCGGCTGGCCGCCGGATGAGCGACCGTACCGGCATGGACACCGGCACCGTCGACCTGTCCGTCGTCGTCCCCGCCTACAACGAGGAGACCCGCCTCGGCCCCACCCTCGACGCCATCACCGGCTACCTCACCGAGACCGCGGGCCGCTGGGGCTCCTGGGAGGTGATCGTCGCCGACGACGGCTCGACCGACGGCACCCGCGAGGTGCCCGAGCTGCACCGGCCCGGCGTCCGGCTCGTCACCGGTGACCGCAACCGGGGCAAGGGGCACGCGCTGCGCCTGGGCGTCGCCGAGTCCCGCGGGCGGCGCGTGCTGGTCACCGACGCCGACCTGGCCGCGCCGATCGAGGAACTGGAGCGGCTCGACAAGGCGCTCAGCGAGGGCAACGCGGCCGCGATAGGCTCCCGGTCGGTGCCGGGCGCCGACATAGCGAACCGGCAGCACCGGGTCCGTGAGCTGATGGGCCGGGCCGGGAACGTGCTGATCCGGGCGGTGGCCGTGCCCGGGATACGGGACACGCAGTGCGGGTTCAAGCTGTTCGAGGGCGACCGGGCCCGGGAGGCGTTCGGCGCCGCCCGGCTGGACGGCTGGGGCATCGACGTGGAGGTGCTGCACCACTTCCACCGGGCGGGGCTGCCGGTCGCCGAGGTCCCGGTCCGCTGGGGCCACCAGCCCGGCTCCAAGGTCGGCCCGCTCGACTACCCGCGCGTCCTCACCGACCTCGCCCGCATCCGCGCCCGCACCCTGAGCCGGGCGCACCTCCTCGCCGCCGTCCTGTTCCTGCTGATGTCGGTGACCCTGTACTCGGGCCGCTTCTTCGACCCGGCGCACCGCTACCTGACCGACTCCATGCAGGACCAGAACCAGTGGGAGTGGTTCTTCGCGGTCACCGCCCACAACGTGGCTCACCTGCACAACCCGTTCTTCACCGACCTCCAGGGCTTCCCCGACGGGGTCAACCTGATGGCCAACACGGTGATGCTCGGCCTGTCCGTGCCGTTCACGCCCGTCACGCTGCTGTTCGGCCCGGCCGTCGCCCTCAGCCTCTGCATGACGCTGGGCCTGGCCGCGACCGCGTTCGCCTGGTACCGGCTGATAGCGAAACGGGTCGTACGGCACCGGGCCGCGGCCTTCGTCGGAGCGTCGCTGGCCGCGTTCGCGCCGCCGATGGTCAGCCACGCCAACGCGCACCCCAACTTCGTCGTCCTCTTCATGATCCCGCTGATCATCGAGCGCACCCTGCGCCTGACCACGGGCGCCCGCGTGGTCCGGGACGGGACCGTGCTCGGGCTGATGACGGCCTACCAGATCCTCCTCGGCGAGGAACCGCTGCTCCTCGCGGCCCTCGGCATGCTGCTGTTCGCCGCCGCCTACGGTGCCGTACGCCCGGACGCGGCCCGAGCCGCCTGGCGGCCCCTCCTCCAGGGCCTGCTGATCGCCGGCGCGGTCTGCCTCCCGCTCGTCGCCTACCCGCTGTACTGGCAGTTCGCCGGACCGCAGAGCTACGCCGGCATCGCGCACGGCGACAACGCCGGCAACAGCCCGCTGTCGATGCTCGCCTTCGCCGAACGCTCCCTGATCGCGGGCGACGCCGACACGGCGAACGCGCTCTCCCTCAACCCCACCGAGCAGAACGCGTTCTACGGCTGGCCGCTGATCGCCGCCGCGTTCGCGATCACCGTACGGCTCTGGGACCGCGCGCTCGTCAAGGCGCTCGCCTTCACCGCCGTGGCCGCCGCCGTGCTCTCCTTCGGCCAGAAGATCCGCATCCCGCTCACCGACACGGTCATTCCCGGCCCGTGGGCGCTGGTCGCCCACAAGCCGCTCTTCGAGTCGGTGATCGAGGGCCGGGTCGCGATGATCTGCGCCCCCGCACTCGGCATGCTCCTCGCCCTCGCCCTGGACCGCGTGGCCGTCTCCCGCGACCGCGCCACCCAGTACCTGGGCCTGCTCGGCGTCACCCTCGCCCTGCTCCCCCTGATCCCGGCCCCGCTGAAGTCCACCGACCGGGCGCCGGTCCCAGAGTTCATCACCGCCGGGATGTGGAAGTCGTACGTCCGCCCCGGCGAGTCCCTCGTCCCCGTGCCGCTGCCCGACCCGGGCGCCTCCGAGGGCCTGCACTGGCAGACGGCCGCCCACCTCGGCTTCAAAATCCCGGGCGGCTACTACAACGGCCCCTGGGGACCGGACCACATCGGCATCTACGGCGCCGCCCCGCGCATCACCTCCAACATGCTGCGCGACGTCCGCTACACGGGCGTGGTCCCGGCCCTCGGCAAGGACTGGCAGACCCAGGCCGAGCAGGACTTCGCCTACTGGAGGGCGGGCTGCCTGGTGCTGGCCCCGCAGCCCAACGACGGCGCCCTGCGCACGGTCCTGAAGAAGCTGACCGGGCGAGAGGGCACGTGGACCGGCGGGGTATGGGTATGGGACCTGCACAAAGGGACCTGAGTCCGCCGCGCACCGACTACTCTTCCTGACCACTACCGGCGCCGTCCCGAGACCGGGGACGGTGGCCGAGTCCCGATCCGAGGAGCCCTCTTTGGCCTGTGACCTGTGGCTGGTACCGCTCGTCGACGTGTTGTGCCACACCCCGGACAACCCGTTCGCCGAGGAACTCGCGCACTACAACAAGGCACTCGCCGAGGCCGGGCTCCCGCCGGTGCCGGTGTACCAGTACATGCCGGGCCTGTCCGGCGAGGTCGCCCCAGTGGCCGGCTTCGACTACGACGCGCTGCACTTCCTGCGCCGCGCCTACCTGCTGAAGGTGTGCGAACTCCCGGTCACGCCGGTCGACGAACTCGGCGGTGACTACGAGCAGTTGCTGGAGATGTTCGAGTCGACGGCCCAGCAGTCCCACCTGGTCTGGCACTACGACCACGCGGGCGCCTACGTCCCGGTGGACTTCCCCAGCCCGCTCTCCAACGACGAACTCCTCGCCGGCGGCGGCCCGCTGGGCTCCGCGCACGCCCTGCTGCGCGAGCTGGAGTACGTCGCGCCGACGATCGGGATCGATCCGGCCAACCCGCCGACGGCACCGGAACCGCCCTCGGCCCCCACGGAGTTGGAGGAGCCGGCGGTCCCGGCGCCGTACGATCCCAGCCCGTTCGCCCGCGAGCGGCACGTCTGGCTGGGCCTGCACGCGGCGGCGACCCGGAGCCTGGCGCAGGGGTCGATGATCGTCTTCAGCTGAGGTGGGCCCGCCGCTCAGCGGAGCTGGGACAGGCCCGTCTGGAGGTCCTCGCGGTTCATGATCGGGCAGACCTCGACCTCGGCGTTCAGCTGCATGAAGAACGGTTCGCCGATCGGCGGCAACTGGGAGCTGTCCTGCATGTCCAGCACGAGGAGCGCGGTCCGCTTGCCGCCGAGGGTCCCGAAGTAGGCCGCCTCCGGCTTGAGCTGGTCCAGCGTCTCCTTCATCAACTCCGGCAGCTTGCCGCTCCGGATCGCCTCGTTGCCCTTCTCGGTGTCCAACGTCGCCTTGAGCAGTACGCGCATGGCACATCACCTTCTCGGTCGCCGCCAGAATATGCCCGAAATGTCTATTGAGACGATGCAAAGGTCGGGAAGATCACGGTGGCTGTGATTTCTCCCACCTGTCCTTGCCTCGGCCGGAACGCGTACCTACGTTCGGTCGTATGGCCCCCAGCGACCCCACCTTCGACTTCTCCGTCGACCTGAGCGGACACGAGATGCTCCGGCGCACCCACGTCATGGCCGCGATCGAGCCCGGCTGGGATCCCGTGGCGGCGATGCGGCGCGAGGAGGAGGCGCGGGCGCTGCTGTACTCCGGCCTCGACGAGGAGCAGCAGCGGATCTACGACGAGCTGGTCGCGGCCGGCGTCCTTCCTCCCGGCCCCGGCGATGCTGCCGCTTGACCCGCAGGCCGACATCGGCCGCCGGGCCTGGCTCCCCTGCCCGAACTGCGACGACCGCGCCCACTGCGCCACCTGCCGACGGGACGCCCCCTGCACCGCGCACTGGCGCTACCTCCTGTCGAACACCGGCAGCCTGCTGCACCTCCAGTGCCCGTCGTGCACGCACGTCTGGACCCACGAGTCCCACTTCGGCGCCACCCGCTCGACGGACCGACCGCCTTCCCCGTTCGCGTAGCGGTCCAGCCGTCCGGCCTCACCGGCTCGCGGCCACCTCCGGCACGCCGAGGTCGTCGTACAGCCGGCGGCGCTGGTCGGGGCCGAGGGTGCCGGCGATGTCGGCCAGCAGGCCGTCGGCCCGCCCCGCCGGTGCGGCGCCGAGGGCGCCGCGCATGATCGCCGTCCGGGTCGCGGGCGGTAGCGCGGGCAGCATCCCGCGCAGGTCGCCGAGCGCCTGCTCGGGCGTGCGGGACGCCTTGAACGCGCTGTAGACGGCGGCCAGTTCACTTTCGCTCGCGTACTGCCACAGCGCCGGCATCGCGACTGTCTCCTCGGCGTGGAGGTGTGCGAGATACGCGCTGATCACTTCGTTCAGCGCCAGGTAGAGGGCGTGCTGGGCCTCCGGCAGCGCCTCGGGTGAGGTGCCGGGCAGGGCGCGGGCCCGGTCGTCCAGCGCGACGAAGGCCGCGTCGAGGCGCACGTGCTCGGCGTCCAGTGCGTCGGCCGCCTCGGGCGCGCGCTCGCGCAGGAGCTGGTGGATGAAGGTGTCCTCGTGGTCGGCGTGCTCCCGCAGTTCCCGTGTCATGGCGAGGCAGCGTGCCGACTGCTCGGCGGCGGCGCCGGGCTCCGCCATGTCGGCGGCGCCCAGCTCGACCGCCAGGGCGAACATCCGGGCGCGCTGACCCATGTGAACATCTCGGTAGAGGTTGGTCTTGGGCATGAGCCTGTCCTTGCCTGCTGTGTCACTCGGACCGTGGTTCGGTCCGCTAAGATGACAACATATTGCTCTCCTAGCAACATGTTGTCAAACAGGAAGGTGTGTCATGCCCGACGAGGCAGCACTGCTGATCGCCGACGTGTTCGAGGCCGCGGGGGCCCTGCGCCGCCTGGGAGAGCGGACGGCGAACGCGGAAGGTCTCACCCAGGCGCGATGGCAGGTGCTGAGCGTGGCGTCGGGGAGCCCCCTCACGGTGCCGCAGGCCGCCCGCCGGCTCGGGGTCAGCCGCCAGAACATCCAGCGCGTCGCCAACGACCTGGTGACGCTCGGGCTCGCCGCCTTCACGGCCAACCCGGACCACCGGGGCTCCCCGCTGCTGACGCTGACGCCGACCGGCGAGGAGGCGCTCGCACGCGTCGACGACCGGGCCGAGCGCCTGCACCGGACCCTCTTCGCCGCCCTCCCCGACGAGGAGATCCGCACCACCAGGGCGTCGCTGCGGCGGCTGCTGGGCGAACTCGACCGCGAGGAGGGCGGGGAGGCCACGCGCTAGCGTGGCCTCCCCGCCCTCCTCGTCCCCTGACTCAGAAGACCGGCGTGCCGTCCTGGGTCAGCTTCCAGTTGACGGCCGCGAAGTCCGCCGGGTTCAGGCTCTTCTTCTCGGTGACGTAGTCGATCATCAGCTGGCGGATCTCGTTGGCGGAGCTGTAGGCGATCTCGGCCGAGGCGATGTGCGGGTAGCCGGACCCGCCGTTGGCGCGGTAGTTGTTGACGGCGACCACGAAGACCTGGTCGGCGGCGACGGGGGCGCCCTGGTAACTGAGGTTCTTGATGCGGGAGCCCTCGGGCTGGGCGATGTCGATCTCGTAGTCGACGCCGGACGCCACGTCGTACATGTAGTCCCAGAAGCTGTTGGCGTTGGTGAGGGTCGCGGTGTCGACCTTCGTGCCGGACGGCACCTGGTGGTAGTACTTCGCCGCGTACTCCAGGTAGTCCTTCAGCTGGGCGCCCGTCAGCTTCTTGCCGTACAGCGTGTTGTCGTAGACGTAGAGCCCGGCGATGTCGCGGATGGTGACGTCACCGGCGGGGATGTCGGCGGTGCGGCTGAAGGGGGCGGCGACCGAGATCAGCGGGAGCGCCGCGTCCGCCGCCGAGAGGCCCTTGGCGACCTCCTTCATCTGGACCTCCTGGATGAAGTCCATGACGGGGACGTCCTTCCAGCAGGACTCGGCCGCGGAGAGGTCCTCCGTGCAGGTGCCGACCGGGGTGTTGACGTACTTCACGACCAACTCGTGGTCGGCGTCGAGGAGTCGTACGACCTCCGGGTCCTCGTCCACTCCCTTGGGGTCGAGGGTCTGCGCGGCCACCTTCGTCACCTTCCACTGCCCGCGCTCGAACTCCAGGTCGAAGTCGAAGACGGTGAGGCGCATGCCGTAGCAGTACGGCTCGGAGAGGACGACCTCCTTGCCGGTCTCCTCGTTCTTCACCGTGTAGGAGGAGACCTCGACGTGCGTGTGGCCGACCAGGATCGCGTCGATGCCCGGCACCTTCTCGGCGACCAGGTTGGACGCGTTCTCGATGTACGGCAGCTCGTCGCCGTAGGACGACGACCCGTCCAGCCCCGAGTGGTCGGTCAGGAAGACGACGTCACAGCCGAGCGCCCGCAGCCGGGGCACGTACTTCTTCGCCTGCTCCACCAGCCCCGGGAAGACCATCTTCCCGCCCACGTTGTCCTTGTCCCACAGCGCGATACCGGGGTTGGTGAGCCCGAGGATGCCCACCTTGATGTCCGGCGCGCCGGGAACCCGGATCCGCTTCACGGTGTACGGCGCGAACGCGGGCCGCAGCGTCTTGGCGTCCAGGGCGTTGGCGCCCAGCAGCGGGAAGCGGCACTGGCTCTCGAACTTGCGCAGCAGCTCGATGCCGTAGTTGAACTCGTGGTTGCCGAGGGCGGCGGCGTCGTAGCGCATGTGGTTCATGGCGACGGCCATCGGGTGCATGGGTCCCTTGTGGCCGCCCGCCCCGGCCGTGCCGGTGATCGGGTCGACGCGCGCGTAGTAGTACGCGAGTGACGTGCCCTGGATGATGTCGCCGGCGTCGACGAGCAGCACCCGGTCCTCGCCCTTGGCCTCCCGCTGCTGCTTCACGAGGGTCGCGACCCGGGCGACGCCGACCGAGTTGCCCTTGGCGTCCTTGTAGGGGGCGTCGGTGTAGTAGTCCCAGTCGAAGACGTGGCTGTGCAGGTCGGTGGTGCCCAGGATGGAGAACGACCAGGTGCGGTGGTGGTGTCCGTGGCCGTGGTGAGCGGGCTCGACGGCCGCCTCGGCCGTACCGGTGCCGACCGCGCTCGCCGCGGCGACGGCGGCGCCCGTGGCGGCGGACTTCTTCACGAACTCCCGGCGGTTCATCGGGTTGCTGACGGGCATTCGGGGCTCCTGGGGCTGCGGGAACGGCTGCGGGCCGGCTGACGCGCGAACGGTACGGCGGAGGCTACACGCGTAGAGCGTGCCGCCGGGGGCCCTGTCCTTGAACCAGGAGTAGGTCATGTCCGGGTCAAGGCTGGGTCATCTGGACGCCCCACCGCCGCTCCCGGGGCCGTCTGTCAGACCCCCCTGGGATGCTCCAGGCATGGAGATGACAGTGCAGCTGACGATCGACTGCTCCGATCCGCGCCGAATGGTGACCTTCTGGACCGAGGCCCTGGGCTACGTACCCGAGCCCCCACCGGGCGAACACGCCACCTGGCGTGACTACTGGCAGTCCATCGGGGTCCCCGAGGAAGAACTGCCGCCCGGCGCCGGGGACCTCCCGGAGTCGATCGTCGACCCCACCGGCCGTGGACCGAGGGTCTGGTTCCAGCACGTCCCGGAGCCGAAGACGGCCAAGAACCGCTGGCACTTCGACCTCAAGGTCGGCGGCGGCCGCGACGTCCCCGTCGAGGTCCGCGCGGAGCGCGTCAGGTCCAAGGTGGCCCGCCTCGTCGCCTCCGGCGCCACCATCCTCCAGATCAAGGACGACCCGGCCACCGGCTTCTACGCCACCGCCCTACAGGACCCCGAGGGCAACGAGTTCGACGTGGTCTGAGGGATCGGTGGCCCTATGTGCGGCACTCGGGGCGTTTGGTCTCCGGGACGATGAGGGTGGCTGTTTCGTCGTCGAGGGCGTAGCAGAGCTGGGCGTGCAGGACTTCGGCCTCGGCGGGGGTCAGGCGCAGGGATGCGTCCGAGTCGAAGAGTCCCTCGCGGCGCAGCCAGAGGTCGATGGTGATGGTTCCGTCGTCCTGGCGGCGAACCGGCTTGCTGGGTACGCGACTCACGTGGATGCGCGGTGCCTCGTTCACGCGGCCACCGCCACGGGGGTGCCGACGCGGTGGCCGTGGATGATCCAGGGGCCCACGTCGATTCCCTCGAGCGCGAGGACCAGGGCGGCCCGGCGTTCCCGTCGCGTCTCCTCTTCCTCGTGCGCGAGCAGGTAGGGGCGGACCAAGGGGCCGTTGTCGGCGAGCGGGACGTCGTGGTGCCCGTGCGTTCGGGTGGGCGGGAGGAGGGGCAGCGCCGTGCGGCGGATGAGCAGGCGGAGGCCCGAGAGGGTGCGCGGAGGTGCCGGCAGGGCTCCGCGCCTGCGGCGCCGGCCGGTGGGCGGGAGGAGGAGGGGCAGGATCAGGGTGAGGGCAAGCCGGATAAGCTCGGGCATGCTGACGCTCCTTGGGCAGCGTTGGCTCCGCCCCGGGGGTGCTGGAGACACCACCGGGGCGCTTCACATTCGGACGGTGATCGCGTGACTACCGTCTGCCCGTTCAGGCTAGCGCCAACACTGATGGCGCATCAACATTGATGCGCAATTCGGTGAAGGTCAGAGCAAGTCGTCGAACTCCCCGGCCCTGGCCCCGGCGAGGAACGCCGCGAGCTTGGCGCGTGTGGTGGTGACGACGACGCCGGGATCGTCGCTCTCCCGGACCAGCACCTGGCCGTCCACCACCGCCAACTCCAGGCAGTTGCCCGACTGTTCCGAGAACGACGACTTGCGCCACTGGATGTCCACTGGGTTCACCCCCTCAGAGTTCATGCAGCACCTTGTGGATGAAGTCCCGCGAGGGGCGCGACTCAAGGGATCGCTGCTCCATGCGGTCGAGTACAGCGCGGTAGTTGGTCAGATGCGTCTCCGAGTCCAGGAACGTGATGCCGTTCGGCACATCGATCTGGACCGTGTCGAGCTGCCGCACCGGGCCGCCGGCGTACAGCGTCGAACTGCCCGCGCTCGGGAAGCCGCCCGCGGAGAAGGGGATCACCCGGAGCGTGACCGCATCCCGCTCCGACTGCTCCAGCAGACGTTCCAACTGCCGCCGCACGACGGTCCGGTCGCCGAACAGCATCCGCAGCGCGGCCTCGTGGAGGAGGAAGGAGCAGTCGGGCGGGTCCGCCCGGTCCAGCAGCACCTGGCGCCGTACCCGGAAGGCGGTCTGGCGGTCCAGCGCCTCCGCGGACAGCGGCGGTTCGGCCTCCCCGAACACCGCGCGTGCGTAGTCCTCGTGTTGCAGCAGGCCGGGCAGGTGCGTGATCTGCACGTGCCGCAGGCTCACGGCGTGGTGTTCCAGCTCGGCCAGGTCGAGCAGATAGGAGGCGGTGGAGTCCCGGAAGTCGTCCCACCAGCGGGGCGCCGTCCGTTCCCCGGCCATGTCCGCGAGCGCGTCGACGTAGGCCCGGTCGGGACAGGAGTAGTTGGCGGACCAGACGCGCACGCGGTCGGGGCTCACGCCGAATCGCGCGGACTCGGTGTTGCTGATCGCGGTCTTGTCCACCCGGTGCAACGCGGCGGCCTCGGTGAGGGAGAGCCCGACGTGCTCGCGCATACGGCGCAGTTCCGCGCCGAGCCGCCGCTGCCGGGCGGTCGGCGGCTTTCGGACAGGCATGGGTACATCGCCTTCGGTGGTACGGGAATGGCCGGTGCGGTCACCGCACCGGCCATCCCATCAGATCCCCGAGCCCTCGGAAAGGCACCGCCTACAGGAACGAGTTGATCTCGATCGTCTCGTCCCGGCCCGGACCCACGCCGATCGCGGAGATCGGCGCGCCGGACATGTCCTCCAGGGCCTTCACGTACGCCTGCGCGTTCTTCGGGAGGTCGGCGAAGGACTTGGCCTTCGTGATGTCCTCCGACCAGCCCGGCAGGGTCTCGTAGACCGGCTTGGCGTGGTGGAAGTCGGTCTGGGAGTACGGGAGTTCCTCGACGCGCTTGCCGTCGATCTCGTACGCCACGCAGACCGGGATCTGCTCCCAGCCGGTCAGGACGTCCAGCTTGGTGAGGAAGAAGTCGGTCAGGCCGTTGACGCGGGTCGCGTAGCGGGCGATGACCGCGTCGAACCAGCCGCAGCGGCGGTCGCGGCCGGTCGTGACGCCCCGCTCGCCGCCGATGCGGCGCAGCGCCTCGCCGTCCTCGTCGAAGAGCTCCGTCGGGAACGGGCCGGCGCCGACGCGGGTCGTGTACGCCTTCAGGATGCCGATCACGCGGCTGATCTTCGTCGGGCCGACGCCCGCCCCGGTGCAGGCGCCGCCCGCGGTGGGGTTGGAGGAGGTGACGAAGGGGTACGTGCCGTGATCGATGTCCAGGAGCGTGCCCTGGCCGCCCTCGAACAGCACGACCTTGTTGTCCTCCAGCGCCTGGTTCAGGAGCAGGACGGTGTCGGCGACGTAGGGGCGCAGCTTGTCCGCGTAGCCCAGCAGCTCCTCGACGACCTGGTCCACGGCGATCGCGCGCCGGTTGTACAGCTTGGTCAGGATCTGGTTCTTGACGTCGAGGGCCGCCTCGACCTTCTGGGTCAGGATCGACTCGTCGTACAGGTCCTGGACCCGGATGCCGACGCGGTTGATCTTGTCCGCGTAGGTGGGTCCGATGCCGCGGCCGGTCGTGCCGATCTTGCGCTTGCCGAGGAAGCGTTCCGTCACCTTGTCGACCGTCACGTTGTACGGCGTGATGACGTGCGCGTTGCCGCTGATCAGGAGCTTGGACGTGTCAACGCCTCGCTCGTTCAGACCGCTCAGCTCGGAGAGCAGGACCGACGGGTCGACGACGACACCGTTACCGATGACCGGCGTACAGCCGGGGGAGAGGATTCCGGAAGGGAGGAGGTGGAGTGCGTACTTCTGATCGCCGACGACGACCGTGTGGCCGGCGTTGTTGCCGCCCTGGTATCGCACTACATAGTCCACCGAGCCACCGAGCAGGTCGGTCGCCTTCCCCTTGCCTTCGTCACCCCACTGAGCACCGAGCAGCACAAGTGCGGGCACGCGCGTACACCCCTTCCGGGCGGGGCATGTCCAAGGTCAGGGGCGTGGGCGTATGGTTCACCGCCGCGTGCCTTCGCGACCGCCGTTGGCCGCAAACCGTCGGACCGGGTGCCCCGGAATAGACGAAGCCCCTGGCGCAATAGCGCAAGGGGCTCTTGCACAAAGATGCTACCCGAGGAAGCGAGGCAGGACCGAGGTGGCGACTTTCGCGACGTCCGATCAGCTGCTGGTGATCATCGATCCGGCGTCCCGGGAGCGGGACGGGGAGTCCGTTCGAATCGCGAAAGACGTGCTCAGCGCGGGTGCGACGACGAAGGTCTGCCTGCCGGAGGGTCCGGAGGAATTCGCCCGGGCGCTCGGCCGGCGGGGGTCCCGGCGCCCGGTCGTGGTCGGCGACGACCGGGCGCTGGTCCGTGCGGTGACCCTGCTGCACCGCCGGCGGGAGCTGACCGGCTGCGGGCTCGCGGTGGTGCCGGTGGGCGGCGCGGCGCTGGCCGAGTCCCTGGGGGTGCCCGCGGGCGCGGTGGCGGCGGCGCGGGCCGTGCTGGAGGGGCGGGAGCGCCGCCTGGACCTGCTGGTCGACGAGAGCGACGGGGTGGTGCTGGGCGGGCTCGGCATCCCGCCCGCCCCGGTGCGGCACCCGGTCCCGCGCCAGGTGGAGGTCCAGCCTTCCGGCCGGCCGTGGCTGCGGACGACGTACCGCTCGCTGGTCCGCACCCTGGCGGCCCGGCCCGGCCCGGTGGTCCCGGCGCCGGGGCCGTCCCGGCTGCGGGTGCAGGTCGACGGCGAGACGGTGGTCGACCTGGACGAGCCGGTGGAGGCGGTGTCGGTGACGCCGGGCGCGTGCGGGGTGGCGCGGGTGGAGGTCCGGCCGCTGTCCGTGGGCGCGGCGGCGACCCCCCTGCTGGTCTCGGGGACGACGGTGACGGTGACGGGCGCGGACTTCCGCTACCGCGCGGACGCGCTCGTCTCCGGGCCGGTACGGCGGCGGACCTGGCGGGTGGTGGAGGGCGCGTGGGGACTGACGCTGCCGGCGATCACCGGCTGACCACCCTGCCCGTCATTTCCCGAAGGTCCGTTCCCGGTGTACGCGCCAGCGTTCCATCACGGCCGCGATCTCGGTGTCGATGAACTCGAAGAAGGCCAGGGTCTCGGCCATGCGGCGGCCCGCCGGGGTGTCCGCGCCGAGGCTCGTGACGCCGTCGCGCAGGGCCGTCTCCCAGCGCTTGAGGACGGCCTCGCGGTTGGTGAGGGCCTCGTACCACTGGTTGCTGTGCACCCGGTAGCGCTCGCGCCGTGAACCGGGTTCACGCTCGCGGGCGACCATGTGCTGCTGGGCGAGGTAGCGCACCGCCCCGGAGACGGCGGCCGGGCTGACCGTGAGCAGTTCGCCCAGCTCGGCCGAGGTCAGCGAGCCCGAGTCGGAGGCGAGCAGGGCCGCGAAGACGCGGGCCGGCATCCGCTGCATGCCGGCCTCGACGAGCTGCGCGGCGAAGCCCTCCACGAACTGCGAGACCGCCTCCGGGTCCCGGCTGCCCCCTACGCCCTGTCCCACCGCTTCCGTCATGGCCCCACCCTATCCGAGGGTTTATACGCTTCCTTAACTTCACAAATTTCTGAAGACAGCGTACGTTCCGAAGCATGACGAAGGCCATCACGGTCGCCGGACTCCACAAGTCCTTCGGCCGTACCCACGCCCTGGCCGGTCTCGACCTGACCGTCGAGACCGGCGAAGTGCACGGATTCCTCGGCCCGAACGGCGCCGGCAAGTCCACGACCATCCGGGTCCTGCTGGGCCTGCTGCGCGCCGACTCCGGCGCCGCGCAGGTCCTCGGCCGCGACCCCTGGCGCGACGCGGTCGAGGCACACCGCCGGATCGCGTACGTCCCCGGCGACGTCACCCTGTGGCGCAACCTCACCGGCGGCGAGGTGATCGACCTGTACGGCAGGCTGCGCGGCGGACTGGACGCCCGCCGGCGGGCCGGGCTGATCGAGCGGTTCGAGCTGGACCCGGCCAGGAAGGGCCGGACCTACTCCAAGGGCAACCGGCAGAAGGTCGCGCTCGTCGCCGCCTTCGCCTCGGACGTGGACCTGCTGATCCTGGACGAGCCGACCTCGGGCCTCGACCCGCTGATGGAGGAGGTCTTCCAGAGCTGCGTTAAGGAGGAACGCGACCGGGGCCGTACCGTCCTGCTCTCCTCCCACATCCTCAGCGAGGTCGAGCAGCTGTGCGACCGGGTGAGCATCGTCCGCAAGGGCCGCACCGTGGAGAGCGGCTCGCTCGCCGAACTGCGCCACCTCACCCGGACCAGCGTGAGCGCCGAACTCGCCGGTCCGCCGAACGGCCTCGCCCACCTGCCCGGCGTGCACGACGTCGACGTCCAGGGCAACCGGGTCCGGCTCCAGGTCGACACCGACCGGCTCGACGGCCTGCTGCGCGCCCTCGGCGAGACCGGCGTCCGCTCCCTGACCTCGACCCCGCCGACGCTGGAGGAGCTGTTCCTGCGCCACTACGAGGAGGCGTCCGGCTCCGAGGCCGCCGAGGTGGCGGCCCGGTGACCGCCCTCGCCGGCACCGGCACCCTGGTGCGCTTCTCGCTGCGCCGCGACCGCGCCCTGGTCCCCGTGTGGATCGCCGTGAACGCGCTGATGGTCCTGTCCATGCCCGCCTCCCTGAAGGGCCTGTACGGCACTCCTGGCGCCCGCGCCGACCTGATGCGGCAGATGAGCGCCAACACGTCGCTACGGGCCCTCGTCGGCCCGGTGTACGACGATTCGCTGGGCGCCCTGACCGCCTGGCGCGTCGGCGTCTACGCGGGCGCCCTGGCCGCCGTGATGAGCCTCCTCGTCGTCGTGCGCCACACCCGTGACGAGGAGGAGAGCGGCCGTCAGGAGCTGCTCTCGTCCGGCATGGTGGGCCGCCGGGCCCCGCTGACGGCGGCCCTGCTCACGGCGGCGGCCGCGAACGGACTGCTGGCTCTGCTGATCACGGCGGGACTGGCCGCACAGGGCGCCTCAGGGGCGCTGGCGTTCGGGCTCGCGGTGGCCGGGACCGGACTGGTCTTCGCGGGCGTGGCGGCCGTCGTGGCCCAGCTGACGGAGAGCGCCCGCCTGGCCCGGGGGCTCACGGCGGCGGTGCTCGGCGCCGCGTTCGTGCTGCGCGCGGCCGGCGACTCGGCCTCGGACGACGGCTCGTCCGTCCTGACCTGGCTGTCCCCGCTGGGCTGGCTGGAGAACGTGCGGGCGTTCGCCGGGAACCGCTGGTGGGTGCTGGGCCTGTTCGCGGCGGCGGTGCCGGTGCAGGGCGCGGTGGCCTTCGCCCTGGCCGGGCGCCGGGATCTCGGCATGAGCTTCCTGCCCACCCGGCCGGGCCCGGCCACCGGCCGCCTGGGTACGGCGGCCGCCCTGGCCTGGCGGCTCCAGCGGGGCAGCGTGCTCGGCTGGTCGGCCGGCTTCTTCCTCGCCGGTCTCGTGTACGGCGGGGTGGCGACCGGGGCGGCCGATCTCGTCCGGGACAACGAGCAGGCCCGGCAGGTCTTCGAGCGGATGGGCGGTGGGGGCGGCCTCACGGACGCGCTGCTCGGCTCGCTGATCGGCATGCTCGGCCTGGTCGCCGCGCTGTACGTCGTGCAGTCGGTGCTGCGGCTGAGCGGCGAGGAGTCCTCGGGGCGCGCCGAACCGGTCCTCGCGGGCGCGGTCGGGCGGCTCCGCTGGGCCGCCGGGCACCTGGTCGTCGCGTTCGGCGGCACGGCCCTGATCATGCTCCTGGCCGGCCTCGGCTTCACGGCCGGCTACGGCGGGGACACCGGCCCCGTGCTCGCCGCCTGTCTGGTGCAGGTCCCGGCGGTGTGGGTGATCGGCGGGACCGCCGTCCTGCTGTACGGCGTGCTGCCGCGTGGGGCGGTCGCCGCGTGGGCGGTGGCTGGCGCGGCCCTGCTCGTCGGCTGGGTCGGACCGGCCCTGAACGCCCCTCAACTGCTGCTGGACGCCTCGCCGTTCGGGCATCTGCCGAAGCTGCCGGGCGGGGAGATGGCGTGGGGGCCGGTGGTGAGCCTGACGGGGCTGGCGGTGGTGCTGGTCGCGGCCGGACTGGCGGGGCTGCGGCGGCGGGACCTGGCGGGCTGAGGGGGCCGAGGGGGTGCGGCTCAGTCGACGTACTGCTTGAGGTCGGCCGTGTCGAGTTCGATGCCGAGGGGGTCGGGGAGGGTGAGCTTGGCGCCGAAGGACTTCTTCACGGCACTGCGGTACCCCGCGCCGGGTACCGGGTCGCTGTACAGCGTGACCGAATCGTCGTCGCGGTCGATCAAGAGGTAATAGGGGATGCCGGCCTCCGCATAGCCCAGCGGCTTCTCCTCGCGGTCCCGGCGATGCGTGTCGGAGTCGTACGAGGTGACCTCGACCGTCATCACCACACCAGCGGTCTCGGCCCAGTCGCCCTTGCCCGCGAACGTGCCGCGAGGAGCCAGCACGGCATCGGGAAGCGCCCTCCCCTTGCGGTACTTCTCCACCCGCAGCCCCAGCTCACCGCTCCCGTACAGCCACAGCCCGCTGCCGGCCAGCAGGAAGCACTCTTGCAGCCACCGGATGACCTCGCTGTGATTGCCGTCCGTCATGCCCTTGATCCCGACCCGTCCGTTGATGAACTCCAACCTGACGGCGTCGAACCTCTTGGCCACGAGCGCGGCGAGTTCCTCGAACTCCTCTACGGACATCTGGGACATGTGCTGCGCCATAACCGTCATGGTGCCTCCTCTCGCAGGCGGACACCAGCTATGACGGGCTCCTGTCGGCCTCCGGGCGCCCTCGCACGATGATCAGCCGAACGGGTGGCGACCCGCCCCCGCCTCACCCCACCTCCACCCGCAGCCCCTCCAGCCCCCGCATCACGAAGTTCGGCCTGCGCTGCGGCTCCTCCGCCAGGGTCAGGTTCGGGGCCCGGACCAGCAGGGACGTCATCGAGGCGGCCAGTTCGACGCGGGCCAGCGGGGCGCCGATGCAGTAGTGGATTCCGGCACTGAAGGAGATGTGCGGGTTGTCGCGGCGGGTCAGGTCCAATTGGTCCGGGTGTTCGAAGACGGCCGGGTCGTGGTTGGCGGAACCGAACAGCATCGCGATCTCCGAGCCGCGCGAGATCGTCGTACCGTCGATCTCGATGTCGTCCAGCACCCAGCGCTCGAAGAGCTGCAACGGGGTGTCGTGGCGCAGCAGTTCCTCCACCGCCGAGGGCACCAGGGAGTGGTCGGCGCGCAGGGCCGCCAGCTGGGCCGGGTTGCGGAACAGCGCCCACCAGCCGTTCGTCGTGGCGTTGACGGTGGCCTCGTGACCGGCGTTCAGCAGCAGGACCGCCGTGGAGATCATCTCCTGCTCGGTCAGCCGCTCCCCCTCGTCGTACGCGGCGATCAGCCCCGAGATCAGGTCGTCGCCGGGCTCCTTGCGGCGGGCCGCGATCAGTTCACGCAGGTAGTCGGAGAACTCCACCGACGCCCGTACCGCCTTCGCCGCCGTCTCCTCGGACGGGTTCAGCTCGTACATCCCGCAGATGTCCCCCGACCAGGGGCGCAGCTGGGCCCGGTCGGCCTCCGGGATGCCCAGCATCTCGGCGATCACCGCCACGGGGAGGGGTTCCGCCACGTCGGTCAGCAGATCGCCGCCGCCCGCCTCCACCAGGGACGCCACCAGCTCGTCGGCCAGCGCGTGCACGTACGGCCGCAGCCGCTCCACCGTGCGCGGGGTGAACGCCTTCGACACCAGGCGCCGGATCCGGGTGTGGTCCGGCGGCTCCAGGTCGAGCATGCCGTGGTCGTTGAGCGTGTGGAACGGCTCCTGCTCGGGCGGGGGCGCGGTCCGGCCGAAGTCCTCGTGGGAGAAGCGGTGCTGGTAGGTGCGGCCCAGCCGGCGGTCCCGCAGCAGCGCCGAGACGTCCGCGTGGTGCGGGACGAGCCACTGGTCGCTCGGCTCGTACCGGATCACCCGGCCACGGGCGCGCAGCTCGGCGAACGCCGGGTAGGGGTCGGCCACGAACGCCGGGTCCCAGGGGTCGAAAGCGAGGTCCGAAGCAGCTGCCATGGACGGACGCTAGCCCGGCCGTCCCCGTCCTGACCAGGGCCGGGTGGCCGGAGGCTCGGTGTTCAGCCCGGGGTGACCAGTCGGGCCTCGTAGGCGAACACCGCCGCCTGGGTGCGGTCGCGCAGGCCCAGCTTCACCAGGATGCGGCTGACGTGGGTCTTGATCGTCGACTCGGCGACCACCAGCCGCTCCGCGATCTCCAGGTTGGACAGGCCCTGCGCGATCAGCACCAGCACCTCCGTCTCCCGCTCGGTCAGCTCGCCGTAGGCCGCCTGCGCGGTCGGCATCAGCCGGGGGGTGTCCGCCAGCCGGGAGAACTCGGTGATCAGCCGCCGGGTCACCGACGGCGCGAGCAGCGCCTCCCCGGCGGCCACCACCCGCACCCCGTCGGCCAGCTGCCGCGCCGAGGCGTCCTTCAGCAGGAACCCGGAGGCACCGGCCCGCAGCGCCTGGTACACGTACTCGTCCAGGTCGAACGTGGTCAGCACCAGCACCTTCGCGGCGGCGTCCGCGGCGACGATCTCCCGGGTCGCCTCGATGCCGTTCAGCTCGGGCATCCGGATGTCCATCAGCACCACGTCGGGACTCAGCTCCCGCACCCGCTCGACCGCCTCCCGGCCGTTGACGGCCTCGCCGGCGACCTCGATGTCCGGCATCGCGTTGAGCAGCACCGAGAAGCCCTCGCGCACCATCATCTGGTCGTCCGCGATCAGTACCCGGATCGTCATGCCCCGTCCTCACTCGCGGCGCCGGCCGGCAGGAACACCGTCACCTCGTAGCCGCCGTCTTCCGCCGGGCCCGCCGTCATCTCACCGTTCAGCATGGTCACGCGCTCCCGCATGCCGGTGATGCCGTGACCGGCACCGGGGGAGGGCTTGATGAGGCTCGGGGCGGGCGGGGGGCCGTTGACGACGCGCAGGCCGAGGCCGCCGAGGACGTACCCGATCTCGACGCGGGCGCTCGCCCCCGGCGCGTGCCGCAGCGTGTTGCTCAGCGCCTCCTGCACGATGCGGTACGCCGACAGCTCCACGCCCTGCGGCAGCTCCCGCACCGCACCGGTCACCGTCTTCTCCACGTCCAGGCCGGTCTCCCGCACGTTGGTGAGCAGCGCGTCCAGGTCGGCGAGGGTGGGCTGCGGGGCGTCGGGGGCCTCGTAGTCCTCGGCACGGACGACGCCCAGGACGCGGCGCAGCTCGGTCAGGGCCGCCACCGCGTTCTCCCGGATGGTGGCGAACGCCTTCTCCAGCTCCGGCGGCGGATTCTCCACGCGGTAGGGGGCGGCCTCCGCCTGGATGGCGACCACCGACATGTGGTGGGCGACGACGTCGTGCAGCTCGCGGGCGATGGTGGTGCGCTCCTCCAGCAGCGTGCGCCGGGAGCGCTCGTGCGCGGTGACCGTCTGCTGGGCGGTCACCTCCTGGCGGGCCTCCCGGCGGATCTTCCAGGCGGTCACGGCGAGGAGGATCAGCGCGGAGAAGACCAGCATCGGGGCGACGTTGTCGCTGTAGTGGCCGGTGCCGAACACGCTCCCGCCGAGGAAGCCGTAGACCACGGTCAGCAGCCACATCCAGGCCGCCGTGCGGGGCCGGGTGCGTATCGCCACGACGGTGAGTACGACCAGGTGGGACAGGAAGCTGCCGGGCAGCCAGGGCCAGTCGCTCCACGCGGTGCCGCCGACGACCGCGGCGAGGGTGGCCCCGGCGAGGGACGCCCAGAACGCGCCGGCCGGACGCACCAGCGTCAGCAGGACGGGCGCCGCCGCGAGCAGCGCGCACAGCAGCGAGGCCACACCGCCGTCCTCCGCCGTCGTCTGCGCCAGCAGCATCGTGAGCAGGGCGAGGAAGCAGACGACCGCGTGCGGGGCCCAGGCGGCGTACTCCAGGGCCCGCCCCGACAGCCGGCGCGCCAGGGGGCCGTCGGAGCCGGCGCGGGGCAGCGGGCGGTAGGCGAAGGCGTCCTGGAACAGGTCCTGCCGCAGCCCGCGCAGGGCGTCCACGGCGAGCCGGAACTCGGGGCTGCGCGGCCTGTCGGCCCCGCCCGGTGGTGGCGTCTGCGTGTGCGTCGTCTGGGTCACGGTACGACGGTAGGCCCCCTCGGGGGCCTCGGTCGTCCCCTCTCAGAGGGGTCCTGCGGGGTCCCTCTCAGGTACTACGGGCGCTCTCCTGATCCGGTGCCGGGTTCACCAGGCCAGTTGGGAGATCTCCTCCGCGACCACCGCGCAGGCGTCCGCCGCCGGGTCGATCAGGGGGAAGTGGCCGACGTCCTCCAGCAGGGTCAGGCCCACCATCTCGCCCGCCTTGGCCGCCGCGTCCGCGTACGACTCGGCCACCGCCTGCGGTACCTCCAGGTCCGTACGGCCCTGGACCAGGGTGGTCGCGATGCCCGTGGGGAGGAGCAGCGCGGGGTCGGCGTACGGCTGCCGTTCGGCGAACTCGTCGACCCCGCCCAGGAGTTGGAGAGCGGCGTGCTCGCAGACCGCCAGCTTCTCCGCCACGGTGAAGTCGGCGATGGGGGCCAGGGCGACCACGCCGCGCAGCGGGGCGGGGCGGTCGGTGCGCCAGGGGGCGTCGGCGGGCAGCACATGGCGGGCCGCCGCCCACAGCGCCAGGTGGCCGCCGGCGGAGTGGCCGGTCAGGACCGTGCGGCGGGCGTCCGCCTGCGGGAGCGCGGCGCGGAGCAGGGCGGGGAGTGCGTCCAGGGCGGCCGCCACGTCGTCGAAGGTGTCCGGCCAGCGGCCGGCCGGCGGGGTCGCCGAGCCCGTGTTCTGGGCCGGCACGAGCGGGGTGTCGGGGCCCCGCCGGTACTCGACGTTGGCCACGGCGAAGCCCCTGCGGGCCAGGTGGTCCGCGAACGGGGTGAGGTGGCGGCGGTCGTAGCGGGCCCGCCAGGCGCCGCCGTGCAGGACGACGACCACGGGGGCGGGGGTCGTCGCGGTCTCGTTGCGCGGGGCGTAGAAGTCGATCACCTGGTCGGGGTGGTCGCCGTACGGGGCCGTGGCGTCGGGGTCCACCGGAGGGTGCGAGAAGGCCGACTCCTCCTCTGCGGCGGCGCGGGATGCGGCGGCGTCGTCCGGCATGCTCCAACCTCTCGGTGGCGGGGGTGGGTGACGGCGGATCAGGGGATCGGCCGCTGGCCGGGACGGTATCAGGGGGGTGAGGGCTGCGGTCCATCGCCGTCTGCGGGTGCACTGTGGCTTGTCGCGCAGTTCCCCGCGCCCCTTACGGGGCACTGCCTCGGCTGCGGCGTTTTCGGCTGCGGGGGCGTCGTGGTTGCTCGCGCAGTTCCCCGCGCCCCTTACGGGGCACGTACGTAGCTGCGGGCATGCGTGCCTCCCCCAGGGCGGCACGGGTGGGCGCAGCGGCACCCCGCCAGCGCGGGCAAGGGAAACCCGCCCCCGGCCCACCCGTGCCCCGCGCTACTCGGCGAGCACCTCCCCCAGGACCCGGGCCGCACGATGCACGTCGGTGAAGCTCACGTACAGCGGGGTGAAGCCGAAGCGGAGGATGTCGGGGTGGCGGAAGTCGCCGACGACGCCCCGCCCGATGAGCCGCTTCATGACCTCACCCGCGTCGTCGCAGCGCAGAGCGACCTGGCTGCCGCGCTCCCCGTGGGCCGCCGGAGTCACCGACTCCACGCGCCCGGGCACGGTGTACGCGGTCACGCAGTCGAGGAAGAAGTCCGTCAGCGCAAGGGATTTCGCGCGGACCGCCTCGACCGAGACGGCAGCCTCGTCCCAGACCTCCAGCGCCGCCTCCAGGGCCAGCATGGAGAGGATGTCCGGGGTCCCGACACGCCCCCGCACCGCGCCCGGCGCCGGCGCGTACGACGGGCTCATCCCGAACGGCTCGGCGTGGGAGTTCCAGCCGGGCAGCGGCGAGTCGAAGCGGGGCTGCAGGTCGCGCCGGACGTACAGGTACGCCGGTGAACCAGGCCCGCCGTTCAGGTACTTGTAGGTGCAGCCGACCGCCAGGTCCACCCCGTGCTCGTCCAGCCCGACCGGCAGCGCACCCGCGCTGTGGCACAGGTCCCAGACCACGAGTGCGCCGGCGGCGTGCACCGCGCCCGTCAGGGACGGCAGGTCGTGCAGGCGGCCGGTGCGGTAGTCGACGTGGTTGAGCAGGACGGCGGCGGTGCGGTCACCGAGCGCCGCCGGCACCTCCTCCGGGCTCAGCGCGCGCAGGGTGCGGCCGGTCATGCGGGCCGCCGACTCGGCGATGTAGCCGTCCGTGGGGAACGTCGTCGCGTCGACGAGGATCTCCGTGCGGTCCTCGCCCGCCATCCGGACGGCGGCCACAAGTGCTTTGAAGACGTTCACACTTGTCGAGTCGCCGACGACGATCTGCCCGGGGCCCGCACCGACCAGCGGGGCGATGCGGTCACCGATCCGTTCCGGCGCCGTCCACCAGCCGCTCTCGTCCCAGGAGCGGATGCGCAGCTCGCCCCACTGCCTGCGGACGACGTCCTGCACGCGGTCGGGGACGTGCCCGGGCAGCGCTCCGAGCGAGTTGCCGTCCAGGTAGACGCCCTCGTCGAGGACGAAGCGGGCCCGGAGCGGCGCCAGTACGTCCTCGGCGTCCAGCTTCTCGGCGCGCAGGGCGAGTTCAAACATGGGCCCGCGCCGTCCACAGCTCGGGGAACACGTTCTTGCGGGCGCGCTTCTCCAGCCAGGCCACGCCCGCGGAGCCACCCGTGCCGGTCTTGGAGCCCATCGCGCGGCGGGTGGCGACCAGGTGGTCGTTGCGCCATCGCCAGACCAGTTCGGCGACGTCCGTCAACGCCTCGCCGAGACGGGCGAGTTCGCCGGCCTCGTCGCCGGAGTAGATCGCCGCCCACGCCGACTCGACGGCATCCGAGGGCTCGTAGCGCTGGGACACGTCACGGCGCAGCACCGACTCCGGGACGGCATGGCCCCGGCGCGCGAGGAGCCGTACGACCTCGTCGTACAGGCTCGGCTCGTGCAGCGCCTTCTCCAGCTCGGCGTGCGCGCGGGGGGCGCCGCGGTGCGGGACGAGCATGGACGCGGACTTCTCGCCGAGCAGGAACTCCAGCCGGCGGTAGGTGGCCGACTGGAAGCCGGAACCCTCGCCGAGGGCGGAGCGGTACGAGTTGAACTGCGCCGGGGTCAGCTGACCGAGCGGCGTCCAGGAGGCGTTGAGCGCCTCCAGCTCCCGTACGGAACGCTTCAGCGCGGCGATCGCGGTCGGCACGTCGTCCTGGCGCAGGGCGTGGGAGGCGGTCTCCCACTCGTGCACGATGACGGTGAACCACAGCTCCATGACCTGCGTCGTGACGAGGAAGACCATCTCACCGGGGTCGTCGGTGAGGGTCTGCTGGAGGTGGGTGAGCACGTCCGCCCGGACGTAGTCCTCGTACGGCGTCGTACCGGCGAAATCGAGATGCGGGGTCTCGGGCTCAGCGGCCTCGGCCGGGATGTGAGCCTGTTGGGACATCGCTGTCTCCTGTGTTACTCAGGGTAGCGGTCCGCCCCTGCCGATGCCGGCACGGGGGCCCCGGTCCCCAAGCGGAATCCTCCGCAATCCCATGGGATACCGCAAGGCCCGTCCGTTGCGGGACGGGCCACACGGGCGCCGGGGCCGCCTCAGCCGAGGGTCTGGGCCGCCGTCGGCGAGGAGTCCTTCAGGAACTGGCTGCAGCGCTCGTACTCCTCCTGCTCGCCGATGGAGCCGGCGGCGCGGGCGAGGGCGTGCAGGGCGCGCAGGAAACCGCGGTTCGGCTCGTGCTCCCAGGGGACCTCGCCGTGGCCCTTCCAGCCGCTGCGGCGCAGGGCGTCGAGGCCGCGGTGGTAGCCCGTACGGGCGTAGGCGTACGACTCCACGACCGCGCCGCGCTCGAAGGCGTCGTCGGCGAGCTGGGCCCAGGCGAGGGAGGAGGTGGGGTACTTCGCGGCGACGTCCGCGGGGGCCGTGCCGGCGGCGAGGAGGTCGCGGGGCTCGGGGGCGTCGGGGAGGTGGGTCGGGGGCGGCCCACCAAGAAGGTTGTCGTGAATCGTCATGCCCCCAGTTTCCCGCACACCCCGCTGCGCGTGCTCCGCGGACACCGGTGCCGGTGCGGGCCGGGGGTGGGTCCGCTCACCGGCGCTGCCAGGGTGCCGCTGCGCCCACCCGTGCCGCCCTGGGAGGTCCCCCCAGGCCCTTGAGGCACTGGGAGAGGCACGCATGCCCGCAGCTACGTACGTGCCCCGTAAGGGGCGCGGGGAACTGCGCGAGCGGTCGCGGCGGGCCCGCGCCTGGGGAATGGGGTGGACCCCGGGGCCAGGGGTTGGCTCCGGGGTCCGGGGCCGGGTGGAACCCGGGGTTACTTGATCTTGTTGCCGGCCGACCGCAGGTTGTTCGTGGCCTCGACGACCCGCGCCGCCATGCTCGCCTCCGCCAGCTTGCCCCACGTCCGCGGGTCGTACGTCTTCTTGTTGCCGACCTCGCCGTCGACCTTCAGCACGCCGTCGTAGTTCTTCAGCATGTGGTCGGCCACCGGCCGGGTGAACGCGTACTGCGTGTCCGTGTCGATGTTCATCTTCACGACCCCGTTCTCCAGCGCCGTGTGGATCTCCTGCTCCGTGGAGCCGGAGCCGCCGTGGAACACGAAGTCGAACGGCGACTGCTTGCCGAACTTCGCGGTGACCCCGTCGGCCAGCTCCTTCAGCAGCTTCGGACGCAGGACGACGTTGCCCGGCTTGTACACACCGTGCACGTTGCCGAACGACGCGGCCAGCAGGTAGCGGCCCTTCTCACCCAGACCGAGCGCCTCCGCGGTGCGGATCGCGTCCTCCACCGTGGTGTAGAGGGAGTCGTTGATCTCGTGCGAGACGCCGTCCTCCTCGCCACCGGTCGGGGTGATCTCCACCTCGAGGATGATCTTCGCGGCGGCCGCGCGGACCAGCAGTTCCTGGGCGATCTCCAGGTTGTCGGCCAGGGTCTCCGCCGAGCCGTCCCACATGTGGGACTGGAACAGCGGGTTGCGGCCGGCCTTCACGCGCTCCTCGGAGACCGCGATCAGCGGACGCACGTACCCGTCGAGCTTGTCCTTCGGGCAGTGGTCGGTGTGCAGCGCGATGTTGACCGGGTACTTCTCGGCGACGATGTGCGCGAACTCGGCCAGCGCGACCGCGCCGGAGACCATGTCCTTGCTGTACTGGCCGCCGAGGAACTCGGCGCCACCCGTGGAGATCTGGACGATGCCGTCGCTCTCGGCCTCCGCGAAACCGCGCAGCGCGGCGTTCAGGGTCTGGGTCGAGGTGACGTTGATGGCCGGGTAGGCGAACTTGCCTGCCTTCGCCCGGTCGAGCATCTCGTTGTAGACCTCGGGGGTTGCGATGGGCATGTGTCCGCTCCTTGTGTTGCGGGGTGTGTACTGCGTTACGGCCCTGACCTAGACCTGGGGAATGACGTCATCGTCGCCCCCATCTTTCCAGAGATGACGCGATGGTCCACGTCCCGGTCAAGTCCAGGTCAAACCGGCGCGTCAGTCCAGACCCAGTTCATCCTTCGAGAAGGCGAACCGGTACGGAACGCCCGCGCCGGCCTCGATCTTCTCGGCGGCGCCGGTCGCCCGGTCGACGATCGTGGCGACGCCGACGACCTCCGCGCCGGCCTCGCGCACGGCCTCCACGGCGGTGAGCGGCGAGCCGCCCGTGGTGGAGGTGTCCTCCACGACCAGCACCCGCCGGCCCCTGATCTCCGGGCCCTCCACGCGGCGCTGCAGGCCGTGCGCCTTCGCGGCCTTGCGGACGACGAACGCGTCGATCCGCTTGCCGCGCGCGGCGGCGGCGTGCAGCATCGCGGCGGCGACCGGGTCGGCACCCATGGTGAGCCCGCCGACCGCATCGAAGTCGAGGTCGGCGGTCAGGTCCAGCAGCACCTGCCCGACCAGCGGGGCGGCCTCGCCGTCGAGGGTGATGCGGCGCAGGTCGACGTAGTAGTCCGCCTCCAGACCGGAGGAGAGCGTCACCTTGCCGTGCACCACGGCCTTGTCCTTGATCTGCTGCAGCAGCGCACCGCGCACGTCCGTCGTCATGCCGCCAAGCTTAGAGGCGGCGCCAGCTCCAGGTGGTCGTGGCCTCCAGCGGCTCCAGCATCGTGACCAGGCGGGGGTGGGTGTTCAGGCCGTTGGGCGGGCCGGTCTGCGGCTCCACGCAGACCGCCTCGGCCTGCTCGTCGTAGACGACCACCCACTCCTCGCGGCTTGCCACCTTCAGCTCCAGCTGTCCCGGCCAGGTGAGGGTGACGTCGACGCCGCCGGGCATGCCGAAGCAGTCGTCCCAGGGGCCCGGCTTCGGGTCGATCCTATTGCCGGTGGGCAGGTGGTCGGCGCCCCGCTCCTCCTGCCAGGCGGGCGTGAAGTCGAGCCGGGCGTCCTGGCCGCCGAGGTTCCGGTTGAACCACGGGTGCCAGCCGACCTGCGCCGGGAACGAGGAGCTGTGCGCCTCGACGGACATCGTCAGGGTCATGCTGTCCTCGGCCAGCGCGACGACCTGCGTGACCAGGCCCGGATGCGGCCAGGGGTCGACCAGTTCGTACGACAGGACGGCCTCGTCGGCGGTCTTGCGCACGGTCTGCCAGGCGCCGTCGCGCGCGGTGCCGTGGATGGCGTGCGGCCGGGCGTTCAGCGGCATCTGCCGGACGGTGGCCCCGTCCAGGAAGCGGCCGTCCCGGATCCGGCCGCACCAGGGGGCCATCGGGAAGCAGCCGTACCGCTCGCCCTGCCGCAGCAGCTCCACGCCGCCGATCCGGAGCCCGCCGATCCGGCCGCCCTGGCCGGGCCGTACGGTCACTTCCGCGTCGCCCGCGGTCAGCGTGATGTCTTCGTTACTCACGGAACCGACCCTACTGGGGCGATCAAGAGGGCGTCCGCCGTACGAGGCCGTACGGACGGATCACCGGGGCTCAGCGGCGCTTGCGCAGGGCGCGGCCCAGCACGATCGCCGAGGCGACGGCGAGGGCCGCCGCGGGCGCGGCCCAGCGCAGGACTGCGGCGTTCGCGACACCGGACTGGGGGGCCGGGACGGGGGCGTAGCGGCCGCGCGGCGGGGCGTGGTCGACCTCCTCGGCGCTGCGGCCGATCATCGTCCGGCGGGCGTGGGCCGCTTCGGCGGGGGGCTCGGCGGGGGCGGTGAAGTCCTCGGCGAGCCCGCCCTCGGAGCCGGCGCCGGCCGCCGCGCCGGTCTCGGTGCCGGTCTCGGTGCCGGTTTCGGCGTCGTCCCCGGCCTCGGTGCCGTCCCCGGCCTCGATGTCGGCGGCCGGGTCCAGGGAGGGCGGGGGGACGTCGGTGTCGTGGACGGAGAGATGCCCGGCCTCCGGCGCCTGCCCCGGCTTCTCCGGCTCGGGTGCCGTCGGCGGCTCCCCGGGGAGTGCCGCCAGGGCCTCCAGGAAACGGTGCAGCAGGCGGGTCGTCGCCGAGGTGACCGCGTCCGCCGGGAGTTCGGTGACGCGGCCGTCCGCGTCGGCCGTGCCCTCGACGGTGACGGTGGAGCCGCCGTCGGCGTCCGCGAGGCGCAGGGTGAGGGCGAGCTTGACGGAGCCGGTGCCGCGGGCCTCGGTGGCGTCGCCCTCGATGGCGTACGTGCCGTCCTCGCGGGGCGTGATCCGGGCCGTGCCGCGGTAGGTGACGGAGTGCCCGCCCACGCGCAACTTCAGCCGCCCGGCGACGGGTTCGGCCCCGGCGTCCTGTTGCAGCCCGGGGACCGCCCGGGCGACCCGGGCGGGGTCGGCGAGGGCTTCTCTGAGCCGCGAGGTCGCTGCCGCTACGTAGACCTGGTGCTCCATGGTGGGTGAGAGTACCCAGTCGGAGCCGGAACGTACCCTCCCGTGAGCGGGCGCACGCGGGGCGCCCGAGTTCAGTAGCGCGGATGCACCAATGTCGACGGCGGCAGTCCCGGGATCCGGGTGCGGGCCGCCGCCCGTCCGTCGGCCGTCAGCTCCTCCTGGTCCAGCGTCCGCGGTCGTGGCCCGCCGGGGTCCAGCGCCAGTGCGGGTGGCGTGCGGCCGGGTGCGGCGAGCAGGAAACCCCATTCGTGCGGGGCGCGGGGAGCGCCGGCGCCGGCCGAGCGGTCGGGGCCGGCGGCGAAGCCGGTGTCGTGGCCGAGGACGCGGTAGGGGGCGGTGGCGAAGCCGGCCGCGCGGAGGGTGGCCTCCACCGTCCAGAAGGCGCGCGGCCGCGTGGAGACGGTGCCGGCGTGCACCACGAGGCGCCCGCGCGGGGCGAGAACGCGGCGGACCAGACCGTAGAACTCCTGTGAGTACAGCTTGGTGCTGGCCGTGATCCCGGGGTCGGGCAGGTCGGCGACGACGACGTCGTACGACGCCGGGGGCGCCGCCCGCAGCCAGGTGAGGGCGTCGGCGGTGGCGGCGTGCACGCGGGGGTCGTCGTAGGCGTGGCCGTTGAGGGCGGAGAGGCCGGGGTCGCGGCGGGCCAGGCGGAGCAGCCCGGCGTCGAGTTCGACGACGTCGACGCGGCGCACGTCCCGGTGGCGCAGGACCTCGCGGGCGGCGAGGCCGTCGCCGCCGCCGAGGATCAGCACGCGCGCGTGCGGGCCGGTCAGCGCGGGGTGGACCAGCGCCTCGTGGTAGCGGCGTTCGTCGTGACCGCCGACCCGGAGGCGGCCGTCCAGGAACAGGTCGAGCGGGCGGCCGTGGGCGCCACCGGTCAGCACGATCTCCTGGACGTCGGTCTGCAGCGCGACCCGGACATCGGCGCCGTACACCGCGCGCCGGGCCGCCCGTTCGAAGTCGCCGGCGAGGGCGGCGGCGGAGGCGAGGACGGCGAGCACGGTGACGCCGACGACGAGGAGCGTCCAGCGGGCGCGGCGGGTCAGGTCACGGCGGAACAGGCCGAGGACCAGGGCGCCGCCGGCGACGACGTTGACCGTGCCGGTGACCAGCGCGCCGGTCAACTGGCCCAGGAACGGCAGGAGGAGGAAGGGGAAGGCGAGGCCGCCGACCAGGGCGCCCACGTAGTCGGCCGCGAACAGGTCGGCGACCGCACCGCCCGCGTCCTGGCGGCGGATCCGCTGGATCAGCTCCATGAGCAGCGGGACCTCGGCGCCGATGAGCAGGCCGATGGCCAGGGAGAACGCGACCAGCAGACAGCGGGGGCCGTCGGCCCACAGGCCGCCCCAGCCGCCGGTCCAGGCGAAGACGGCGTACAGGGCCATCGCGCTGCACCCGCCGACGAGGGCGAGGGCGATCTCGATCGCGCCGAAGCCGGCCGCCGCGTGCCAGCGGAGCCGTTTGGCGGCGAGGGAGCCGATGCCCATCGCGAAGACCATGACGGACAGCACGACGGACGCCTGGGTGACCGAGTCGCCGATCAAGTACGAGGCGAACGCGACGAGTTCCAGTTCGTACACGAGTCCGCAGGCCGCGCACACGAAGACGCACACGAGGACCAGGAACCGCCCGGTGCCGGGCCGGACGGGCAGCCGGGCGGGGCCTGTCCAGGGCGGGGCCCCCGGCGGCGCGGGGGCGTGCGGTTCGATCACGGTGCGACGTTACGTCACGGGCTCGGTACGCTTCGTCACCCACACGTGTGGAACTCGGGCGAGTTGACATACGGCGGGTTTAACCGCCACGACAGCGTCCCGAAATCCCTTCGGCACAGCTCCTCTTGGGTCCGTCGGCCGCCGCTCAGCCCGGCTGCGGCGCCGGCTGGGCCGCCGCGACCCGCGCCCCCACGCGCGTGCGGGTGGCGACCAACTGGCCGTCCTGCGGGTAGGCGTGCCAGGTGCGCCAGTGCACCTGTCCCTCGTGCCGCTGGGCGAGCATCGCGGTGAAGGCGTGCGGGCTGCCGGGGAACACCCCGGCCAGACCGTGCGGATGGTCCGTGACGAGGGCCAGCAGCTCCTGGGCGCGGCCCGCGAAGGAGCCGGGGCCGAGCACTTCGACGCGGGCCGCGAACTCGTACTCCCAGTCGCCGATCCGCTTGGCGACGCCGAGCGGCAGCGGGGTGCTGGAGCCGGGGATGCAGGCCACCGTCTCCGAGCAACTGCCCCGCTTCTCCTCCAGGAGCACCTGGTGGGACGCGCCGAGCAGTCTCAGCTGGAGCTTGGCCCCGACGAGTTCCAGATCGAGCGTGGCCAGGGCGGGCAACGGCTCGCGCCCGAGGGCCCAGGCGAGGTCGGCCGCGCGCGTATCGGTGTAGGAGGTGTTCAGGGTCGTGAGCATGGATCGGCTCCGCTAGCACGCAAGGAGGGGGGAGATCGGCCGTGCCGGCCGATCGGCCATGTCAGACCGTCAGCCCGGCCGGGCCCGGCCGGGGAGGGGAGTCTGCGAGACGTCCGAGGGGCTGCGTCGGTGAAGTAGAGGGAATCATGAACGGCGGAGCCGTCACAGCGTTTTTACCCAACTTCGGAGGGTTTCCATCCCCTAGAGGGCTCCACAGCTCAACTGTTCAACTACGGCGCCCCGAGGAACCCTGCGAGGTCATGTTCGGACGGGGTGCGGCGGGGCGCGACGGTGGGCGCCCGCCGGTGTCGTCCCCCGGCGGGCGCCTGTGCGTGGAAGCTCGGCTGCCCCGTGTCAGCTGCCTCCCCCGCATCCGCCGCCGCCACCGCAGGACGAGCCACCTCCGCAGGAGGAGCCGCCACCGCACGATGAGCTGCCGCCGCACGACGACGAGTGGCCACCGCCGCAGGAGTGCCCCGAGTGTCCCCCGTGGTGGCTGTGGTGCCCGCCGTGTCCCCCCGAGGAGGAGCCGGCGTCGGCCGCGGTTCCGGCCCACCAGCTGTTGCCGCTGTCGTACCTGGAGGACGAGGCCGAACCCCGCCGCGCACCCGCGCCCCGGCCGTGGCACTTGCGGTTCACCCGGCCCACGGCCACGAAGAACACGACGACGACGGCCACCAGGATGATGCCTACGGTCATGGCGCCACCCTCCTTCCCTTCCCCCGGAAGCGACCCCCCGTGGGCGCCTCGCCGGTCCCGCGTCTGGCGCGGTGAGCGAGGGATGCCCGGCCGTCACGGCCGCCAAAGCAGAGTTGAGGAACTTCTGAGCGTCAACTCGGGGAACGCGGCCTGACCTTCGGAGGTCGGGAGACGAGGGACCAGGAGAAGAGCGGATCAGCGGCGCTGCCGGGCGACCGGCTGCCTGACGCGCTCGGTCTCGTCCTGCACGAGCAGGGACAGCAGGGAGGCCACGGCGAGGCCGGCCTCCGCCGGATGGCGCAGCACCTTGTCCGGCTCGATGAAGTACGTGTTCGTGCGCCCGTCCCTGCGGTGGGAGAGGTAACCGTCCCGCTCCAGATCCGAGATGATCCGCTGGACGGCACGCTCGGTGAGCCGGCAGTGGGCGGCGATGTCACGGATGCGGACGTTCGGGTTGTCGGCGATGGCCGCAAGCACACGCGCGTGATTGGTGATGAACGTCCATCCGGTGTGAGGTTCGGGCACTTCAGCCATGCCCCGCATTTTACGGTCCAGCATTGCCAGAACGCAGATACATGACATACTTTTCCGGTAACGGATGACCTGATCTCGCGAGCGAGCGTTCACAGAGAGGGCCGGAAGGGTGCACTGCGACAAGGCCGACATGCCGATGACACCGGGCCAGGAGGGCGGGCCACTGATGCCCGAACAGGCGACTGGGCAGGCGACCGAACAGATCACCGAGCCGGCGACCGAACAGGCAGCGATGTCCGAGTACGCCGTGCACGGCGCCTGGGTCGTCGTCGCGCGGGGCGACTACGACATGCACACGATCGCGCCCCTGGCGAAGGCCCTGGAGGACGGGGCCGGCACGCGTCCGAAGGTGATCCTGGACGCCTCGGGGGTCACCTTCGCGGACTCGACGTTCCTGAACCTGCTGATCCGCGCCCACCACTCGGGCACCCTGCGTCTGGTGGCGCCGTCACCGCAGGTCCGGCGGCTCTGCGAGATCACCGGCGCCGACGCCGTCCTGGAGATCCGGGGGACGGTGGACGAAGCCGCCTCCTCCTGAGGGCACGGTTGAGGAACCCCGGAGCCTGGGCGGAGGATGGCCGCCATGACCTCCACCGCGCGCCCCCACCTCAACCGCCGGCTGGCGGAGTTCGGTACGACGATCTTCGCCGAGATGTCCGCCCTCGCCCAGTCCACGGGCTCCATCAACCTGGGCCAGGGCTTCCCCGACACGGACGGACCCGAGGAGATCAGGGAGGCGGCCGTACGGGCGCTGCGCGACGGGCGCGGCAACCAGTACCCGCCGGGCCCGGGCGTCCCCGAGCTGCGCACCGCGGTCGCCGCGCACCAGCTGCGCCGCTACGGGCTGTCGTACGACCCCGACACGGAGGTCCTGGTCACGGCGGGTGCGACGGAGGCGATCGCGGCGTCCCTGCTGGCGCTGCTGGAGCCGGGCGACGAGGTCGTGGCGCTGGAGCCGTACTACGACTCCTACGCGGCGAGCATCGCGATGGCGGGCGGCCGGCGCGTCCCGGTGACCCTGCGCCCGCACGACGGCGCCTTCCGGCTCGACCTGGACGAACTCCGCGCGGCCGTCACCGACCGCACCCGGCTGCTGCTGCTCAACACCCCGCACAACCCGACCGGCACGGTCCTCACCCGCGCGGAGCTGGCCGCGGTCGCCGAGCTGGCGGTGGAGCGGAACCTGCTGGTGGTGACGGACGAGGTGTACGAGCACCTGGTCTTCGACGACGCCGAGCACATCCCGCTGGCCACGTTCCCGGGCATGCGGGAGCGCACGGTGACGATCGGCTCGGCCGGCAAGACGTACTCCTTCACCGGCTGGAAGGTGGGCTGGGTGACGGCCGCCCCGGAGCTCGTCTCCGCGGTCCGCTCGGCGAAGCAGTTCCTGACGTACGTCGCCTCGGGCCCCTTCCAGTACGCGGTGGCCGAGGCGCTCGCCCTGCCCGACTCCTACCTCGACGACTTCCGCCGGGACATGCTGGCCCGCCGGGACATCTTGGCGGAGGGGCTGACCGCGGCGGGTTTCGCCGTCTTCCGCCCGGCCGGCACCTACTTCATCACCACCGACATCAGCCCGCTCGGCGAGAAGGACGGCTTCGCCTTCTGCCGCTCCCTGCCCGAGCGGGCGGGCGTGGTCGCCATCCCCAACGCGGTCTTCTACGACGACCGGGCGGCGGGAGCCCCGTACGTTCGGTTCGCCTTCTGCAAGCGGAAGGGTGTGATAGAAGCAGCAATCGAAAGGTTGTCTGAGCTGCGGAAACGCTGATCTCAGCGTCCGGAGCTGGGTAAATCAGGC